>JBJMEA010000136.1:0-101614 GCA_045809625.1 Nitrososphaera sp. | reverse complement strand
CTGGTGTATGGCTTGCGTATCTGTATGTCCTCCGCAGGCAATCAAAGTTGACCAGTCAAATCTAGAATATCATGAAAAGGCCGCTGGCACATTCAATGAAGCCTTATCTAAAAGTGGTGCACCTCCGCCACACGCACATTAAGCCAGATACTAATATGCTTGATGCAACTATTGCTCGGTAAGCAAATACTTGCCTGACTTTGCTATAATGAACAATAATCTAAAGCGTCTCGTTGACAACTCCTACCAGGCCCTAGATGGGGGAGCCTACGATACGGAAGTATCATTTAGTCATGAAACTAGAAGCCTTAGAAAAGCTATTGGTTTGTGTTCACACGCTCCCATAATTACTGAGGTAAAGTTCGCCTCTCCTTCTGAGGGAAAGATAAGGTGCAAAGAAGAACCAGCAAAGATTGCAACGACGATGGTAAAATCAGGAGCAATTGGTATATCAGTGCTGACACAGCCTTCATTGTTCGATGGATCGCTTGAATACTTAGCGACCATAAGAAGAACGCTGCCGGCGATCTCGTTACTAATGAAAGACATTGTTGTCAGCAAAGTACAGATAGATGCCGGCAAGAAAGTTGGGGCTGATTGCGTGCTGCTTATCAAATCTATCTTCGACCAGAATCTAGCTGAGAGCGGCTTGGAAGCACTCCTGGAGCACGCAAAATCAAGGAGCCTAGAAGTATTAGTTGAAGTTCACAACGAACAAGAATTTGCAGATGCGCTCCGAGCAAAACATGATCTGGTTGGCATCAACAACCGCAATCTCGACAGCTTGCAGGTAGATATTTCAAACACCGAAAAGCTACTGAAAAGGTACGGTAAGGGTAATAGTGTGATAATAAGTGAGAGTGGCATTAGCAGTCCTGAAGATATAATGTACTTGAAGAGTGCGGGATCAGATGCTTTCTTGGTAGGAACAAGTATAATGAAAGCTCCAGATATTGGTCAGAAGATCGCCGAATTGTATTATGCTTTATAGAAAAAGAGACAGGGGTTCTCCCTTAAAATATCCCTTTGAATCATCATACAAATCATCTTTGCTAGAAAGCTATCCTATAGAAGGCAAATTTGGAAAGTACGGTGGCAAATACATACCAGAAACCCTAGCGCCTGCAGTGGAGGAATTAGAATCTGCATACGTAAAGTACAAGAACTGCCCTGAGTTTCTGAGTGAACTTTCATTTTATCTGACCCAATATGCTGGCAGGCCAACGCCCCTCTACTTTGCGAAAAATTTAACAAAGCATGTCGGGGGCGCCATGATATATTTGAAACGGGAAGACCTTTTACATGGTGGTGCTCACAAAACCAACAACACTATTGGACAGGCATTATTAGCAAGGAATATGGGCAAAAAAAGGATTATAGCTGAAACTGGTGCTGGCCAACACGGTGTAGGTACAGCGATAGCATGTGCCGTGCTAGGCCTTTCGGCAGAGATATTCATGGGTGCTAAGGATTATGAGCGACAAAAGTTGAACGTCTTTAGGATGGAACTTATGGGAGCGAAGGTTCATCCAGTACAGTCTGGAAGCAAGACTCTAAAGGATGCAATAAACGAAGCAATACGCGATTGGATCGCAAACGTAAAAACGACCTATTACCTTATTGGCTCGGTTGTCGGTCCTCACCCTTATCCTATGATGGTAAGAGATTTTCAAAGTGTGATCGGTAGAGAAATAAAGAAGCAAATTTCAGAATTGGAAAGCACTATGCCTGACGCTCTGGTTGCATGTGTGGGTGGCGGAAGCAATGCTATGGGTTCATTCTATCCTTTCCTAAACGACGAACAGGTTGCGCTTTATGGCGTAGAAGCAGGTGGGAAAGGAATAAAATCGGGCAAACACTCCGCAAGCCTTGTAGCCGGTTCTGAAGGAATCTTGCACGGTATGTTTACCTCTTTATTGCAGGATAAGCGTGGACAGGTCATTGAAACCCATAGTATATCTGCAGGCCTTGATTATCCTGGTGTAGGTCCCGAGCATGCAATGCTCAAAGAGGCCAAGCGTGCTCGATATTTTGCAACCACCGACCAGGAGGCTATAGAAGCGTTTATCTGTTTATCCAGGCTTGAAGGGATAATCCCTGCTCTCGAGCCCTCACATGCTGTTTCATATGCGATGAAGCTCGCTAAGGAAATGAAAAAGGATGAGATTATAGTAGTCACTCTTTCTGGGAGAGGAGACAAGGATGTTGAAATCGTTCAAGATTATCTGAGTAAAAAAGAGAGTAGAAAGAAGAAAAAGACAAGGTATGGATAATAGAATCGCTGAAAAATTCAGTCAGCTTGCAAAAGGGGGCGAGAGGGCCCTCATATGCTATGTAGTTGCAGGATATCCAGACATTGCAACCACAAAGCAGGTAGTAGATGCTCTAGTGCACGGAGGCGCAGACATGATTGAAGTAGGCATTCCTTTTTCAGATCCAATAGCTGACGGACCCACTATACAAGCAGCTTCAAACATTGCGCTAAAGAAGGGCATGACGCCGGAAAAGGCTCTAAACTTAGTAAGAGCAGTCCGAAAGAAGCACCCAAGTCTTCCCATGCTTGCGATGACCTATTCCAACATTCTTGTCAGGGCAGGAATAGAAAAATTCATGTATGATTCAAAACAATGCGGACTTGACGGGTTTATACTGCCAGACTTGCCAGTCGAAGAGGCAGATATGTATACAGCAGTAGCCTTAAAGCTTAACCTTGCCACTGTGTTCCTAGTAAGTCCAAATACACCTGATAGAAGGCTGAGAAAGATCGTCGCCACCACTACCGGGTTCTTATATCTTGTATCGGTTTATGGGATAACTGGTGCCCGCAATTCTTTCCAGAACTACACTCTTAATACTATTCGAGTAGTAAAGCATATGTCAGGGGGAAAGGTTCCTCTGGCTGTAGGCTTTGGAATAAGCAGACCCTCACATGCTAAAATCATGATAAGAGCAGGTGCTGAAGCAATTATTATAGGCAGTGCAATTGTTAACAAAATATCTAATGGGTCGGGTACAGAAATGCTCATCGATCTGCAGAACTTTGCAAAGTCAATGAAAAAGGCATGCAAAATCGAGCAGGACAAAACACATTAACGCAAGCTCTTAAAGAATATGTATGAACGAAAAAGAGCTTAAGTCATTATTTTGCAGGTCGCTAAGATCTAATCACTTAAAGAATAATGATCTTATACCAACGTCCGAAATAAGGATAGTGGAAGAGGCTCACTGCCATAGTTTTGACCTTTTAATCGCTGCAGTGTCAAAGGTACCTGATAGACAAGATTTTGACCACTATGAGAACATTCTTGTCAGAACTCAAATGCTTAAACAATTTGCCCTGCGGGAAAGATGCAGAGTAGATTGCATCAGATTGTATCCTATTGAACTCAAGTCGGATGATGATGTATTAGACGAGCGTCTACCAAAGCAGATAATGGATGCGATATTGGCTTTCGGCTTGTCCATATTGGTTCTCGACAAGAACCACTCAAAAAGGGCTCAAGGCCTTGCTAAATTTTTGCCAGTTACTTTAATATCCTACACGGGTATCGATGATTACTTTGAGGTGGTTTCCACTTTTGACCGTATTATCTCAAGTGGTGTACTAAATCTTAAAAAGACAATCTTGACCAAAGCGCTTGAGGGCACGGCTATAAGTGGCAAAGCCTATAACCGCCTCGTAGCGATAGAACATATATTCCAAAAAATCTTTTTCAATCAGATTTTTTTTGAGAATCTGGGCCTGACTGAAACAGAATTAGAATTTCTACAAATGGTCACAAGTATAAAGGCCCCACCTCGTCAAGAGAAGAGAAAACTCTCAAAGCTGATAAATGAAACTGCTAACGCCAAGATAACAGAATTTTTTAGAGATTAGGCCTTTTTCTCATTAACTTTTAGAATAGTTCTTTTTAACTAGAAGTAGTCTTTACTTAGGTCTTAGAGTACATTCATACTATCAGTTATTATTCGATGTGTTTGACTAATAATCAAATGAGTCTTCTAATTGAAGAAGAAGAAGAACAAATAGAGGGCGTACCGGTGTGCGGTGCAAACCTGTCGTCACCAGTAGTTGACACTGCGTACTACATTGATGAGATCCACTACAGTGTAGGAAACAGGATGTACATTGAGAATGCAGACTAGAAAGAACAACCCCCAAATTCCAGACATAGATGAAGAAAGGGACATAGAATTAGAGAACATAATAGGAAACCTCATGATAGCGCAGTATCAGGTTGATAAACTGCGCTCTAGGCTAAGCGAGCGTGTCGGAGGATACGGCTCTGCAGGTAACAAAAAAGCTTCTGCACATATTTTCAAACACAATGAGAAGTGGTATAAGGTAACCATTAGAGTTGACGAGATGGCAACAAGCCAGCGCGATCTGACCGATGATATCAAGTAACGAGCGACTAGGAGTGCACCTAATTTTTTTCTTAAAATGGAAGTACTATTCCAGAATTGTCTCGGGAATAATGAATAAAATTTATGGGTATCTGGAGCTTTATGCCGCCACGCTCTACAATTACTTCGATTTCGTCAAGCGAATCCGATGCTACTGATCCCTCTAGTTTTTTTATTATAACATGAAGTGATTCATGAGAAATAAGAGACTCGATGAAGGGCTCGGCAATCCGAATGAAGTTATTAAAACCAGCCTTAGCCTCTTGCTCAGATTGCACAATTAACATTGTCTGCTTATCGTACGTAAAATACCCTACAATTGATCCGTCGACGGAACAAGCAAATGCAAAATCATTTATTCCCATGTTATGATCGTTTTAGCTACTTGCAAATCAAGCACGTAAGATTAATCTTTGTCGCCATAAAGGAGTTTTAACTCATCAAGGCTAAGCTTGGATCCTGCCTGTAACTTCTTCTTTGCCTCTTCCTTCACTTTGAAAAGTGCATCATTTTGATGGACATAACCGTACTCTTTTCTTTGCTTTCTTCTCATCTCAGACATGGAATCAAGACGCGCATTAATCGTATCAAATTGCTTTGCTATGTTGTCGTATCGTGTGAGATACATTTGATGCTCTGAAGTTAGTTTTCTTTTTGAATTATACAAGCCATCCAACGATGCATTTATCCTAGATAGCGCGCCCCGGATTGAATTTCGCTCTTCATTTAGTTTCTTTATTGCATTATTGATATTAACAGAGTCTTGGCTAAGTTTTGAGAATTGATCCCTAATAGTTCGCGTAGCCTTTATCGCTTCTAGTTCCATCGTGGCATCCTTTATCCTAGATAAAATCTCATCCTTTTCCCGTTCGCTCCTGTGATCTTTGGCATCGATTCTATCTTGATTTTTCTGCACCATTGCCTGCAACTCCTCTTCCTTTTCGGAAGGGATTCGAGATTCCATCATGGATAGAAAGTTTCTAGACTGTGAGAGTTTTTCGCTGACCGACAAAAGCTCAGAATTACGATCGTCTACTTCAGAGCGTATATGCTTTAGTCTCTCAGTATAAGAATCAAGAAGACTTCGCTGTTCCTTGATGCTATTGCCTATAGAACGGAGCTGGTTCTTGTCAATGTCAATCAGCTTGTCTGACAACTCCTTGAGCTCACTAGTAAGCTGTCGCTTTTGTGCAACAAGATCATTCCATCCGAGAGACTCCAGATCTTTCTCCGACAATGGCTTATGGCTTAAAGAAGATGATATAAAAATATAGCAGTTCTGTCTCATACCTAAGATATGTGTGTACATTATGAATCATTTCTAAGACATAACGGTTTCGCTTCACTTTAGCCTATTTATGTGAACCTTACTACCTCAAGCTGCGTCTTGAAAAAGATCAACGATAGAAGACATCACTAACGTTGATCCTATTTTGGCAAATCTATTTCATATTTTTAATTCTACTATGTATGATTTTCAAGTATGGATAAATGATTAATTGATGTGCATTCGACTAGGATGTTAATTCATGGTAATCCTAGTCAAGAGGTCATGTACCATTGTCAATATCTTCAGCCGGTCCTTTGTATTCAAGATAATTGGCAGCCCATTAACTGAGTTCCTATTAGATTCATTTAATTCAATAATCTTATGAAAATTTTGCTGATTGCTATTGTGCCATAGTCTAGAGAAACTCCAACAATGTTGATGTTTAACCATGCAGATTTTAATCTAGCTCCATCTCTCTTTATTCTATCAATACCTGATGGCCTGATACGTATCAAATAGGAAGTCGTCGTCCAACGGTGTTCGTCCTTCAATTAGCAAACTTTGTTCCTAAATAGTCGACAGTTGGATATCAAAGTCATGGCTTTCTGATGACATCTCTTTCGTCTGCCACTGCTTGCTCAGGCCGTCTCGGCTGAACAATACAGGGTTCAAAATATTTTTTATAGATCTGATTCAATATTCTATTGCTTGTTTCCCGTCATTCTTAATGAACTGAGAGAGGATAATGAAAGTATTGAACTATCAGGGATACTTCATTGGATCGTAGGTTACTTCAATGCAAGCAATAGGACCCATAATTGATCTTGTAACACGCCCCCTCTCCCCCTTCAGTGCACTACTCATTATATAGTTCCTCTAAGAAAATAGGACTTAATGACAACTGCGTCAAGAAATGTAGCAGAATTAGAGATAGAAGATATTGAAGGTATTGGGCCAACTACAGCCCGCAAGATGAAGGAAGCAGGAATAAGTTCCGTTATGGAGCTCGCTACAGCAGTACCAGAGGAGCTCGCTACTGATTTAGGGGGTTCAAAAGAAACTTCTGCTACTTTCATCATGGCAGCACAAAAGCTGCTAAGGGAAAGCGGCATACTTGACAATGAGTTTACTACTGCTGATGTTGAACTTGAAAAGAGAAAGTCTCTTTTGCGTTGCAGCACTGGAGCAAAGTCACTTGATGAATTGTTACTTGGAGGTATTGAGACTCAAGCAATTACAGAGTTTTATGGTGAATTTGGAAGTGGCAAATCTCAGATATGCCACACATTATGTGTTACAGCCCAGCTGCCAGTAGAACAAGGAGGGCTTGGCAGTGGCGCTATACTAATTGACACTGAGGGAACGTTTAGACCTGAAAGGGTAGATCAAATAGCAAGAGCGCGAGGCTTAGACCCAAGTGAAATTCTGAAGCGAGTAGCTATATGCAAGGCTTATAACAGCAGTCACCTTGAGCTAATAGTCAAGTCGATGGGCAAATACATCGACGATTATAAGGCCAAAATGATAATAATTGATAGCATCATTTCGCTGCATCGTGCCGAATTTGCTGGCCGAGGCACTCTGGCAGATAGACAGCAGCGGCTAAATAGCATTATGCACAAGCTTGTTAAGATTGCTGAGATCTACAACGTTGCAATTATTGTTACAAACCAAGTTCAGTCTACGCCAGATACATTCTTTGGTGATCCAACAAAACCTGCAGGCGGAAACGTAATTGGACATGCGTCGACATATAGGATATATCTACGCAAGGCTGGTAATGACAGAATAGCCAAGATAATTGACTCGCCATATCACCCATACTCTGATGTCCGAATCACTGTAAATGAGAAAGGTATTGACGACACCGAATCAGAAGCTCCAAAGAAAAGGACTTCCAGAGAAAAAGATGACGAATAGCCTAGATTAGAGAATAGGCCCGCTCTGCATCTTTTAATTTTTCCAAATCCCCACAGTATTTTATCAGTTGATACAACTTGTCCATCGCTTTGCCACTTCTTATCGCTACTCTGGCAGATTCAACGCCTTCTTTAAGATTTGACACAATTTTGCCTATGACAAGGGCTGCAGCAGCATTAAGAATAACTACATCCATTTTTTCTCTGCTACCCTTTCCATAGATTGCCCTTAGAGTGCTCGTGATAGAATCTATTTTTGAATTTGTTTCCAATTGCTCCGGCTTGGCTACTTCCATTCCAACCGCGCTAGGATGGAGGCGTAAGATTCTTGTTGTCTGATTGTCACCGGAAACCCAACAGATGTCATTTTGGCAAGTGTTTGAAAGTTCATCAAAACCATCATGAGCATGGACTATCATAGCTTCGCTAACATATCCAGAGCATACTTCAGCGAATACTCGCAAAAGCTCAGGCTCAAAAACTCCTATGAGTTGACCGGATAGGTTGGTACAAGGGTTGCTCAACGGACCGATCTTGTTAAAAACTGTCCTAATTCCAATATTGTTTCTGACTGCAGATATATTTTTCATGGCGGGGTGAAATAGCGGCGCAAAAAGAAATCCAATACCAATATCCTCGATACAAGACTGGATCTTTGTAGGCGAAGTGCTTAGATCAAGGCCAACGTGTTCAAGAAAGTCCGCACTACCACACACGCCAGAGGCCGATCGATTACCGTGTTTAGCTACATTGGCACTAGCTGCTGATGCTACTATGGCTGCGGCAGTACTAATGTTAAATGATTTTTTTGAGTCTCCCCCTGTACCACATGTATCGATGAGAGATCCGCTAACTTTAGGTGTTATTTTGGTCGCATGGTTCCTCAATGAAACTAGAACTGAGCGCAGCTCGTCGGGTGTCTCGCCTTTCATGGCAAGTGCAACGAGAAAAGCCCCAATCGCCGCCTCAGGCACGGCTGAAGAAAGGATTGCATCAAGAGAGTGCCTGATTTCTGCAGGTGACAACTCCTTCTTTGAAACGAGCTTCTGTATTTGAGGTCGCAAATCAGTAAATACAGTCATCTTTTCACCATAGAAATAAAATTCGACAATATTCTCTTTCCTTCTCCCGTAAGAACAGATTCAGGGTGAAATTGGACTCCTTCCATCAGGTAATGGTTGTGCCTTATTCCCATTATTTCGCCGTCGTCCAGTGCACGAGCTGTTACCTCAAGGCATGAGGGAAGCGTACTCTTTTCGGCCACAAGCGAATGATAGCGTGTTGCCTTAAACGGATTTGTGACATCTTCAAAGAGCCTGCTTGATCCATTATACTGTATTAGACTAGTTTTGCCGTGGCGTATCGTCTTAGCATTAATGACTTTGCCGCCAAAAGCATGCACAATACCTTGGTGCCCAAGACAGACTCCTAATATCGGAATCCTATCTCCTAATCGTTCAATAACATCAGTACATACTCCAAAGTATTTTCGATCTGCAGGATGACCAGGACCAGGAGAAATGACTATTGCATCAGGATTCATTTTATTTATATCTCGTAGTGTTATCTTATCATTTCTTAATACTGTCGGCTCTGTTCTAAGTTCTCCGAGTATCTGGGCGAGATTATATACAAAGGAATCATAGTTGTCAATTATCAGTATTTTCATTTAAAAGACTCCCTTGAAATTAGAGAACAACCTAAAACGAGACATTTAAGAACGCCAAAATATATCGCCTCTTCCCATTCTATCCATGAATCTGAAGTCCTTTACTGTATTTAAGTTTAATGTGGAGATCACAAAATAGGCATGTGATTTAGGAATATATATAATACATCCATACTATTTGCGATTTATAAGAAATCTGAAGTGGTTGTCTTGGTCAGGGTATTCATTAATGGATATGGGAACATAGGCCGCCGACTTGCTAGCTCACTAGTATTAGACAAAGAGATCGAGTTAGTCGGTGTTGCAAAATATAGCATAGATGATAAGGTCAAAGAGGCACTGGAGAATCGTTACGATGTGTATGTGCCAAGAAAAATGATAGGCAACTTCAAGGAACAAGGATACAAAGTAACGGGTTCAATAAATGAAGCCGTAGAGCAATGCGATTTGGTAATAGATGCTGCAAAGGAAGGGATGGGATTTGACAACAAAAAGAACCTCTATGAGCCTAACAACAAACCCGCAATATTTCAGGGAGGAGAAGATAGGAATGGAGAACGTGCAGTAGCAGACATGATTCACAACTCTCGAGTTAACTTTGACATGGCCGCAGGCAAGACATATGTCATTCAAGGTAGCTGCAACGTGTCGGGTATGGGGAGAGTAATGCAACCCCTGATCCAAAAGTTTGGCGATAGGATCAGACGTTTTGATATCGAACTTGTTAGACGCTGGGCTGACCTTGAGGACACCAAGGTTGTCAAAGACTCAATAGAGTGGGACAGAAATCCACATCATCAAGACGATGTGAGGGACTTTATTCCTAATGCAAATCTATATGTTGATGCTTTCAAGGTACCATCAAGGATGATGCATCTCCACCAAATGTTTGTTCGATTTGGTGACGGTGGAGCACCTAACAAGGATCAAATCCTGGAAAGCTTCAGTGACGAATTTGGAGTTGCCATTATCAGCTCAGCAAAGGGAACAGGTGACGTTAGAAAAAAAGCCCTAGAGCTTGGATTTCCTCATGGTGATACTAATATGGTCCATATTCACGAAGATATCCTAAGAGTGCAAGATGACACAATCAAAATAGCCTATTCTGACGACCAGACTGGAATGGTGATACCTGAGAATTATCTTCTAATCCAATCGATGATTTTTAGACGCCCTAGAGACGAGGCTCTCAAGAGGGCTGATAATTTGTTTCAAATGAGCAAGAAGCGCGCTATATTAGAACAGGAATTTAAATGAGTTTAGGCTAGATTGGAGAAGCACAAAAGACAGTCATCAGGATGTGCTCTCCCCGATACCTGTATAGTTCAAATGCTGGCTTTAGGCCATGGAGATTTTTCTCTTGCACGATTTTAGCTGAAGATGATATAGATTAGAAAATGGTGAGTGGATGAGGGGCAGCGATCATCTGAGAGAAATGGTTCTCCATCACACCAATTTTCTTTATGTTGGCAGGAAATTGATCATAATGCGGGCCGCATGTTTGGCTAAAAACATCTGAATGCTATTTGATCGGGGATCAAAAATATCATGAGACCCGGATAGAACCATTAAAATATTGTTTCGAACCTCGATACTGTGGTTAGTTTAATTGAGTTCAACTAAGCAATGTGCTTTGTGTTCTACAAGACTCCCACCAGATAGTGAGATCAGTATTTGCAACGAATGTATCAAATGTGCCGACTGCTGCATCGGACTGGAGAGACTGAAGGAATAGAGGCTCTACTCAACCATTTTCAATGTGTCTGTCGTTGTCACTATTCCAATTACATTACCATTCTGACTCACCAAAATGCACTTTGCAAATCTTACGAGAGGTATAAGAGCTTTGGCTGGTGTAGATACGTCGACTATCGGAGGTGGAGGTTCCATAGCATCGAAAACCAGCATGTTTCTCAAATCCTTTTCATTTTTTTCTATCATCACCTTGGCGAGGCCATCCTCTGTCAGTATACCTACAACCCTAGACGAGTCAAAGACAGGAATCTGGCTTATAGAGTTAACCCGCATAACGTCTATCGCCTTGTGAAGTTTTTCATCCTTTTGTACTGAAATTGGGCGGTGGCTACAGATGTCCCCTGCCTTCATCGAGCTGCGCCCTTCAAGTGAACTTAAAACTTCAAAAATCTTCCTAGCGGTCTCATAACTGGGCTTGCATCTTCCAGATTCAATTTGATTTATCATAGAAGTGCTGACTCCTGTCAAAGCAGCTAGCCTTCTCTGGGTTAACCCAAGCCTTGCTCTGGCCTGCTTGATGTATTCAAGCCTCGGTAGCATCTATTTCGACTCTATTTTTCAATTCTGGCACTTTAACATACCTAAGAAATTGAAGCCTTATATTATGTGCGGACGATTTTTGTTGTTACAATAATCAATGGCGAATGATGCTAATAGCAAGTGGGATTCGGTAAAGCGATATAAGTTGACAAAGATGATAAACGAACTGTCAAGTATATCAGGACATGGAACCGAACTTGTTACAGTATACGTCCCGGCTCGTCGACCCGTCTTTGACGTTATTTCTCAACTTCGCAACGAAGCAGGCACTGCTTCAAATATCAAGTCAGATCTTACTAGGACACATGTGCAAGATGCACTGAGTAGAACTATTGAGCAACTGAAACTATTCAAGGAAACACCTGAGAACGGCCTTATAATATTTTGTGGTGCCATTCCCAACGAAAAGGGAATCGGTAAAGAAAAAATTGAGATATATTCAGTGCTACCGCCCAAGCCCGTCCAAATCAGCCTTTATCGTTGCGACGACCACTTTTGGACCGACCATTTGAAGGAAATGATGAAAGACGATAAGGTGATCGGTATACTGTCGATAGACACCCAAGAAACAGGGATCGGAATACTTACAGGAGATCGCTGGGAAGCTGTCGACTCGCTCACTTCAGGTGTGGCTGGCAAACACCGTCAGGGGGGCCAGTCTGCAAGGAGGTTTGAGAGGCTCCGTGAAAATGAGCTTAATGAATATTATCACAGAGTAGCGGAACATGCCAAGCAGGTTTTACTCGACCAATATAATGTAAAGGGCACAATAGTAGGAGGGCCAGGACCAACTAAGGAAAATTTTCTAAAAGAGGAGTATCTTGACTATAGGCTGCAAAACAGCATAATAGCAACCCTCGACAGTTCATATTCTGGAGAAGAAGGCGTCCGCGAGTTGATAGAGAAGGCCCAAAAGGAAGGCATATTACAAGAATTTCGGGTTATGGAAGAGAAGCAACTGATCAAGAAATTTATGACTGAAGTCCATTCTGAGAAAGGTCTTGGTATTTACGGTATTCATGACGTAGCAAAGGCGCTAGAAACAGGGATAGCGGATCTCGTATTGGTGACTGATGATATCACCTATACTAAGTTAGAAATAAGGTGCAAGGTTTGCAAGAATACTCAGACAATAATTGTAGATAGGCCACAACTGCTTGCTACGAAGCAGGAATGGCTTTCAAAGCAATGCCCGTTATGCTCTGGCTCTGACCAAGAAGTCATCGAAAAGGACATAGTAGATCACCTTAATGAGCTTGCCATAAAGACCGGTTGTAGGCTTGAAGTCATTTCTGGCAAGACAGAGGAAGGAGCCCAACTTTCCAGTCTCGGCAAGATAGGTGCTGTTTTGCGCTATAAGCCTACCTAGCTTCGCACGAGCAATCGTGAACGTCTTTGGAGCAGCCGCTACACACAGTAATGTTGGCGCAACCTAGCGGCGTACAAGCATCAAACGATTTGGACTCCCTGCCGCAAATGCATTTTTGCATGCTATCTATTGTAAAATATAGAAGGGTATGTATGTATTTGCAATAATTGGCTTTAATTTCTCATCATATCGAATACTGTAGAACTTGATACTTGAGATCACGACCTACAAACTAAATTGCAGCAGAATTTCTGAATTTTTCGCCAAATCAAAGGTTCAGATAGCTCCACTACAGTGCAGGCAGGCAAGAGGCAAGTATCTCGTTGGCATTGTTTTTGATACGGATTTAGAAAGATCTAAGCAGAGAGGAGAATCGTTTGAATCGCTATGATGCCTCTCATACTTCAGCCCGTCTCCGGGCCAAAATATGCCATCTTCAGCTGATAGAATCGTCATGAGTTAGGCTCTCAAGCAAGTATAATCATGCAAATTAGCTATATAATTATAGTTTGGTATAACAATTAAGGACCTTGAGAAGTAATAAATAAAGGTATGCAAGTATCAGGTCTTGACAAAATGCCTGCTCAGATGAAAGTTCATCCGTCTTTTTTTAAAGAATTCGCCACTAAAACCTGGGTCTCTCCTACAGAGATCATAAAAGAACTAATTGAAAATGCGTTTGATGAAGATGCAACTAAAGTACTCGTCACCCTCCTGACCAACGGATCTATTGCTATTGAAGATGACGCAGGAATGGATCAAAACGGAATGGAAAAGTTTCTCCTTTTAGGCTCACCTCACAAGAGAACCGAATCGATTTCACCTAGGCTGAAGAGAATTAGGACTGGTAGGTATGGCACCGGAAGACTATCATTCCTAACATCATTTGAGAGTATGAGAATAAGAACAAGGCGTAAGAATTTCGCGAAAGCCCTTGCAATAGATGCAGAAGTGCTTGAGAAATTGTATATGGGCAATGTCAAGTTAGACGATCTGAAACAAGCTCCACTCAAACGAGACGGAACAGAAATTTTTATGACTGGCGCTAAAACGCGATTGGATTTATTCAAAGTAACCAAAGAAATCCGTAGATTAGCAATTCTAAGGCTCCCTCTATTTGAGGTATACGTCAAAACTGCTGAGAAATTCAAAGAATGGGATCTTGATGGATCTCAGATTATAAAAGCACCAGAGATCCAGGGGCATAGGATACCCGTCAACCTTGACAGCGGTAAAGTGACCGGCGAAATTGTAATCGCTCGGCGACCCTTGCTAGATGATGAAAGGGGAATAGCGGTGATGGTTGGGAACCATATCGTCACCCGTAGCAACTTTGGGTTTGACACAAAGCTCAACCGTGTTACTGGCTTTGTCCGGTGTGATAGTTTGACCACTCGGTTTGCGGATAAATCTGCGATCATTGAAGACAGTGAGTATGCAAGATTCAATCAGCTTATGAAAACCTTTGTCATAGATAGAGTGGTTCCTGGATTAACAGAATACGAAGATGTACTGATAACTAGGGAAGAATCCAGAATTTATCGGGAAATTGACAAGATACTAGGACAGGCAATGATTGAGAACCTAGAGCTTGAGGAGGAAGTGCAAGGATACGAATTAGTTCAGATAAAAGAAAGAGTGAGCCCTGGCCAAGATCAGGAAGATGTGCGACAACCAGAGAGACGCCCCCCTAATAACAACCAACAAATGCCAGAATACAGTGAGATTCACCCATCTCAACTTGAGAGCCAAACAGTTTCCGAGTCTAACGCTATTGGACAATATCCTACCACAGAACCGAGTACATTAGACTACCATTCTAATTCAGCCGAAGGAACCGTTGTAGAGGCTGTAAATGAAACCCAAGCCGACGGGAGCATAATCAAGACAAGAAAGGTGCGTAAGCCTATAATAAAGAAGACCTTTGCATTGAAGAGGATCGGTTATAAGGTGATCCCATATGAAGATGAAAGTGATTCTAGATACAGCTTCATTACAGAAAATATTGTCTTTGTAAATAAGGCAAATCCAACTTATAGAGCGGAGGCTACAAGAGGAGATGAATTCCTCATGAGGCATGTCATAAGTATTGTTGCTGAAGCAGTTGCGCAGGCAAAGCATCCAGAAGGCAAGGAGGCACTTGAATTACAGAACAGACTTGTGACAGAGGCCATAAGAATACACGATACGAACGTAAGAAGCCATTAGCGACACTAAATCACTTATCTGCTTTGGCCATTTTTCGACTCATTAATAGAAACGACTAAATCTGACTTGAACCGCGATCTACTTACATATGGCGTTTGAATTCATGCCCGGCGCAACGGTAGTTGGTATATCGTACAATGATGGTGTACTACTAGCAGCAGAAAAGAGAGTTTCATTTGGAAACTTTGTAGTGAACAAGAATATTAAAAAGACGTTCCCAGTTACAGACCATGTAGGCGCGGCCTGTGCGGGCATGGTTGCGGACATGCAAGTACTTGTGAGACAGGTGGAGGCGCTGGCCAAAATCCGCAAGTTAGAGACGAGACGAGAAGTTCCTCCGAATTCTATAGCAAAGCTAATGTCTGTTATCATGTTTGAGAGAAGATATTTCCCCTTGCTAACCCAAGTTATTGTCGGAGGAATCAATGAAAAACCTGAAATATATACGCTTGATCCACTTGGTTCGGTGCTACCAGACGATTATGCTGCTGTAGGGACTGGGGCAGAAATGGCACTAGGCATTTTGGATTCAGAATTTAAACCGAATATGTCGGAAGAGGTGGTTAGAGAATTGGCGACTAGAGCTATCCGATCCGCTATTCAACGTGATGCATCAAGTGGAGATGGCATAGACATACTGTATGTGACCAAAACTGGACGTAGGGAAGAAACAATAAGACCCTCTTAACACTATATTCTCTTGTAGGCTTCCCAAATTTTGTCGCTAACGTAATGGACGGTATCTATAATGTATCCTTTAGACATCGCTTTTGCCGTTTCGCTATGTTCCATGGCTACTCCTACAGCAAGTGATCTTCCACGTGTCTGCTCCCTTACCCTCACGATTTCTCCTTTATTGAAAGTATCAAAATTAACTATACCCGGTCGCATTACCTTTGCACCGTTACAAACGAACTTGACGGCACCACTGTCAATTGTCACGGAAGGAAAGTGTTGCAAATTATCTTGCTTGCCTAGGAAAGGCACTATTATGTCGCCTACCTCTGCCGCAATCATCGTATCTGCACTCAACAGCCGCTTACCTGGCTCAATTTCATATACTTTAATATTCTTAACTTTAGGAAGATTCGTATGTGGCCATGCAGAAGCGAGCCTCTCGGAAAGTTTGGCACTTTCACTCTTTGACAGTAAAAAAATTTTCAGAGCTATCAGCACATAAATATACAATTGCGATAATTAATCTGTTACAGTGATGCTCAAGCGTCTCCCTTGAACTCAGTGTTAGATACAATTTTCGGCGGTCAAATAAGAAACAGTGAGTTAAAGAGCTATGTGATATTTGCTAAAGAATATGTTATCCGCTTGTGTAGCCCTAAGAATTGGTATGCGTTATTTCTTGCCAACACTCGAGACAAAACTCACCATTGACCTGGAATATTTCTGCTGGCCTTGCTCGACACTCCGTGCATTGATGCGATTCGGTCTCTGCAATTTCTTTCACTTTTTCCATACGTTTATTAAAAACTTGCATAGTAGACGTATAGAAATTACTTGCTGACTTGCAATATTTATAGGTTCTTCTGTTATTCGGACGATTAAAGCGATATGTTCCGATCCAACTGTGGCGGTACTGGTTTGTGTTCATTAGCAGAGAAGAATGCCTACTTGTAGTTAATCTACATTAATTATGTATATCGTCTCCATTACCTTCTTAGGATTGTTTACAGTAATTTTTTACGTATAAGGTAAAACCCATTAGCTAAATGTGGCATCTCTTATTTCTATTAAATCGCGTAAGATCGCGCTTGCAGTCTCCATGCCACCTGCCCCTCTTCCGATGATGGTCTGCTGCCCTGAATGCTCGGACAAAAATGAAACTGCATTTAAGGTGCCATTGACACATACCGGATCTGTCTTGGCAACTTCTGTCGGTGCGACACAAAGGCGTCTGCTGTCACATACGGCTAGTAATTTGACTGCATTTCCCCGTTCCAATGCATTTCTGACTTCCGATAATCGTACATTTGCTATACCCGAACGATTGATATCTTTCATAGTTACCTTCATTCCCATAATCCAATTGGCCATGATAACCAATTTTGCTGCTGCGTCAAATCCATCAACGTCAAGCGAGGCGTTAGCTTCAGCATAGCCTTTTTCCTTAGCATCCTTGATTGCCTCACCATACGTCCATCCTTCTTCCATTTTACTAAGAATATAATTTGTCGTTCCGTTCAGGATCCCTCGAAATGAAATTATCCTATCACCTTTTAGGCAGCGCTTAGCAAATTCTAAAATCGGCGTTCCGCCCCCAACTGTCCCGCTGAACCGCAACATAACCCCATTGTAATTTGCAAGTTCGATGAGTGAAGGAAAGGCAAGAGCCAGAGGTCCCTTGTTAACGCAGATTACATGCTTGCCGTTTCTCATCGCAGAGGTGATGAGAGAGGTCGCCGGCTCACCATCATTCAAATTCGTAGGAGTGCATTCAAGCATTACTTCAGCGTCCACCTTCTCCATGATCTCTAAGGCATCGAATCTTCTACCGTCTTTCTCGTAAGCGCCTACGGTTTCCCTCATTTTCTTTGCATCAAGCAGCCTCTGAGCATCAAGGCCTGCGGGGGCAATTGCTGATCCGCTGTTGTCAAGACACGCAACTACTCGAGGCTTCATACCTTGCTGGCTGTATAGATCTGCTGACCTGGAGAGCAATAGCTTGACGAAACTCTGTCCGACTACTCCGAACCCGACTATTATTATGCGCAACGCAGATACTGTTGTTTAAGATCTTGGGGGACTAATAAAACTACAAGTTTGAACCAGGTTATGTATTTTAAATTGCCGCCAGCATGACGTTACTTCGTATGAACAATCAAGAATAATATCTGAACCGAAACTCGACCTCTTAATATGATGCATTACATTCACCTCGTGCTGTATAGTTTCCCATTATCAATCTGGCAAGAAAAGTTAGAAGAATATATAGATAAATATATTTCACGATAGTTTAGGCAGTAGATGTAAATTGTTCTGCACCGAATAAACCTCCAAATGATTTTTACCTTGCCACTTTTTTCTTAAGCATAGAAAAGGATTCGAGGCTATTGTTCGACAACATTGGCTTGTTAGCATTTCTGATCTTTATAGGTCTTGGAGCTGGAACGTTGGGTTCACTGCTGGGTGTAGGGGGAGGGATAATTATGGTGCCGGCTCTTACTTTCTTGAACTTATCGCCCACCCAGGCGGCAAGCACGAGCCTCATTGCAGTCATGTCAACAAGTTTTTCGTCTACGCTAGAATATTCGAGGCAAAAAAGGATTAACTATAAACTTGCTGTGTGGATGGGCGCTTGTGCAGTACCAGGCGGGATAGTTGGCGCGTTCCTCTCAGATTACTTACAGGAAGATTCCTTCAAGTTGTACTTTGGTCTTATGCTAATGCTAACCGGCATTTACATTTCCTGCAAAAACTCTGTTCTGAAGGATCAGCATGCTAGAAGGCGATCGTTGCCTTTGCAAATCGGAGTTTTTGTTGCATCATTTGGTGCTGGGATAGTATCAAGTCTATTTGGAGTCGGAGGAGGGATAATATTTGTGCCAGCTATGCTTCTTGTTCTTGGCCTTACGATGCATACAGCAGCTCCCACATCGCAGTTGACCCTGTTGATGACAGCTATTGCCGGCGTGTTTACACACTCGGCTTTAGGTCATCCTGATTACGTTCAAGCTATTGCATTGTCAGCAGGCGCCTTTGTTGGTGCTCAGATAGGAGCAAGGTTATCTCGCGTCACAAAAGATATATTACTACAACGGCTTTTGGGACTTGTACTAGTTGGAGTAGCGGTCCCGTTAGTCTTGGATGCACTTGGTATCTCATATTAAATAGGTGATTGCTTGTTCATAGTATCAAAACACCCGAAAATAAACACCAGTGAGAAAGTGCTTCAATCCATATTATAAATTATGTTTACTTCCTTGATTCGTCGATATAGAATATTGACTCATTTCTCGTCAGCGCAGCACCTGAAGCAAGGCCCAGTATAGATTTGCAAACTTTTCCACTGTCTGGTTCTATACCTTCGCTATTTCCTGCTAGAACTAAATACAGTCTTATGTTTGAGCCCAACACATCGCTAAGCTCCTGATTAACGGTTGTAGTGTATGGCCGAAGGGCTCCGCGGAATACGTCAGCCCTTGCCCTCACTAAGCCGGATATTTTTTTACCAACAGGTGCGTCTGGGCCCACCACGACAATAACACCATTAGAACCTTTGTACTTTGCAGGCTCTTCTATTGCTTCATCTGGGGCCATAGCATTCACAGCTTCTTTAGTCAATAAACCTGGGATGTAAACGAAGTTATCAACTAATGCATCCCAGGACCTTCTTGAGAGCATACTCAGCGAGGCATTGTAATCATATTCTCCTGTGAAATGAATGACTGCGTCAATTGTGCCAGACCTTCTCTTCGCAGCGTTTAGAATGCGGTGCATGCTTTGTTCATCCATCATGTCAATGGTATGATTGTGAAATTCACGATACTCTGACATGTCTTGATGACCGTGTGCAAGCACGATCACATCCTTGGCTCCAGCCTCAAGTGCAAGTTTAGCAAGTCCTTTGACTCTCTCAGTATCCTTTTTTGATGATGAGCTAGTCGTCATGACTATCACTTTTTCTTTGACGTCTGGATTTGCTAGCCCGTCAACACCTGTTCCAACTATTGGTTTGACTGGATAAAAGACGCGGTCATTAGGAATAACCCTGCCGTTTATTAGCCTACTAATATCATCGTCGCACAAGTTCATAACCATTTCTGCTACATCTTCTTGTTTCAGGAATTCTCCGTCCACTATCATCTTACTTGTGTTGCTTTGTATCTTTTCAGCAATTTCTTGGATTTTGGAAAGAGCGCCTGCGACCGTCTCAGACAGTTTCTTGATTCCTTCCTCCGTTGGTTTCTGATTGCGAGAATTGGAAATCTGTAACGCTACTTGCGAGATGCCTTTTGATATTATATCGTTAGCCTCCCCTAAGAGGGGAAGCGCATCAGCCGTAACCCTGCCAATCTCGGGAGAGCTGAGCCCGGGATAGCCCCCGATGCGTAAAAATTCAGCGGCCGCCTTTGGATAAACTGTCTTGTAAATCCTATCCGAGTGGACAGGCCCAGGATTTGTAGCAATCGATCGTATCTCGCGCTCCACAAGCTCCCATGCCAATGCTTCCGCAAGTCGATTCTTCGCACCCTGCGCTGCGGTATAGGGGGTCCTAAATCTGTATGGTCTTTGCTCGTAACGGTTCTCCTCCGTGAAGAATGTTGAAATTGTTATTATTTTTGATCCTCTTTTCATAGAAGTTAGAGCTCTAACTGAAGTCCAATATGCGCCGGTAAGGTGTATGGCTATGGTGTCACGGAACTCCTTTACTCCTGCATTGGTAAATGTCTTGACAGGACCCGAGACGCCTGCATTGTTGACTACTATATCAACACCTCCAAATTGCTCTTGAATGCTTTCAAACATGGAATTGATGCCGGCCTCATCAGCAACATCTACACCAGGAAAGACACCCAACCTACCTGAAGAACCAGAAGAGGATATAACCTGCTCCAAGGTGCCCGCTGTCTGGTCCAGTGGCTCCTTCCTCCTGCCCATGATCACAATGTTAGCACCATTCTCAGCAAACTTTCTGGCTATAGCTTGTCCGATACCAGTCCCGCTCCCTGTAATAACAACTGTCTTTTCGGAAAATTTCAAGCGGGACTTAGACGAGATTTTATTTTCCACAAAATTGCAACCGGTATATGATTATTAAAGTTAACTTGCTATATCTGATGGAATGATGATTTCTGAATGGTAGGAAAAAGGCAACAAAGTTCAAACCTTTTCCTGCGCGATATTTTTAATGTGGAAGGTTATTCTGTCCGCAACTTCTAGCATTATAAGATCGAATGAAAGATTTGCCTCGAGAATCTATCTACTAGGGGTTCTGATGGGGTCATCTTGTGAGTCAATCATTATATCGCCTATCGTCATCACGATTTCCTTTAACATATTGTGAAGCGCAGTATCTGTCTCCAAAACCTCGACGAAATTATCCTCACCTGTCCACTTGACACCGATTATGTGCTTGTTCTGTAAACAACCACTAGTTTGGGTTTACATCTTGCTAAGAATCTGTCGTTATCTTTATTTTTCATCTCGATTATAAAGTGGAGCTGATAATATTGCAACGGACCATAAAGCGATGGAGCAGGATCTACTTTTGGCATGCTTTTAATACCTCTGTGGTATCTGGAAGTAGTCTATGTTACTATTTTTGATCCTCATCAGTCCCTTATTTGTAACAAATCTGGGTGACATGGAGAAATTCTCGCTATAATACTGCTTGTGTTCAATTCAATGCAGGCCAAGACGAAGTGCTTCGCAAGGAACTTGACTTCACTTCATTTCTTCTGTCATCTTTTCATGTAGAGAGAGCTTTTTTGCTATGACGACATCCATCTCATCGTAGTCAGCTTCTTCTTTGCTTTATCCACCCCCAGTGAAATGATCCCTTTTATGCATCTCAGGAGGCCTAAAATTAGTTGTCACAAATAAATTATACTAACATCCACTTAGGTAGTGTTCTACACCTAACCTTTCAAGCCTTCTTGCTTTTCTGAATACAGTTAGTTGTACCTCGCGCTTGTATTCTTCAACTCTTCTTGCGATGTCAGGATATTTTGTTCCCAAGATTTGGCAGGCAAGTATGCCAGCATTTTTGGCTCCATTTATGGCTACCGTGGCGACAGGTACTCCTGGAGGCATTTGAGCGATCGATAGAAGGGAATCAAGGCCATTGAGAGTTTTTGTCTTAACCGGAACACCGATAACTGGAACAACAGTCAGTGAAGCGACCATGCCTGGAAGGTGGGCTGCTCCTCCTGCGCCTGCAATGATTATCTCAATACCTCTTTTCTTGGCTGTTTTAGCATATTGAACCATCCTTTTTGTCGTTCTGTGCGCAGATACGATTGTAATTTCATTGGAAACCCCAAATGAATCGAGAATTTGCTTTGACTCATTCATTATGGGAAGATCAGAATCACTTCCCATAATGATACCTACAGAGGGACTGTTCATTCTGGTCTTTCCTTATTCTCCTCGTTAGCCAGCTCAATTCCACTTCTAGCCTTTGTAGCACGTGAAGCAGCTTCCTCTACCGTCCTTGCAGTTGCAGTTATATGTCCCAATTTACGTCCTGGTTTAGATGTCTGTTTGCCGTACACGTATAGCTTAACACCTGGAACACTTAACGCTCTTTTTAAACCCCTGATGACATAGGGGCCATTCAACCGTTCTCTTCCAAGTATGTTAACCATAACGGCCGGGGAAAGTAACTCGGGTTTGATTAAAGGTAAGTCGAGTATAGCCCTTAGATGTTGCTCAAACTGTGATACTGAGCAGGCTTCATTAGTATAGTGTCCTGAGTTATGTGGCCGGGGTGCGATCTCGTTTAACAATACGTCTTCGTTTCTTGTAACAAACATCTCTATTCCAAATATTCCTGATCCTTCTAATACCCGCATTGTCATCTCGGCCATCTTTATTGCCCTTAACTCAATTTCTTGATTGATCCCTGCTGGTACCTTGGACATCTCTAATATTCCATTGTCATGTATGTTTTCCGCAACAGGAAATGAGGCTACCTGTCCACTTGGGTTACGGGCAACCATTATTGATATTTCTTTTGTGAAGGGAACAAATTCTTCCAGCATTACCTCGCTGTCTGAAAAATATTTGAGGGCCTCAACTACATGTTCCCGAGATCTCACTAGAAAATTACCACGACCATCATATGAATTCTCACACGCCTTAAGCATAAGGGGAAAACCATACTTCTCGCACAATTCGTAAAGATGGTTCTCTGATCTTACCAGCTCAAAATTTGCCACCTCGATTTCGTGTTTTCTCAGGAAGGATTTTTGTCTGTACTTATTCTGGATGATGTGAAGTGTCTCCGGTGCTGGTCGCACGGGATATTGTCTTAGTTCGAGATCCTTTAAGGCACTCGAATTTGCAAGTTCGATCTCGTAGGTTATGACATCGCTTTGTTGGGCTAATCTAATTATTGCATCTTGATCTTTGAAGTCCGCGATTATCTGTTCATCTGCTATGTTTGATGCAGGACATTCTTTAGTCGGATCTAGGACAATAACTCTTAGCGACATCCTCTTAGCTTCTTGGGAGATCATCTTTCCCAGCTGACCTCCGCCAATAATTCCGACTGTCATCGGTCTTCTTATGGCAAGAAGGTCACTGTTAACCATATTTGGTAGCATATGATAATTATTAGCACCGTTAAATGTCTTTCAATTTCAGCAGATAGTCTTTTTATGGTATTTGGAATTAGCCAATTCATGATGAGGTTGATCCATATAGGTAAGGTCAAGGACATATACCAACTCGAAAACGGAAATATTTTGTTTCATTTTTCCGACCGTATCTCTGCCTTTGATGTCAAGATGGCGACGCCTATTCCACGAAAGGGCGAAGTTTTGTGCAAATTTGCACAGTTTTGGTTTGAAACACTTCAGACTCCCAATCATATGCTGAAAATTCTGGACAAGGATAAAATGGAGGTTAAAAAATTAAAAATGATACCCATTGAATGCGTGGTGAGAGGATATTTTTACGGTAGCTATGTCGACAGATATAAACAGATAAGGGGTAAGGGACTATCCTCCAGTTTTATGCCTGTATTGGCATCGAAGCTCCCTCAGCCAATATTCGATCCGACGACAAAATCTGAAGAGCATGACTACCCGGTTGATCGTCAAACATTGGTATTCTCAGGTGCCATATCCGAGGACGACTACGATACAATTGAGAGAACATCAATATCACTTTATAGAAAAATGAGCGAGGTTGTTGACAGAGCAGGATTCATCCTAGCAGATGTCAAGTTTGAGTTCGGACGAGATGAAAAGGGAAATTTGGTTTTGGGTGATTCCTTGGGCCCTGATGAGTATCGATTATGGCTCAAGAATGACTACCATCCAGGGAAAATTCAAGAAAGCTATGATAAACAATTGCTGCGTGATTGGCTGATTAAAATTGGATTTAAGGATAGCATCGAATCACTTGCCAAAGAAGGTAAAAAACCAGATCCGCCCCAAATATTTTCATCTGTGGTCAAAGAGCTGAGCAGGCGGTACATTTTTGCTTATCAGATGATAAGCGGTCGCAGATTGTAACTCAATGTAGGTACAAGTTCTTGGTCAAATCTTAGGCTGATGAGCGCAAAAGCATGCATCGCGCATCAACTGCCAACTAATGATTGGGTTAGTACTCTAATAAATATAATTTTTCGTCTACCAGAATATTACAACAATTTTGATAATGTAATCTAAGTCACCAGACTGATTGGATCAGTTAGCGATAAAAAGAGTGAGAAAGAAAATAAAGCTACAATATTTAAAATCTTCGACAAACTATGATAAAGAAACTAATAACATCATTTTAATGCTGGGTTCGCTCGATCCATAGATCAAATGGTTGGAACTATTTTTAATAGCGAGGTCTTGGTGAAAAGAGTGACAACTCTAGGATCTCAGTCCGCTCAAGCATTAAATGACCCACTCAGGATTAAGATCTTGGAAATATTAAATCATAGGCAGATGAGTGCCGAAGAGATATCGAAAGTACTACGACGCTCAGGTCACAAGAAGGCTACAACAACAGTCAGGCATCATTTAGACATACTAAGGAACACAGGATTAATCGGAGTCGCAAAAATTGTCGAAGTAAGAGGAGCGGTAAAAAAGTATTATATGCCGACTATGCGTGCCTTCAGTTATAAGCCACCGTCACTAGAAGCACACTCGAAGCTTATTGAAGAGACGAGTTTTAGGTTGATCAGAGTTCTTAGGAACATATTTGAAGACACAGATTTTGTTGCAGCCGTAGGTGGGAAAGAAGCGTGCAACCTTTGCAAAGGAGACCACTACAAAGAATACGCTACCCTAGAGTTGTTAAATGAAGCTTTGGCTAGGACAGTCCAAAGCAAAGAATGGCAAACATTGTTAGAAGGAAAAAATCAACCTAAAAAGTGACTAGTCGACTGTGATTCTAAAGATTCCTTTTGTTTCTGGATCTTGTAACATCTTGACCAGGTTTCTAGGCACGTCAGAAGACGCCTTATTGCATAGAACGGAAAGCGTACGGGGACACACAAAATTGCTCTTTCGTATGACTATATCATGGGAATGATGCATGATAAGTCGATCATCGCCTTTGCCTTCTATAACGAATAATTCGTTTGCAACCATGACCTCTATTGTAACTGCAGCCGAGCTCGATTTTAGTCGGTGTTTGATGGGCTCACTTAAATTAGCACAACTCTTACTTGCTTTTATCCCGATTATGCAATCACCTCTAGGTGTTAGGTGCTCATCTTTAGTGATTTCAATACTCTTGAGGTGGAGCAATTTGATATTTGGGTGGCCATAAAATATCACTTCATCCTGGATCATTTTGGTTCTTTTTACGGATGGTTATTAAAACTATACACAGTTGCATTTGCTTTAGACGTCATCCTTACAGGTAGGCTTAAATGGAACGTTACAAAAAAACTATATCGAATTGTTACCAGCAGCAGCGGGCTATGATCGAGCCATTACAGTTTTTTCTCCAGATGGACGACTTTACCAAGTAGAATATGCAATTGAAACAGTCAGACGCGGAACCCTAGCGATAGGAGTCAAGAGCACAGATGGAGTAATCCTTGCAGTAGAGGAGAAAGCAAGAAAACTTCAGATCTCCAACGTTACCCAGAAAATATTTCAAGTCGACGATCACATCGGCGTCGCAGCCGCGGGGTATATTCCTGACGCGCGAACGCAGGTCGATCATGCGAGATTCTTTGCACAGAGCAATAGGCTGATATATGACGAACCTGTAGATGTGGAAGGAGTAGCCAAGAATCTCGCGGATATGGCTCAGCAATTTACGCAGTATGCAGGTGTAAGACCCTTTGGAGTTGCCCTGATACTTGCAGGCGTCGACAAGAATGGTTCTGCACTCTATCTAACCGACCCTAGTGGAACTTATATAGGCTACGACGCTGTTGCCATCGGCGCTGGCAGCGATCAAGTTACTGAATTCTTGGAAAAAAGCTATAAGTCTGAAATGGGACTTGAGGAGGCTGCTGCGCTGGCCATCGAGTCGATATATCTAGTAAGCGAGGAAAAAACAGGTACCCGTCACTTAAAGATGGCAATAATTGACAGCAAGGCTAAGACCATGAGAAAAGCTGAGGATGAAGAAATTCAAGGCTATGCAACGACTGCTAGAGATCGAGCCTCAAAACGAGGTGCATAATAAAACCAATTTATACAGACAGAGTCAAACCGGATTAACAATGGTTGCCACGATAGGTTCAAAAGCTCCAAATCTACATGTATCGACGTGGGTACAAGGAAAGCCAACAAATATTGATAATGAGAAAGGAAACGTGATATTGGTAGAAGTATTCCAGGTCAATTGTCCAGGCTGTTTCCTCTACAGCCTTCCTGAAGTAATTGATATGAACAGAAAATATAAAGATAAAGGTCTTAGAGTTTTGGGTCTTGCAACTGCATTTGAGGATTTCGACAAGAATAACCTTGAAAATCTTCAGAACTTGCTGAGCTCGGGCGAAATCATTGGGGAAACATACCGTGCGTTCAGTAGTACAGGACAACTAAGAGATAACAATAAGCTACCATATAGAATACCTTTTCCCGTTGCCATGGATATGCTAGTCAAGCATTCGGGCCCCCTTACTGACAGTAAGATAATGGACTTCATTGAAGCCAACATTCCAAGCTTTAGGTCCTATACCGAAAAAGATAGAGATCTATTGATTGAACGGGTCAAACAATACCTCCAATCAAGACAGTATTCTGCCAAAACATTTGAGGAATATGCTCTACGTGGTACTCCCTCAACAATCCTTATTGACAGAAAAGGCATTTTGAGAGGAACTTACTTTGGATCAAACGGATTCTTGGAAGGTGCTGTTGAAGAGCTGATACGGGAGTAATGCCTCATCTTTGGATCGCAATACCTGACTCGGCACTTTCAGATGAGCAAACTAAGCGGGATAAAACCATAAAAATAGGACAGTTTGCTAGGGCTTGCTCGATATTTCGAGTCAAGAGGATATATATCTACCATGATCCTCTATCCCGGCCTGAAAAAGAAGAGTTAGATTTGCTCAAGACTATACTTCGATACCTTGACACACCGCAGTATCTTCGGAAAATGCTTTTTCCAATGATGAACCAACTCCAATATGCAGGGATACTCCACCCAATAAAAGCTCCCCATCATAGGGTAGTAGAAGACAAAAAGAAGGTGAAATCAGGTGACATTCGCACCGGCGTCGTTGTCAAAGTTAGAGGCCAGCTATTTGTCGAAGTAGGTCTGGGCACTCTCGTACCATTTGCAGGTGATGGTCCTGAAGGCAAGAAACTGAATATCCGTTTTACTGCCACGTATCCAACTCTCATGGCGGTCCCAGCCACAGACGATAATATTTTTGATTATTGGGGATATGAAATAAAAGATACCCCATCAATTTCTAGGCTCTTTGCCAATATTGAAAAAACGCTAATAATTATTACATCAAGAAATGGGCGCTACTTCAAAAATGTTGAATCTGAACTCATTGAAGAGGCCAGAAATGTCCAAAATATTCTAGTCATCTTCGGATCGCCCAAGCACGGCGTTCATGACATTCTTGCTAAAGAACAGTGCAGCCCCATGCAGCACAATTATAGTATAAACATGTTTCCCAACCAAGGCACTGAAACAGTAAGGTTGGAGGAAGCATTGCTTGGAAGTCTGGCAATATTGAACAGTAGCATGCAGTTAATTGAACACTCAAGCAGACACAAATAAAGCATCCAAGGTACATTGTACCAGTTATGACCGCGCACGCGGGGTCCACAAGTGATGGCTCTCTAGGTAAAAGCGATATAAAATGACCTTCCTAGGATGATCCATTAACTCAAGACAACCGTTTTTTGACTGTTTTAGACGGGTGCTATCTCTGCTGCACAGCGGATCCGCTCTATAGTTTGATATTAGTCATATGTATCGCTTCAGGAAGAGATAGAAAAAAAGGCCACCAAACAAATTCTGGCTGTCGAAAGCTAGAAGCCAATAAAGGTACAAAGATGATTTAAAATATACAGTCGGACAGCTAAAAGATTCACAGAAGGTTTCAGCAAAGATTATGTAAAACTCGAGACCAAATCCCAAGCACAAATTTGGGCTGCAGTAACATTCGTGAAACTTTAATTTCGACCTAACCCGAGAAAAACAACGGAGCTTGGAAGGATCCAATTTCTAGATCACATGCAGTAGCTTGGTTGACGCGCAAGATCTAAACAGACCCAAATCATCGATGGAAAGGCGATGCATGGTAAGCTGTCTTGAGATAAAAAATTCTTCAATGATATAGTAACTGCGATAAGAATGCAACCATCTTTTACTTACTGTCTAAAACCGCTGTGTTGTACCCGAACCAGATTGTTACAGGTAGTCGCGCATATCGCGCTATGGGTCAAATGACTTATTAAAGGGTAAAGGAGTCTGGTGCAGTATCTATGGGTCATCGCAAGTATAGCGCCCCAAGGAGGGGTAGCATTGCTTTTAGACCGAGGGCAAGAGCAAAGAGTTTGGAGGCTCGAGTAAGAACTTGGCCCCAGCTTTCTGCAGAGAAAAGCTCCCTTTTAGGTTTTGCAGGGTTCAAAGTAGGCGGCATCAATATCTTAACTATCGATGACAGAGAGAAGACTCCAAATTTTGGCAAACAGCTATTGAATGCCGCAACCGTAATAGTCACACCTCCAATGAAGATCATCGGCATTCGAGGCTACAGAAACGACGTATATGGCCAACATGCTATATTTGATGTGTATGCAAAGGATTTACCAAAAGAGCTCTCGCGCAAATTCGACGCTAAAAGTAGCGAGGATAGACTCACAAAGGCAGATTCTCTTCTTACCGGAGCACATGATATAGTCGCAGTCGTTGCCGTTTCACCTCATTCAATTGGCCTCGCACAAAAGGTTCCCTTCGTTTTTGAAATTGCAGTTTCAGGCAAAGATGCTACATCGCAATATAATTACGTAAAGAGTATTCTAGGGAGGGAAATAAAAATAACCGATATTTTCCAAATAGGACAGAATATCGACGTTTTTGGTATTACTCGTGGTAAAGGAATAGAAGGTCCCATCACCAGGTTTGGTGTGAAGAGAAAACAACACAAATCAAGAAAGAGTGTTAGAGCCGTCGGCACTTTAGGCCCTATTTCGCCAGCAGTTGTCATGTATACTGTGGCAAGACAAGGTCAGAGGGGGTTCCATCAAAGAACTGAATACAATAAGCGGATATTGGTGATCTCCAATACTGACAAGGATCCACAGAACCCAATAAACCCTGCAGGCGGGTTTAAGCACTTTGGGCTGGTCAAGGGAGACTACATTGTCGTAAGAGGCTCAGTACCCGGAGTGCCCAAGCGATTAGTGAAGATGAGGCAACCAATACGTAATGTTGCTAAGAAGGTTCTTGAGCCAAAAGTACTGGAGGTAATTGTCAGATGAAAACAAAAGTTATAGGAGTAGATGGTAGAGACTCAGATGAGGTAGAACTACCTGCGGTCTTTGATACGCCGTATCGACCCGAGGTGATTCATAAAGTATACGTGAACGTCCTTTCTCATTCTTACCAGAGACAGGGGCGGTATCCAGCAGCAGGTGAGATGGTCAGCGCCGAGTCCCGTAACACTGGGCTTGGAATTGCTCGACTTGCCAGAGCTAGGGGGGAAGGCTTTCCTAGGGCAGGCCAAGCTGCGGGGGTTGCCGGCGTCAGACATGGACGAGTTGCCCATCCCCCTGAATCATGGAAAATCACTTACAAAAAAATTAATCATAAAGAAAAGCAACTTGGAATTTGCTCTGCAATAGCAGCCACATCTCAAAATGAGCTAGTACGGCGGCGCGGGCACAAGATTGCGGACGATGCCAAACTTCCACTTGTGATGTCGGACGATATTGAATCAATATCGAAAACAAGAGAGCTAAAGAATTTGCTGGTACGCATTGGTCTCGGGGATGATATTGCTCGAGCAGCTTCTGTGCGAAAAGCAAGATCAGGAACCGCAAGACGTCGAGGAAGGCCGCGTCGATCAGGAACAAGTGCCCTCATAATAGTTGGAAACGACTCCAAGCTTGTGTCTCTATCTCAGTCCATAGCGGGTGTAGATATCAAGCATGCCAAAGACATAAGTATCGTTGACTTGGTGCCCGGATCCAAGCCAATAAGATTAACAATTTTTTCTCAAAGTGCAATTGATTTCATGAAAAGCCTGCAGGCGCCTATACACAGAGTGTTGGAGGTAATCAGAAAATGAGCTTAGATAAACAAGCAAAGCCAGAACTTGGATCGCAGCAAAAACAAGATGCAGAATCGAGCCTGAAGAGCAATATGACTTTAGAGCAAGCAGCAGCTATGATAGTCGCACCTTATGTAACCGAAAAGACATTCAATCAGATAGAAAAAGATAACAAACTTGCTTTCATTGTGGCAGAAAAGGCTACGAAGAAGCAGATCGTTGATGCCATCGCTATGCTATATGAGACAGAAATAGATGAGGTCAATACTACAAGGACAATTCGGGGAAAGAAGGCCTTTGTCCGGTTCAAAACACCTGAAGGTGCTAGGAACCTTGCGACAAAACTTGCTTTGGTATGAAATATCCAATTCTCGTTAGATTTAAAAGTGGCGTGAGAGTCAGTGACTGAGTGATCTAATTGGTACGTGAGTTTAAATTTAAGGGTTACAGTCCTGAACAATTGCAATCGCTCTCAATTGAGAACTTGCTTCCACTTCTCAATTCTCGACAGCGCCGATCTCTTGATAGGCGGGTCAGCACTTACATGAATGATGATAAAAGAAAGCTCCGAGAGAAGCTAAAGCTGGCGAGAGATGGAAAGCTGAAGGGTCAGTTGAGAACACATACAAGGGATATGATTATCCTACCAGATATGGTCGGTATTACCGTCTACGTTCATAACGGGAAGGATTTCGTCCAAGTTAACATCAAACCTGAAATGATTGGCCACTATCTTGGCGAATATGCGATCACAAACAAACGTGTTCAGCACGGGACACCCGGAGTAGGTGCATCAAGGTCAAGTCTTTACGTTCCCCTAAAGTGATCATTATGCCACAATTTGGTTATTCTTTTCAACACTATGATAAAGCAAAACACGTACGGGCTTCCATAAGAGAGAAAGATATATCTCATAAGCATTCCCGGGAAATAGCTGTTGCCATTAAAGGCAAATCCATTGAAAAGGCCCGAGAATTGCTTGAGAATGTGATTTCTAAGACGGAAGCCATACCGTATCGGCGCTACAATAACGAGGTGGCACACAGGTCAAATATCCGTGATGGTTTTTTTGCTGGCAGGTTTCCTAAGAAGGCGGCATATGAATTCCTAAGAATTTTGGACAACCTAGAATCCAATGCTGAATACAAGGGTATGGATCTCGATAGACTACGAATAGTAGGTGCAGCAGTTCATAAGGGCACTAAGCTTAAGCGATTCCAGCCACGAGCAATGGGCAGATCAAGTCCAAAGTTTGACACTTTGGTTCATGTAGAAGTGGTCGCACAGGAGGCAAATAATAACGGATGAGTGCAGTCAAAAATGTTATCAAGAATAACTTCCGCAACATGGAGCTTAATGAGTTTCTTGCTGAGGCCCTAAAGGATGCTGGGTACGGAGGCATTGAAGTACAAAAGACGCCTGTGGGTGCAAGAATAACTGTTTATGTTACAAGGCCTGGACTTGCAATAGGCAGGAAAGGCGTAGGAATCAAAGACCTTATGACAAAGATAGAACAAAAATTTGGGCTGCAAAACCCCCAGATTTCAGTCCTTGAAATTCCAAATCCTGAGCTCAATCCCCAGATAATGTGCAATCGAATTGCGCAGCTTATTGAACGAGGTACGGCATTTAGGCGCGCAGCCATGTGGTCGCTTAACACAATAATGGGCGCTGGAGCATTAGGCGTTGAGGTAGCAATATCTGGCAAGCTTAGAACAGAGCGAGCTCACTTTGAAAAACACACTATCGGAATTTTGCCAAAGAGTGGCGAGATTTCAGACAAGATAGTCGCAACAGGGATTTCCCATGTTTTAACCAAGATGGGACTAATGGGTATTCAGCTGAAAATTGCATCAAAAGCAGCACTTCCACAAGAATTTGAACTCAAGAACGAAAATACAGACACACAGACTCTGACACCCTCTGAATCACCTTCTCAATCGTCGCAATCATCAAAGCAAGAAGGTGAGGCACCAGCTGAGGTACAACAACAAGGAGGGAATCATCCTGGCTAGACTTAAACTCAAGACGCTGCGAGAGATGAACGACCAAGATCTAAGTGACAAGTTAGCGGAGCTCAAAACTGACCTCGGAAAAGTTCAACTTGAAAAGTCAAAAGGCACATTAAAGAAACAAACGGGCAATATTAAATGGCTGCGACGAGATATCGCCCGAATGAAGACAATATTGAATGAAAGAAAGGGAAAGAAATGACAATAAATTGTTTTAATATCCTCTCTCATCGAATCATAGGACTTAGAGCAAAAATATTAGAATCTCCTGATTCAACTTTGCGCGGGAGTGGAGGCACGCTCATATATGAAACCAAGAACACAATTTTTATCAAAAAAGATACATCAGTCATACAGGTACCAAAAAGCGTAGCAACAAAGATTGAAGTTCAAACAGGTTCTTGCGCTTGCTTTATAAGTGGTTCCACATTGATAGGAAGACCTGAGGATCGGATTTCACGATTAAAAAATGGGTGATATGAAAAATAATGGTCAGAAATATCGGTGTTTCAGTTGCCTCTCCTCGAAAGACTTGTGAGGACAAATTGTGTCCCTTTCATGGCAGGCTGCCTGTGAGGGGCAAGTTGCTTTCAGGTACGGTATCTAGCGCAAAGGCACCTAAGATGGTTGTAGTATCAAGGGAATACCCCCAACGTGTGGCAAAGTACAAGCGCTTTCAAAGGAGCAAATCAAATGTTCATGCCTATCTCCCCTCTTGCCTAGATGTCAGCGAGGGAGAGGAAGTAAGGATTGCTGAATGTAGACGGCTTGCCAAGACGGTCTCATTTGTAGTGATTGAGGTGAATGCAAAGGATGGCGGCAGGGGCTAAGTCAAGAGCAGTTTCCGCTAAGGGTGTCGAGGAATTTCGACCCTATATTACAAGGGCAATTCCCGTTACTGCCAGCCTTATCTGTACAGATAACACAGGCGCAAAAATATTACGCGTTGCTCAAGTAACAAGATATAAAGGTAGGCACTCGAGGCAACCTGCTGCAGCAGTGGGCGATTTTGTTACTGTAACAGTAAAAAAGGGTCCTGCAGAGCTCCGCAAGCAGATATATGGTGCGGTCATAGTTAGACAAAAGTATCCGATAAGAAGGCTTAATGGAGTACGGGTAGCGTTTGAAGACAATGCTGCAGTTTTAGTTACCCAGGAAGGCGAAATAAAGGGAACAGATATAAAGGGACCGGTCGCTGCTGAGGCAGCCGAAAAGTGGCCAAGAATAGCCAACTTGGCTGGGATGATAGTTTAGGTGGAAATCATGAGAGGAATTAATCCAAAGCTAATGCATGTTCCCAAACATAGGCGTGATAGATTGATTGGTGCTGTGCTAGAAGATTCTCTTCGCAGTCAGTATGGAAGAAAGAATATACGCGTCGTTAAAGGCGATTCTGTTAGGGTACTGCGTGGAGAATACAAAGGTGTAGAGGGCAAAGTCGACAAAGTTACCACCGAGCGGGCTACTCTTCACATAGAGGGTATCCAGAGGGAAAAAGTTAAGGGAGGTCAGGTCAAGGTTCCAATTCATTCTTCAAACGTGATGGTTATAGGTCTAAACCTTGACGACAAGTACAGGTCTGGTAGGTTGCAAGGTACGGGTAGAGAAAAATCAAGATCATCTGAAAAGAACAGTGAGAGAGACAACAAAAAAGAGGAGGGTAATGCATAATGGGCAAGAAAGGCCGCGACACAAGAATAAAGAGACAGCTGGCGCCTACGTTTTGGAGAATTAAGAGGAAAGAAGCCCAGTTTGTGATGAGAGTAAATCCAGGTCCACATCCTGCAAAGAGGGCTTACCCTCTAGGAATGGTCTTGCGTGATGTGCTCAATGTCGCAAGCACAGGATATGAAGCAGATAGGATATTGAAAGCCGAGAAGGTCAAAGTGGATGGAGTAGCTAGACGTGATCACAACTTTGCTGTAGGTCTAATGGATGTGGTAGAACTTAATACAGGCCAAGCATTCAGGATGGTTCCAAGAAATTCAGCGTTATTGTTTCCGATTGCAATCGCAGACGAAGAAAAAGGATTGAAACTCGTAAAAATTACAAGCAAGACTAGCATCAGAGGTACCAGGATCCAATACGGCTTTCATGATAGCAAATCGCTAATAAGCGACCAAAATCTTAAGGTGGGAGACAGCTGCGTTATTCGTCTACCTGAGGTAAGCATCATAAACCATATCCCCTTTGAAAAGGGCTCAACTGCTCTTATTATCACAGGTGAAAATGCTGGAGCAGTAGGTAGAATTGAAGACATTCAAGATGGGATTTTCTCGCTCCCCAAGCGAGCAATTGTTTCATTTGGTGACAAGTCGGTGGAATTGCCAGTTGAGATGGTAATGGCTATTGGAAGTGATAGGCCAGTAATTAAGGTGAGCTAAAATGAGCCAGCAACAGATAGAGAAGCAAAATGATATGAAAAGGATAAGAATTCATAAAGTAGTGATAAACATTGGCGTGGGAAGATCGGGTGAACCAATCGACAAAGCTAGGAATGCCTTACTTGAGCTTACAGGTCAGCAGCCAGCAGTACGTGGAGCCAAAAACACTGTCAGGGATTTTGGCATTCACAAAGGTGAACCAATAGGTGTAGTCGTGACCCTCAGGCGCGAGCAGGCTATTGAATTTCTGAAACGAATTATAGCAGCGAAGAGGAACATTTTCAAAGCATCCTCATTTGATGGCTATGGAAATATTTCTGTAGGGATACATGAGCACATTGACATCCCGGGTACAAAGTATAACCCCGACATCGGGATCTTTGGTATGGATGTTAACATTGTGCTTAACAGGCCGGGATACAGAATCGCAAAGAAGAGCAGAAATAGTGGCAAGATCGGAAAGAAGCATAGAATAAACAGAGACGAAGCAATTGAATTCTTTAGTCAACAATATGGGGTAGGAGTCGAATAAGAATATGCCAAAGCCAAGAGAGTATGACATAACAGGAAGAAAGAAACTTGCGCATGGCAAGGGTGGAAGATGGTGCAAAAGGTGTGGTTCATATAATGGTCTGGTCCGCTCATACAACTTGATGCTTTGCAGACAGTGCTTTAGAGAAGTTGCAAATAGCGTAGGATTTATGAAGTACGAGTAGGTGAAAGAGTGAATAATGCCAGCATTGAATGTTTTATCTAATCTCTTCACTACCATATACAATAACGAATTGAGAAGAAAGAGAGAATGTATAGCGATCCCTGCATCCAAATTCGCAAGCGAGGTACTTCGGGTATTGCAAAAACATCGATATATTGGGGAGTTTGAGCAGATCGATGACGGTAGAGCAGGCAAGTTCAGAATTCAGCTTTTAGCCAAAATTAATAAATGTGGAATCATCACACCGCATTTTTCAGTTAGGAAGAACGGGTACTTTGGTTGGGAGAGACAATTCCTGCCAGCATATACTATGGGTATGCTTCTTGTATCAACCAGTAAAGGTATCATGTCTCACCATGAAGCACAGTCTCAAAGCCTAGGAGGAGTTTTGGTTGGCTACGTCTACTGAGCAAGAAATAACTGCAGAAGTTGAAGCTCCTGCAAGTGTGACAGTAACAATGAACGCCAATATAGTACAGATGAAGGGGAAGCATGGCGCCATCGAGAAGGATTTTACGAAACTTCCAGCTACAGTAACTGCACATGGTAATAAGATAACGGTGAGGCCATACGGGACTAGAAAAAAGGACCTTGCTGTCACAAATACTGCGCGCAGCATAATTGAAGGAATGATTAAGGGGGTTGAGAAAGGGTATACTTATAGACTCAAGATTATTTTTGCTCACTTTCCTATTTCTGTTAAAGTTAAAGGCAAAGAAGTACACGTCGAGAACTTTTTCGGAGAGAGGTCAGCAAGGATTTCTCGGGTAATAGGAAATGCTACAAAAGTGAGTGTTGCGGGAGAGGATGTTCTGGTACAGGGTCCGAGCCTAGAGAATGTTTCTCAGACCGCAGCCAATATTGAACTTTCAACTAAAACGAAAGGAAAAGACCAACGAGTATTTCTCGACGGCCTATACATATACTCGAAGGAAGAGGGCATGCAATAAGGCCCAAAGATTTATTTTGTCCTTGGATTTGCTGTATTATTGCGCCGCTCTAGCTCAGCATGGTAGAGCAAATTCAATGCGCAGTATTGTGCTCTGAAGCTTAACTGGCTGTTAACCAGTGGGTCGTCAGTTCGAGTCTGACGAGCGGCGTTATTATTATTATATTTATTTTTGTTCCATCTGCCAGCTTGACTATGCTTTCATTATACTATATACAATGACGTACTAGGTCTGACTTGCTCAGCTTGAAAAAACCCAATAAGGTTGCAGGTAATCCTCAGCAAACATTTCAAAACTCGATTTCTGAAATATTTTTATATTGTTATTATATCCAGTGCAATTGCGTCAGCGAGTAAATCGAGATGACGATTCGCAACGATGTAGCCGTTTTTGATATCACTAGATGCAAGCCACCTGTTTGACGAGCTAAAGAGCCTTTCCTTTTTTATTCTCTTTTCAATCTCTTCTACGTCAAGCTCCTTCTCTTCAACTTCTTCAGTGTCATTATATTTGATAGTCAAAAGCACCTTTTGAACAAGCACTCTGCGCCCGAACCGCTGTGAAAAATCACGTGCATTTTCGTCAATCTGAAGTATTTTCATCTTGATTTGAAGCCTATTAAGAGCATCACGGCTTGTTAGAAGCCTCTCGTCGACAAATCTGTCATAACTCATAACTATACTATCTAGGGATTATTTACTAGTGTATATTAATGTCAGCCTTCAACGGGTTCAAAATAATAAAAGGGAGACCCATTAGGCTCCAGGCCACATCTTGCCATTTTCACCTTTGAACCGTCTTTTAATTTGACACTGTCAAAAGATCCAATGAGTCTTATTCCAGACATTTCGACAAGGCCATAACGACCTTCTAGACCTTTTACATATGAATGCGTAAAATATAGCAAGGTTCCATTCAGATCAACTATCTCAAGCGACGTGCTTGACAGACAATTAGAACAGTAAGAAGACGGCGGCCAAACTTTAGTCTTGCACGAGGTGCAGACTGGAAGAAGAAATTTCCCCTCTTTTAATTTAGCGAAAAAAGTCTCCATTATATTATACACCCAGAACTATTACCGTGGCCGAAGATCCTGCTGCGGCTAAATTGTGGACGAGCCCGGTTCTGCAACCCTTTACCTGTCTTCTTTCCGCTTTTCCTGAAAGCTGAGATGCTATCTCAGCAACTTGTGCCACACCAGTAGCCCCTATAGGGTGACCACAGCCGATTATACCTCCTCTGGGGTTTATCGATACTTGCTTTTGGTTAACGAATTTGCCTCCTTCTCCTTTCTTTGCAAATCCTAAATCTTCATAGGCTATGATTTCGAGGATAGTAAATGCATCATGTATCTCTGCTATATCTATGTCGGATATTCTTATATGTGACATCTCAAAGGCTGTCTGCGCTGCCTTTTTCGCAGCTTCAATAGTTGTCAGATCAGAGGTAGCTTTTGCAAAGCTGGCTGAGGTTGTTTTCTGTCCTATTCCTCGTATGAAAATAGGATTGTCTAAGGTGCGTGCCTTTTCTTCCGATACCAACATAAGTGCCGATGCCCCATGGCATAATGCAGAGCAATCTAAGAGCTTTATAGGAGGGGCGATAATTTTTGAGTTCATTACGTCCTCTATTTCGACCTCCTTTCCAAAAAGCGCGCATGGATTCTTAATGGCATTTTTATGGTTCTTAACAGAAACCATAGCCATTTCTTCTTCACTCGTGCCGTATTTTTTCATATGAGCCTTTGCAAATATTGCGGCCCAATGCACTGGAAACGTAAAAGATCCCCTTGTGACATCCCATAATAGCCTGTTGCCAGGACTATTTGACATTTCTGCGCCAACCACAAGTGCAGAATTGCATAAGCCAGAAGATATAAACGCAAATGCTGAGGAGATCGCATTCGTGCCAGAGTTACAGAGATTATCGATGCGAAAAGAAACCCTCGGATGTATACCCAGCATTTCAGAGATGATGGTTGAGCTATACTGGTCAGATGCACAGCTTGAGAAAAAGAGAGCATCAATTTCCTTTGAAGAAATGTTGTTTTCTCTTATTAGCTGTATGGCAGGATCGCAGGCCAATTCAAATAAGGACATAGCTGACCCTCTGGTAAAGGCAGACGTAGCCCATGAAGAGATCGCTACCTTGCGCATTTTAGAAGGTGGATATCATCTCCTTAAATGAGCCTTCTGTGTCACAAACAGGATTAAATTGGAGAATGGGTAAGGTAACTCCTGTTGAAAGGAAATTTGAAAGTGATCTTCTACATTCTTCTTGGGTACCGCTTATGACAAGCGCCCGAAGCATCCTATCAGAAACGAATTTTGCAGCATAGGTCGCACCTGCTGTTTTATATCCAGCTGTTATTTCATCGACTTCGCTCTTGAAGCCATTTTTCGCAATATAATCGCTGTAATACTTTCCAACCGCAATATAAAATGCAAGTGTAGTTGCGGCGCGATCTCTGGCTTTTTGCGGTTCTTTGTCAGATATTGAGCATATAAATGAACAGGCTATTTCAAATGCCCTCCCTTTTGTTGCCTGTTTTAGGTCAGCAGAAGTCTTTTTCAGTTGCTCAAATGGCCTCAAATACAACAGTATGCCGTCTGCGAGCTCGGATGCCATGGATATCATTTTCTTGTTGACTGCAGCCATAAAAATCGGAATATCAGTTCTATTAGGGCTGTGCAATATCTTGAAATTATTTATTTTGAAAAACGTACCGTCATAGTATACCTTTTCGCCTTTCATCATCAGTCTAAGGCAGTCAATATATTCCCGCATTCGCATCACAGGCCTATCGAAGCGGACACCGTGCCAGTTTTCAACAATAGCCGGAGAGCTTGCGCCAAGACCTATGACTGTTCTATTATTTGAGAGCATGTCTAAAGTGGTAGCAGCCATCGCAACAGTTGCTGGCGTCCTTGAATAAATATTAACAATAGAGGTTCCAAGCCTTACCTTTTTGCAGATTTGAGATATCGCTCCAAGCGTTGAAAATGATTCTCTTCCCCATGATTCAGGAACCCACAATGAATCAACATTCTCCTGCTGGTCTGCTATTTTGGCGCATGAAAGAAGCTCATTCACGGATAGTAATGGACCCAGACTATATCCAACCTTTTTCGTAGTCATGAAATTCTAACTTCCTTCATTGCTTTGGATGCTTCTTCGATGTCCTTATGAGAGTCAATGGATTGCCAGAAAACATCATTGTATTGAACCGCTTGAAGCCTTCCTTCTTTTGCAAGCGTCGGAAGAGCAGTGACCTCAATGTTGCCTTCTTGAGGGAGATGATTGAAAACTTCTCGAGTGAATGAATATAATCCAGCATTGATCCACTTGTTTTGGATTACTGGTTTTTCAATAAATCTGACCACCCTGGAGGTCTCATCAAATTCAACCACGCCAAATGGACTGCGGAGCGGAACGACCGCAAGGCCATTTGTACCCACAATATTTGACATATTAGTAGGGTCAAGGCCTGTAAGGATATCTCCATTCAATACGAAAAACGATTCTTGGTTCGAAACAAATTGTCTAGCATTTAGAAGCGCGCCGCCCGTTCCAAGCGCCTTGTCCTCTATGGCATATTGGATCTGACAATCAAACCTAGCACCATTCCCAATATGGCCGATTATCATCTCTTTCATGTATCCTACACATATTACAAAATCTTTGATGCCAAATTTTCTAAGCCATCTTACCTGCCACTCAATAATTGGAATGTTAAGGACCTCTATCATTGGCTTAGGTCTTGTATCGGTAAGTGGCTTTAGCCTTTTTCCAAAGCCCCCTGCTAGGATGACTGTCTTCATAATACGATAAGCAGGCCACGATTGTATAAAACGTTACTTGTAATTACCTTTGCGTGTGGCTATACATATATTATTACATGATTGAGATAGTGCGAATGCTTGGAAGATCGTTGCACGCATGCACAAGGCTGCAGACGCAGCTGACCATGGCCCCATCTCATGCCTCCATCAAATTTTTCAACTGAGGCGAGAACAGATGATGATGATGCCTTTATTTCTGAGCTGGCTCTTTTCTACGTGACATCATGATTTTTCTGTCTGTTACCAGCTTCCACGCACCCAGGCCTATCAAGATTGCGCCCATTGCCATCGTCGAGCCAATCGTCCGAAGGCTACTCGAGGATCCTTCAGATGCAAGCGACCCCTCTACGGCTAGCGCAATCATTCCTGCAATGATGAGGCCGCCGTTTACAAACAAGAGTGTTGAAACAATAGGAGCATATTCTTTCCTTGCTATTACAAAGGCAATTATGGACATTACCACGGCACCACCCCCAAAAGCTCCGCCTCTTATAGACTCGTCAAAAGGCAGGAAACCTTGTCCTTGTGCAGATGACGCCGCCACAGCAACGTCTGCACCGTAAGTTATCAGCAGTATCAGAGATGCTAATAGGAGACCTATAGCTATTCTCCTTGCCATATAGACAACACTCTGTGACAGATTTAATAAACCTAGCTAGTACGCAACAATGTGGGAGTAGACATCAAAGAAGTGCTATACTCTACCCTAGACAAGATTGGAAAAGAAAGGATAAGGATAGAAGTCATTAATGAGATCGAAATGTCCGAATCACGCTGCAATGAAATTCTCGAAGAATGTAAAAAAAAGATGGGCAATGAGTTGACCGAAGAATCTTTGGTAAATTTATGCGAAGCCTTGGTCCATTTTCTGCTGACTGCTTCTATGCTTCCCTCTGAGAGAAAGGTTAGCTGGAAAGGTGTAGAATTAGACTTAGTCGTTCCATCTCTGAAAATGCTGGACAAGAGCCCAGATAAGGCGCTAGTAGTTCAAATAATAAAGGGAGAGTCGGAACTTAGAAAGATAAGCGACGCTAAATCTATTCAGCCTTACGATGAAAATATATGGACGGTGTCGGCAAATCATATAAACACAAATTATAGAAATTACTATGTCGGCCCGAGATCGTTTCCATTTTCGAGCATCATCTTGGATATCAATAAATTCCTAGTTCACAAGGGAGATCGTGGACTCAAGCTTTTACACGGAGAGTAAGATTTCAAGATTACAATTGTCTTCTAATAACTTACCTAGAGCGACATAATTTGCTCCTCTGGAGAAAGGTATTTCTGCTATGACCGGGATGTCTACAAATCTCTCGATAATTTCAGCAGTTTTTTTTTCAACTTTGTTTGGGATTTTTGAGGCTTTGTTTAGCACTATCCCTGCGATTCTCAGGCGAAATTTTTCACACGCCATCACAGTGAGCAAAGTATGATTAAGTGTTCCAATATTCGGAGTTGACACAATAACTAAAGGTAAGTTTGCTTGTTTTACAAAACTAGCAAGAACTTCATTTTCAGTCAATGGAACCATAATACCGCCGATTCCCTCTACAATTAGAAAATCATGTTTTCTTGCTAGGCTCCTGAGATCTTGCAATGCTTTTTCAATATCTACCGGCGGGCCATATCTTAACTCAGCAGCCGCCAGTGGAGAGGCTGCAATGGAGTAAAAGAAGGGATTGAGGTTCGTATCAGAATCCTTTGCTCCAGATGCCTTGGCAAGTATAGCAGTATCTTGAGATCTATATTTCCTTGAAAAAACTCTGTTTGCAGTTGCAAAAGGTTTCATGACGCCGACGTCTATCTTTCGCTTTGAGAGTGCCCAAGCAAGCCCAGCAGCAATTGCTGTCTTACCCACGCCTGTGCTCGTGCCGGTGATAAAGATGCCTCGCATGCAAATATTATTACAGCTGTAGATAAAACATGGATCAATTCAATTGTACCTGAAAAAGGCAGACAAGGAATTCGTATGGCATCCCTATACTCAGATGAAGGATTGGAGGAAATGGAATAATAGAGTGATCGTGAAAGGAGATGGCTTTCACCTGGTCGATAGCGAAGGAAGAAGATATCTCGACGGTACTGCTAGTATGTGGTGTAACGTATGGGGTCATAACCAAAATAGAGTTGTTCAAGCAATGCTCGCTCAGCTCAAGAGGATACCGCATTCTACTCTATTTGGCCTTGCCAATGATTCGTCGACTGAGCTTGCTGAAGAACTCGTAAGACTAGCTAGAGGAATGCAAAAGGTGTTCTATACCGACAACGGATCAACGGCGGTTGAGGTTGCACTGAAAATGGCTCTTCAATATTGGCACAACAAAGGCAGAGATGGAAAGAAGGAGTTCATCTCGCTCGAGCGCGCCTATCATGGGGATACAATCGGTGCAATGTCTCTGGGTTATATTGAGAGTTTCTTCAAAGTCTATAAACCGCTTTTATCTGAGACTCACAAAGTTCCAAGTCCTATTTTATATCGAAGCAAATTTACGGACGAAAGCGATTTAGTAGAATCGTGTGTTGAGAAAACCGAGAATATACTTAAACGTCATCATGATCGCTGTGCTGCGCTCGTTATGGAAAGTGGCGCTCAAATTGCGGGAGGCGTGATCATTTTTCCTAAAGGATATCAAGAAAAAATATCGAAACTTTGTAGAAAATATGACGTTTTACTAATTCTAGACGAAATAGCAACAGGATTTGGTAGACTTGGAAATATGATCGAATACGTTGCACAGAATTCAAAACCAGACATTGTATGCTTTGGGAAGGCTTTAACAGGAGGCTATTTTCCTCTAGCTGCCACTGTTGTCACTCGTCGCATATTTGATGCCTTTTTGGGGAAATATCATTACAATAAACACCTATGCCATGGGCACACATTTGCAGGACATCCCGTAGGATGTGCAGCCGCTCTAGCAAATATAGAGAATTATCAGGATCATAATCTAATTCAACATATCAAAGCTAGCGCAGAGTATATAGCATCAAGGCTCCGTGAATTTTCAGAGTCACCCATAGTTGGTGATATCCGTCATAAGGGCTTACTCGTTGGAATTGAGATGGCAAAAAACAAAAAGCCGCTTGTTGCTCTGAAAAATAAGCAGATCATAAACTACTTTATGATGCAAGAATCATTGAGAATGGGAGTGCACGTGAGGCCCCTCGGTAATATTATGCTCATAATTCCACCCCTTGGTATTGGAAATGCAGATCTTGAAAAGCTCATTGATGTGCAACTCAAGATAGTAAGAAAAATAGAGAGACTAGCTTAGTTCCCTCAATTTTTTGTAGAGCGTAGCTTTTGATATACCTAGATTTTTAGCTATTTTTGTTTTTGAGCGATTTTCCGCTAGCAAAGTGATTAGCCGATCCTTATCAATGACCTTTTCAGGCCTGCCAATATCCTTTCCAGCAGCCTTGGCTCGATCCATTCCATCCTTCGTCCTTTGGACCAATAGCTCACGCTCTCTTTCTGCAGCCCAAGTCAGTATACCTAACATAAGCTTTCTTATACTGGACTCAGTTGTTTGTAGAAATGATTCTCTGGGCGAACAGGAAATCAAAGAGGCATAGTTCTCTACTGCTTTTATCGCATCTAGCGTATCCCAAAAAGTTCTTCCTACCCTTGACAACTCGTAAACTAAGACGGAATCTACTCCTGACACTTTTACTAACTCGAGCATTTCCTGAAATCCACGCCTTTGGGTAGCAGGAACCTTGCCACTGATGGCAGGATCCTCAAAAGAATCGAGTATTAGGTAACCATTTGCCTGAGCCCATTTTTCGAGGGCGAGCTTTTGATTTTGGACAGTTTGTTCCTCTGTGCTAACTCGAAGGTAAGCAAATGCATATTTCATACTCCTTAAAGGGACTTCTATAATAATTGTATCGTTGTCAAGAAAAGTGTTCAAAAAGGGTTGTCCTAATTAAATATACAATACGTACCAGGTCTGCTTTGAACATGAGTATAAAAAAGGCGCTTGTTTTTTTGTACGTATGAAAAACGTTCCATTTCTAAACTGTTTTGACTTGATAGATAACGCGACGAAAATCGCCATTTTCGGCCGGTAAATCTATAAGCAAGTCATCTATCAATAAGTGCTTGTTTCTGACCCAAAAAACCCCCCCCTTTTTCCATTATTTTAGTAAAAGAACATCCAGCAACAACCTGCACGCCTCTAGTACTATTCATGTTATACTGTTTTGGTATCTCTTACTTCCCGCCTTGTACACTTGAGGACACGCTAAGGTCGGTGATATTTCTAAACTCGAATTTAGAAATGTATACTAAAATATCCCTATCCTTTGTCCGGCTCTTTCAAATGCGGCCAGGGCATAATCAAGGTGTTCTCGTTCGTGCGCGGAGCTAAGAGATACTCTCAGCAGAGCTTGGCCTTTTTTAACCGTAGGATATCTAATCGCTTGCACAAAGATCCCTTCGCGTAGAAGCTCGCTAGAGTAATCTAATGCCTCTGTTTCCTTCCCAATGCGGATCGGAATTATGTGGCTTGAAGAGGATACTATTTCAAATCCAAGCTTTTTAATCGCAGAAGAAAAGTAAAGGCTGTTTGATTGAAGCCTCTTCTGCAAATTTCCACGTTTTGCAATTGGAACTGCTGAAATTGCTGCCGAGCAGAGATGGTCAGGAAGAGCTGATGTATAGATAAATTGCCTGGAGTTATTTATCAAAAGCTCCTTCATAGACGAGGTTGAAGATACATAGCCCCCAAAGCAACCTAGCGCTTTGCTCATGCTGCTTATGTGTATGTCAAAATTTACTTCTAGTTTTGCCGGGGTGCCGGAGAAATCAGGGCCAAGTATAAAGTCACCATGAGCGTCATCAACAATCGTTATTGCATCATATTTGTTTGCTTCCCTTTGAACCTCTAATAATTTTCCGGTATCTCCCTCCATGCTAAAAATACCCTCGGTTACTACGATCTTTTTGCCTTGGTCCCGTTTCATGAGTTCTTCTAAGTGCTTTGTATCATTATGTCGGAAAACTGCAATTGTCGCCCTGGTAAGACGGCACGCATCTACTATGCTGGCATGGTTCAATTCATCGCTATATATTGTCGAACTTTGGTCTGCAAGAGCAGTTAATACGCCCAAGTTAGCTGTATAGCCGGTAGGATATACGAGTGCCGATTCTGTCCTGCGGTGAGACGCGAGCAAATCCTCAAGCTCGCTAATCTTTGGATGGTTGCCTGCAATTAATCTCGAGCTACATTGCGATACCTGATATAGCGATGAAATTGTATTCTCTATCACCTGTTTGTTTACTGACAGTCCAAGGTAGTCGTTTGAGCAAAGATTGATGACCTGTCTGTCATCGATGATGGCAGTCGGACCCCTACCCGTAACAGTTCTCAGGCTTCGGTATAATCCATTTTTTTTGAGAAGTTCTATTCGATCTTTGACGAATGCAGTCTTATCGTTTGAGCCCAATCTCTTTTATCATCGCAAGGTCTCTAGCGGTTCTATTCCCGCCTGTGGTCAGGTAACCACCCGTAATGATACCATTTGCACCTGCCTTGAGGGCTAGCTTATCTGCATCACCGAGGTGGACCTCGCGTCCACCTGCTATCTTCAAAATAGTTTTGGGCAATATAAACCTCCACACCGCAATTGTCTTAATTGCCTCACCTGCATCAATTGGATTATTATCCTCAAATGGCGTACCTCCCCTAGCTATCAGAATATTGATAGGAACCTCATCAGGTTGCAGGGATGCAAGAGAGAACGCTAGTTCTATCCTCTGTCTTGGACTTTCTCCCATGCCTATTATGCCCCCGGAGCAAAGCTCCATGCCTGCTTCCTTGACAATTTTTGCGGTATTGACTCTGTCTGAATAATTGTGGGTTGTGCATATCTTTGCAAAATAGCTCTCTGCAGTCTCAAGGTTATGGTTATAGCGCTTCACTCCAAGCTTCTTTAGCTCTCTTGCCTTCGATAACGTTAGGAAGCCAAGTGAAACATTGACTTCAATATCCAAGCGAGATTTGATTTCGCTTATCGCGTCACAAATTTGTCTAAAGTCCTTCTCCGGGGGTTCCCTATACGCGCATACTAAGCAGAAACTTGCAGCGCCTGCTTTCTTGGCTTCTTCTGCTTTTTCCACAAGGATTTCTTTGGAGAGCAGAGAGTACCTGTTTATGCTTGTCTTGTAGAATGATGACTGGGCACAAAACGAGCAATCCTCTGGACATCTACCAGATTTTGCATTGACCAAGGTTTCTACATCGACCCTGTCACCGTTAAACGTACGAGTGATGGTATTAGCACAATCTGCAAGCACCATGACGTCGTTGCTGCGAAGCAGACAGTCTGCTTCTTCAAAACCAATTTTGCCGCCAGCGAGGACTTTATTCATGCAATTTTGGATGAATGAGGAATCCTCCATATATCGACAGGCAAGCTAGAGCAACTAATTAAAATTTCGGTCTGAAGTCACATGGTTAGGATATTTCAAAACTCGAGTTTAGAAATATTTATTAAGAAATTGCTGCTGCCTGCCACTGGTTCAAATGGTCCCAAAGGAATTTGTCTTGAAAATGAATCTTCCTGAGAAAGAAAGCAAAGAAATAGAATTTTATGTCCGCTCCCTTCCCTCATCGGAATTGCTCTTTGCCATGCGGTTTGCATACAAGCGCTACGCCGCCGAAAGCGGCGGCTACTTGATGCCTGGACGTAAGAGCCTAGTAAAGAGAGAGACCCTCTCCTTAACAGAAGACCAAGCTCTCTGGCGCATCAATAACTGGAAGCAAATGGTTAAGACCTATAGGGAAAAAGGTTACAGCTATCCCACAATATGCAGAATAAAAAAGCAAGTTAAAAAAATAGCAAACAAAAAATGATGGGGGAAACGAATAAGGGAAAGTTAGTTAGTAACTCGTGGCCTCCAGGTCCTTTGCAGCTAGGTTTGGAGAGGGCAGGTCGGGGAATTTGTTTTTCATGTTCATTTCTACCACGGCACTTGCTTCTTCCATTATCTGTGCTGTATCTTCGTTTATGGTATGGAAGTTTGCAATTTCGTTGTTTGGTATCTGTCCCGAATCTGTCATTATGTTGCCGAGTAGTTCCGATATTTGCCCAAATGACTGATCTGCTTCAGGCATCATTCCAGAGAGTCCGCTCTGCAATCCCTTTATTACAGACATGGCAGGGCTCAGTGTTACCACCACATCTCCGAGCTCTGTCATTGTATTCAGCCTAAGTTGTATCTGTTCTAGAGCCAACTTTGCGGATGTAACCATCTTATTCATCTTCCGAATCTGAGACAGCTCTCCTGACAATACCTTAGCATGTGACGAGTCATGACTCTGCATGGCAAGGACTACCCGCTTGAAAATTAGCTTATCTTTTTCTTGCATTCTGGAGGATATTGAATCTAGCCTTGAGATTTGCATATGCAACTTCTTCTGTGCTTCTTCTATTCTAGGCTTAAGGGGGGCTTGTGGCTTGATACCCTCAAGCAGCTTATGACCAACGCTTTCTCCCTGTGGCTTTACCCACCTGTTATCAAATGGCATTTTATTATTATGGCACCGAGCCCAATTCATATAAAAACTATTAAAGCAGTACTGTATCCTGGCTCATTGTAACCGAAGTGACAACTCTCGTAGTTACAACCTCCGAAGGAAGGCGTGCCATGTAGACAGGTTTTTAAAGGCTATGGCCTGGTTACGTGTAGAATATGATAAAGGAGAAGATAAAGGTCAACAATCGCAGCTATGAAGTGACCTTGGATGAACAAACCCACATGTATGCAGCGCGATTGCGGAGGCTTTATCAACAGAGCTATACCGACATGGATAGCTTTGATGAAGTCAGTTCTGAGATTTCTAATACTGTGAATAACCTTCTTAAACATGCCGTTTCTCCTGAAGTAAGAGAGGACGATATGGATGGTCTCATCCAACAGTTATTGAAGATGTATGAAAAAACCACTAAAAGGTAACATCATATGCAATAACGTCTAAATAACAATCTCAAGTCCTAATTGATGTGGATGCAGTTGTTGTCAAAAAATGCATTAATCCTTCTTGTGGTTTAACGCATGAGATCAGCAACGATATATACCGTTGTTCCTGTGGATCACTTCTTGACATTCAGTATAGCGAGAAACAAAGTCGAGATTTAATAGAGAAGTTTTACCATCGTAGAGATCACGGCGGTAACATTTACAATGAGAGCGGAGTGTGGCGCTTTCGTGAATTAATCAATTTCGCCGGCATTGATACAGAAGATAACAGACAATGCGGGGATGTACTAGTTTCTCTTGACGGCTCTGAGGGCCGCCTTTCAAAGCCCTATAAGATGAGTAAGGTTGCGGATTACGCTTGTATGGATCATAACTCTTTCTTTCTTCAACCTGAGGGATACAACCCTTCAGGTTCATTCAAGGATAACGGTATGTCAACTGCAATGACACATGCAAAAATGCTAGGAGTAAAAAAGATAGTCTGCGCTTCGACTGGCAACACATCAGCCTCTGCTGCAATGTACGCCGCTAATGAAAATATGGCATGTGATGTCTACATCCCGAAAGGAGAAATCGCACCTGGCAAGCTTGGTCAGGCATTCCAATTTGGGGCTCAAGTGATACAAGTACAAGGAAACTTTGATGACGCGCTTACGGCTTCACTCAAAACCGCCATGGAAACCGGCGGGTACACCGTCAACTCAGTTAATCCTTTCCGCCTAGAGGGCCAAAAGGCCATAATCTATCGCGTCCTTGAATATCTTGATTGGAGCCCACCGGACTGGATAGTTTATCCTGGCGGGGCATTAGGAAACACATCCAGCTGCGGAAAATGCTTAATTGAGCTGTATGAATGGGGCTGGATCAAAAAAATCCCTAGGATTGTGGTAGTCAATGCAGAAGGAGCAAACGTATTATATAATTTGTATAACGGATTGTTCGAAAACAAGCCTCTTCGATGGAATAATGGCGAGCCAGATCTTGGAATTATTGACCGCTATTATGCCGATTTAGACAAAAAAGGAATAAGGCCAAGGACGCACGCAACTGCGATTCAGATTGGAAGACCTGCAAATATAATTAAGGCATTGCGTGCGCTCGACTTTACTGATGGAGTGGTTGTCCAGGTCAGTGACGGGGAAATGAGCGACGGAATGTCAATTGTTGGTTTAAACGGGTTTGACTGTGAAATGGCTTCAGGAGCAGTTCCAGCTGCTGTTAGAAAGCTACGAGGCGAAGGCACAATAAAGAAGGACGACATAGTTGTTGGGATACTTACTGGAAGGCAAAAGGATCCTGGACTTGCAGTACAATATCATATAAATGCGGACAACATCTTTGCTAGGCCTCCAACAAGCAACTAACCGTTCTTTTAGGAATGATATTAAATATAGGTTTATCAGTTTATTACTACTTTCATCGTATTGTATCTACATCTTACCATTATACGATTTGATATCGTATTATTATCAGATCAATTATAAAAAAATGGTAAAGTACGATTTGTTACATATTTATGATGTCTGCTTGAACATTCGACCTTCATTTTCCTTAAGTGGAGAATTTAAGGGGACCTCCGCGAATCTAATAACTTAATATTCAGCAAAAATCTATTGCTCAGATGCTGCCTTCTTGAGAGCCGATAGTATTGCATTTGCCTTATGCTCAGTCTCTGCCCATTCAAGTTCTGGATCGGAATCAATAACGATACCAGCTCCTGACTGAACATAAGCCTTATCGCCATTCACAAAAAGAGATCTTATCGCTATTGCAAAGTCACATGAGCCATTAAACGAAAAATAGCCTACGGCTCCAGCATAAGGACCTCTCATAGAAGGTTCGAGCTCATCTATTATTTGCATTGCACGAACTTTTGGGGCCCCTGAGACAGTCCCTGCTGGAAAGACTGCTTTTAAACAGTCATAGGCATCAAAACCTTTTCGCATCTTACCAGTGACATGCGAGACGATATGTTGCACGTGGCTAAACCGCTTAACAGTCAGAAACTGTTTAACCTTAACAGTGCCAAACTCACAGACTTTTCCTATGTCGTTTCTTGCAAGATCGACAAGCATTGTATGTTCTGCAATCTCTTTTTCATCTTCGAGCAATTCTCGGCGCAAAATGTTGTTCTTTTCTTCATCTTCTAGAATTGGTCTTGTACCCGCTATAGGAAATGTCTCAACATTGCCGTTTGTGATGCGAATGAGCATTTCTGGGCTTGATCCAATAATATGCCTGTCACGCATTTTCAACATATACATATAGGGTGAAGGGTTTACTTCTCTGAGTTTATCATATAGATCTACCAGGTTGCCCCTGATCCTAAAACTCACGCTCTTCGCAAGAACTACTTGAAATATATGACCTTTGTATATGTACTTCTTAGCCTTTCTTACCATTTCTATAAATTCACTTTTCTTCAAATTTCTGTTTGGAATGGAATAGGAGAAGCGTATTGCTTTAGATTTTCCACCCGCTATCTTCTGCTCGACTTCATCTAGGCGGGATCTTCTGAGGAAAAAATAGTATGCTTGGTTTTCCTTGTGGTTGAAGAGTATGCCATCATCATAGATGCCAAACTCGAGCACAGGAAAGTTACTGGTCTTTTTGTTATTATCGATTGTCAAATGCTCCCAGAACCTCATCGCATCATAGTTAATGTACCCTACAGCCCCTCCAATATAGCGGAACCGATTATCAGTAACTTTGGGCATTAACTTGCGGAGGACAGATAATGGTTCTTCCGTCTTAGCGGTTTGCAAGGTTGTTCCGTGCCGATCTTTTACTGTAAGGTTGTTAAAATCACATGTTACAATCAACGGGGGGTCAAATCCAATAACAGACATCTCTGCAAGTTCTTTGGGACCGATTAGCGACTCGAGGATAAACACTCGGTCGTAGAGAAAATAGATTTTCTTGAAAAGTTCAAACGGATTTTCTGAAGCGGTGAGCTTCTGCACATGGACAGTAGCAGTATCTGCAATATCTCCAAAAGTAATCACCTTGGTTCATCTTATATCCTCTATTACTGATAGCCTGAGTAAAATAAAAATTTAAACCTTTATCACATAATAGATGCCATTGTGGCACCCTCTGCTGCAGATCCTACTAACATAGCATATTTTGCAAGGGCCCCCACCTTGTATCGAGGTTTAATAGGCTTCCATTTCTTGGATCTCATTTTCAGCTCGCTATTCGATACCAGAAGATCTAATCTGCCTCTTTTAATATCAATTACGATCTGATCGTATTCCTTTACTAAAGCGATCGGGCCACCCACCATCGCTTCGGGAGCAACGTGACCTATCACGAACCCTCTGGTCGCGCCAGAAAACCTTCCATCAGTGATCATTGCAACTTTTTCTCCTAGCCCCTGTCCTACTATTGCTGCGGTCACGGCAAGCATTTCACGCATCCCAGGCCCTCCCTTTGGACCTTCATATCGGATCACGATTATATCGCCTTCTGTTATCCTCTGCTCTGACACAGCTTCAAATGCATCTTCTTCCGTGTCAAACACTCTGGCCCTACCAACAAATCTTTTAGAGTTTACTCCTGCAAGCTTCATTACAGCTCCTTCTGGCGCAAGAGTACCTTTTAGTATCTTAAGAGTGCCTTCTTTCTTGATGGAGTTTTCCAGCCCTCTAACTACTCTATTATCTTGAGAAAGATTAAACTTGAACGATTCCAAATTCTGTCTCATAGTCCTGCCACTGATGGTCAACACATTGCCGTTAAGGAGACCTCTCTTAAGCAAACTATCGAGAATTACTGGTATACCTCCGACCTTGTCCAAATCAGCCATGATATACATTCCGCCCGGCCTCATATCCGCGATATGAGGAGTGCGCTTACGGATCCTTTCGAAATCAGAGAGCCTCAACTTTACTCCGACTTCCTTTGCAATAGCGAGCAGGTGTAACACAGCATTTGTCGAACCACCTATTGCGTTTGCGACCATAATCGCATTCTCAAAAGCTTCAAAAGTCAGAATGTCGCGCGGTCTGATGTTGCTTTCCAGCAGGCTCATTATAGCCCTGCCTGTGTTATAGCATATCTCTCGGCGTCTTTCACTCTCTGCTGGAGCAGAAGCGCTACCCAGAATTGAGATCCCAAGTGCTTCACTAATTGAAGCCATTGTATTTGCTGTGTACATTCCAGCACATGAGCCAGCGCTAGGACAAGCAACGTTCTCGAGGCTGGTTAACTCCTGTAATGTCATTTTTCCTGCATCGTAAGCGCCCACAGCTTCGTAAACATCCTGAACGGTTACCTGCTTTCCATTCCACAAACCGGGCATAATGGTTCCGCCATAAACAAATATTGAGGGCCTATTCAGCCTCCCCATACCCATCAGGGTGCCCGGCAGACTCTTATCGCAGCCTGATATCCCTACTATGCCGTCGTATTGGTGAGCTCTGACCATTACTTCAATGGAATCGGCAATTATCTCCCGGCTAACAAGAGAGGCTTTCATGCCTTCGTGGCCCATAGCAATGCCATCAGAAACTGCAATTGCAGTAAATTCTCTCGGAGTACATCCTGAGTCACTTACACCACGCTTAGCGCTCTGCGCAAGTTGTCCGAGATGAATATTGCAGGGAGTCGCCTCGTTACAGGTAGAGGATACGCCTATAAGGGGCCTGTCGAGGTCATCATCCGTTAGTCCCATCGCTTTGTACATAGCCCTGTGAGGTGCTCTCTCTGGCCCTTCAAGCACCTTTCTGCTTTCCAGGTTCAATATGTTCATCGACATGGAAGTGCCTATTTAAGATTCTTCGGTTACTCAAGAGTAGCGATTATCTTCACAGCTTCGATCCCTTCTACCTTGAAAACTGTCTCGCACATCCCGCATTCAGCATTGCCGCTTGATAGATCCTTAGCAAGCACCTCTTCATTTAGGTAATCACACTTGGGGCAGCGAAAAGAAAAGGTCATGTCAAAGGTATCAAGCTCGACTGTTTCACCCATCTAGTTAAAATTCGGATCGTTGGTCTATTTAAAAATTCATGTTCGCTAATAGCAAAAAATAAACAACCATTCTACACAGCAACTGACAGTAGAGCATGAGCAAAACTTGCATTTTCTGCTCCATAATATCTGGTCAAGAGCCATGCGTGCAGATCCGCTGCGAAAATGGCATCATGGTTCTTATGGATAAATATCCTATCAACCCTGGGCATGCGCTACTGATGCCAACGAAGCATTATGAAACATTGCTAGAAATGCCTCCTACAGAAGTAGGAAAACTATATTCCCTGGTACCCAGAATTGCCAGAGCAATAATTTCAGCAGTAAGGGCTGACGGATTCAATGTGGGGCAAAATAATGGAATAGCAGCGAACCAGATTGTCCCGCATGTGCACATTCACGTCGTCCCCAGGTTTAATGATGATAGCCCAGACGGAAAATGGCCTTCAAGGAAAGTTGCGACTTATGAGGATATAACTAAGATCGCTCAGAAAATCAAAGACAATATCCCATATTAGTCCAAAACAACAATCCTTTGGCTCAATATACATCCTCTGCATTGATATCATAATCTCTCCTGAACCAGGAGGAGAGCACTATAAATAACATTAGCGCGAAACGTTTAGACTTTCTAAAGGGTTTCTTGCGGAAGTGCTACATAGAATACTTAACTTTGGACGTAGCTCGCGTGACTTGGATTCGTTCGTTTTGCACCATATTTCATAAACATCCTACCACGTCTTTGCTAATAGACATAACTACAATTTTTTGAAGACTCTATCACGACTATGGATTCCTACGTTTGTCTGGTTCATAGACTCTTTTGGCACTAACCTCTACTATCCCTCTATTTAGCACGTATGCTCGCAAGGCTCCTCCAAATACAGCACCCCCATCTAATGCACATGCCCAATGAGATACCCATGCTTTATCATGTCGTTGATGTCCGAAAAAGATCTTTATCTGGCCCGCGGAATGTTCCCTTTGTGATGAATAAAGATATGGATACTCATACCACCATGGATCTAAGCCTTCATTTGAAATTTTCCGGGTCACAGGGTTCCAAGTCCTAATATAGATGCAATGATCCTTGTGCTGTTTATTGATGGGCCTATCTGGTCTTATCCCTGCATGTACGACATATGAATTATCTGCAAATCTGACTATCCACGGAAGCGATTCCAACCATTTTAAAAACGAGGGCTCTTTGAGGAATGCGTCTCCGCATTGCTGAATTGTCTTGACAAGAGCACTGCTTTGAATGTGTCCATCCTGAAGGTATCTTAAAAGTTTCTGTTCATGATTTGACATTAATGTGTAGACTGACGAAGTATTTCTAGCAAACGTTAGCGTTTCCTTGATCTTAGGGCCGCGATCGATAAGGTCCCCCGTCATTATCAGAACATGGCTACTCGGCGACCAATTGATTGCATCTAGAAGCTGATTAACTTCGTCGTAGCAGCCATGGATATCTCCTATGATTGCAACCTCCTTTCCGCTACAGTGCGTGCGCAAATCAAGAATTGGTGCAATTAAGTTAAGATTGGAGTGCATATAGCGAAAAGACTTCAATTGTCAACAACTAATTAACATAAACCTTAACGTTTGTGCGGCTAGATAATCATACCTATTATCGGGTCCGCAAAGCCACTAGAATATAGAGTCTCTTATTAGAGGCTTAAAATACGATTCTGAAATTCTGGGTTTCTGATGCATGGTTGTTTGCAGTGAGCAGCGCCTAGATGATTTGTGATTTGCCATAAAAGGCATAGAGACTTGAAACTGTCGGCATTAATCGGGCTCGACAGCATTCTCTGTCCTGTAATGTCTAATCGGTTTTATTAAGAACCAAATGATGCCTTTTTGTTATTTCGAGCTCGTTTTCACCCAGCAGATACCTCAGGTCGTAATCATGTCGTGCGCAAAGATACAATATAAGCTTAAAAGCATTGACGTCAGCGAACGAATCCCTCTCAAGCATCATCTGTTTTTCGCCACTATCAACGCTCAGAGCGTTAGTATCACTTTCCTTGATGACGACGTAGACAGTTGCACGCTCAAAGCATGCAGTTACTTGACATGCAGGATATTCTAGCGGAGCTTTGAGGCCTTCGCCATCGTTGGATAACATATCGTATTATATTAACTCCGAGTTTGATATTTACAGGTTATTTCTGTCTCTAACGAATAGTTCTTAGTAATCAGCGAGTAGAATTATCTAACTGTATAGTGTATGAATTTATTTAATAGTAATAACTTTCTCCGAATTCTCTATGTGCGGACAACTAGAGTGTCAGGACTACTACTTCGAAAATCCTGTGGACCCTACCTATTTGATTTTTATCGGTACTACTAAGCCCTGAAGCGATTGTTTTTACCTTTGTCCAATATTGGCTGCATTACATGGATTTAACTGAATATTAAAAGAGGAGTAAGGGAGGTCTTATGAGAGTTTGTGTTAAGGTACCTCAGCGAGATCAGGGCGATATTCCTTAATCATTTTTGGCATGCCTCTCATATAGCTCCTCGCTAGTGTTGTTATGGGTTGTGATGAAGTCCAAATGCAGCCAAGGACCTTGCAATCGTGACATGTCCTTGCTATATCCCATTGGGGAGCGCTCCATATTTCTTCTATACTTTTATCAAGTAAACTATACGTGTTTTCAGGAGAATTGAATTTCCAACAAGGTACCATAACCGTTCCATTTCCGTTAACGAATATACTCTTCCACACTCCGCATTCGTCAAAGAGTGTTCGACCATGCTCTATAATCTGTTCAAAGTATTCGGCAGGTATCAGCATCTTAATAGAATTAGACTTTTTCATATAATCAAGGATGCTTCTGCAAACCTCAATCATTGTTTGGCGGTTGGGCAATAGCGAATAGTGAACGTCAGATCTGTCTTCTACAAAGGTAAGCGAAATTGCGCTAGCTCCAAGACCTTTTGCCCTGTCAAAGTAAGACTGATCGATGAATTCTTCAGAATTATATTTTGTTATTACGCTATTAAAATAATGTGGCACCGCGTGTTTTGTCAGAAGGTCCAGGTTGTCAACGACCCTTCTAAAAACTTGCGGAGATACTCCTCGCACCTTACAATATGGCTCTTCATAAGTAGAATCGATGCTGCACGTTACAAATTCAATACACTTTTTCAACTTCTCTAGATTGACAGTGTGCAGGAGCGAACAGTTCGTGATGAGAGTTATGGGCATATTGATGCTGTGCAGATATTCAATCAGCTCCATGAAGTCCGGTCTGCTCGTGGGTTCTCCGCCTTCTATTATGCACCAAACACAATATTTTGAAACTTTGTCAAAGACCTCCTTCCATTGTTGTGTAGTAAGATCGGCCTTATTGGCGAGCATTATTTGCCCCTCCTTGTTTGGATTACCGAAAGGACACATCGGACAGTAGAAATTGCAGTAGTGAGTCATGCTGAACACTGCAATGACGGGACGCCGTCTCCCTAGTGCTATATTTGCGCCCCATTTAGTAATCAGCTTTATGGTCCGTATAGTATCAACCAATGTAAGAGAATTGTGTCAATGGTTCCTTTTAAGGAATTTCCTGTAGCAAAAAATTTTAACACTATGAGCAAAAATGCCATTATAAAGAAGATGAATATAGTAGAATTTGGGATCGAGGTTATCGCTATTTCAGCATCTGGCGTTCTCGCACCAGGACCTCTTTTTTTCGCAAATGTGTTCTGGGGCAGTCAGGGCAATAAATGGTCGGGGCTGAAGGTTGCTCATGGCCATGCTATAATTGAGCTACCTCTAATCATCTTACTAGTGGGAGGACTCATTACATTGGATGCTCCAAGAAAATATATGTCCATCATAGCCTTGCTTGGAGGCATCGCTATCCTTGGCTTTGCAGGTTTTCAAATAGCCAGCAATCTAAGAAAAAGGAGGGAATATGTCGTTAAACACATCACAAACAGTAAAGGCCCGTTTATAGCAGGGCTTTCTCTCACTTTGCTAAACCCCTTCTTCATGCTCTGGTGGTTTACGGCGGGATTAAAATTGATAGCCGATTCTGCACAATTTGGCCTTATTACGGGTGCAATGATTCTCTTTTCGTTTCATATTTGGATGGACTATGCGTGGCTTGCTCTGACCGCATATTTGGCTTCGAGAGGAGCAAGGCTTCTTAAATCGAGATACTACCGAGTTTTGCTCTTCTTGCTCTCTGCCCTATTGATATATTATGGAATAAGTTATCTATTACAAGCAGCAAGTCAACTGACCGCTGAGCCAGAAAGAATCTAACCCTCAGAGCCTGAGCAAACCTAAGAGCAGAACTCTGCCTTCTTTTACCTCAGCTCAGAAGAAAATGAAATCATTTATATCTGTATTTCTCCGTCAATCTTTTCTAAAAAGAGCATCAAGTGCTTTCTCCAAACTTGAATATGTTGACCCTCATAATTGTGCTTACTTTAGATAAGGATAGTATTCTTCTTCTCGATTCGCTTATTTCTTCTATAGTTTCACAATGATTGGTATCCATTAGCTGAGTATGCAGGTTTCCTAATTTTCATCTTGAGTTATTTGAAAGCTTTTAGCAGTCATTCAGGCAATCTTGGGGAGTTTTCTTATTTCAGTCAGGCGATCTTGGTTTAAAATTTATCCGTAATGCACTGAAGCAATTTTTTCTCATCGTCGAAGAATATGACCTGCCGATTCTGCTTAGGTACTACTGTAAAAGAAATCTGGTTATGGCTGGTATATGAATGCTGACGCCTATTCTTGACGCAGGTTTCTATTTAGCACGGGAGATCGGGACTTCAATTGTTGAAACATTTCTCACTTTGCCGTCGTCGGATTGCACGGTCTCGGATCCTATCTTGACGGGTCCGATCTTGTATCCAAGTGTATCCATTCGTTTTACAATAATCTGTGCTACGTCAACTGCTCTGGTTATACTTTTTCCTCTTGCTTTTATTATAACTGTCGGCTCGTTTGCCAGCTGAACTAGCGTTGCCGTGACGTAGGTCATAAGCGGTTTTTTGCCGATGAATATCTCATTACTGGAACTGCTTTGCCTGACTGAATTAGTGCTTGTCGACATCGTGCGAGATAGTTCAGCATGCTATAATATAACGTTTGTTGCGGCTACTCTTGATGAATATTAGCATGTCTTCTGAGAATTCTATCGAGCTCAGAAGGCTTTTCTGCTATTTCTTTAACAACCTCAGGGTCTTGTATTTCATAGCAATGAAGCAATGACTGTTCATCTTTATAAAACAAGAAAACCTTGTAGTCGTAGATGCAGTAATAAAGTTTATCAATGATCATTTTTTCTGTCTTGATCTTAATGCCATCGATTTCCGCCACAATGGGATACTGACTGTCTTCTTCTGCAGTCATCTGATAATCCTTCATAAATGTGGCTATTTAAGTTGAGGATGATAGAACAACAATTATCCTCAAGACTGCAGTTATATTTGATTCTCTTTATCGCACCGCTTTATCTGATGTTTAATCCCTCATTGGTTAAAGCAAGCAAATGGTAAACTTTTATCAGAAGAATCACAAAAAGTACCGTCAGTATTATTATCCAAAGAAGAGTATGTAGCGGGACACTAGCTCCAATGTGAGACCGTTATCTTTGGTTTGCTAAATTGGTTTTCGATTTCTGTCAACCTTTCCATAGAACCACTGTTTTTCCTCAGAGCAGAAAAAGATGAATCATTTCGAATTTTTTCAAATAAGGAAATAACTTGTTCGCTGCTGACTCCGTGCTTAATGTCATATTCAATCTGCCTGCAGATGTTTGCAAGGCTGCCATATTTTTTGTGATTTCTTTTCTCCCACCCTGATGCATTTTCTGACAGACCTTTGACATACTTTACAACTGTCTTTTCCATATGTTCAACATGCCATTCTTTCATCGGAAAACTATTTTGTACCAATCAAAAAACCTCTATAGATCAAACACCACGGCTTATATATAATCTGACTGGTTGAGAGATAAGGATACTACTTAGTAATCATATTCTTCCAAATTGTATTTCCTGCTATTCCTTATCTCGTATAAACCTTAAACCGAATATTATCGAAGCCAAAAGCCATGATGGTTGATTCTAGCGAATTGATTGACTAGACGTTGCAGCACTGGCTAGTCCAGTACGAAGTCTCCTGGTCCTTTTGTTTTCAATATAGATTACTACCGAGAGATATATTCCAAGCCAAGGGAGAAACATTATTTCTCCAGCAACTGAATGAAAAGCCTCCCACTGTTGTACGTTCGTGGTAACCACCAACGCATACAATGAGAGCGAAACTATTCGCACCAAATTAGTAACGACGGTACCGAAGGTTCCAACAGCAAAGTATATCAGTTTTCTGGCCAAGGGTATATCCATCTTCACAAGCAAGGCCAACATGACGAGCGTGTATATAATCATGCTATGAACTCCTGCAGATGGCCAAAACACCTGCAGTGCGAAGGGACCGTGAAGCCCATTCATCAAAAGGAGATTACCTTTTGCCAATGCAGGTTGAACAAAATTAGTCACTGCTTCTGGCCCAATGTTGACAATGAACGTGTCTATGAAGTTAATGACTGCCTCATCGAACTGCAAATAAAACGGAACGACGACCTGCAGGGGGCCGAGCGAATCGAAAGGAAAAAATGCATCAAGAGCGAGTATCAGCGCGGTGCCCCCTAGATATATTGCTCCTGCAGATGCTATCTTGTGCCACTTTTTGCCAAAGAACAAAATCAGCGCGCTTGTTGTGAATATGGTCATAACAACAAAATCCCACATCCACATCCAGCTGTTTTCTAGCGAGACGTTATACACATCTTTTGCATTTCTGATATAGTCAGAAAGACCATAGGGCAATGCAATAAAATACAATATAGTCAGCGCTGCCATCCCAGCACCAGCCAAAAGCCTCTGGGTGCTTAAACAATAATTTAGTCCTACAAGCTCTGCTGCAATAAATACCATAGCGAACAAAAATCCCCCCCTGCCCTCATTCCAGGAGAGAGTAAATGTTTCAGGATAAGCTAAGAGTGTAAATAAAATTGGCGATACAAGTATCAAAGTTGCCGCTAAGCTCGAACTGAATCCGAATGTAATGTACTTTGCTCGCCTATTGGAGGCAACATTGTCGTCGCCCGACAAACTTTATTCTCCTATCCGAGACTGTGGGCATAAAAACCTTTTACGACTGCATGATTGCCTCTGTGAACCATCGAGGAATCAAACTGTTTGCATTCTTAAGAAGAAACGATGCGCTACTGTCCAAGATGTATGTTGTCGCATGATCATCACTACTTCGAATGCTTCTGCCGTAAGCTTGAACTAGGCGCAATACTGTGTTCCAAGTATACCATTTTTGATCACGATTCTTTTTGGCAGCTATTTTCTTGTCTGTAAGGTCAGGATATGGAACCTTGACGATTATCTGAAATCTAGATAAATCGTCCTTTAAGTCTACCCCCAGATGAAGGGACGGAGATATCAGAACTGTTTGCTTCTTACTCTCGTAATGCTTTCTTAGTACTTCGCTCCTGTCCAGGTTGAACGCAGTCTCTATTAGCCTGCCTGCATTTTCCTTGCTGACATTGTCTTTTATAAATTGCAGCTGCGTGTATGATGTTGTATGAATTATACCTTTTTCATTCCTATGTATCGACATTATGTTATCTATTGCCTGAACAATTTTAGGCATATTTGTATTCATTGTCTTGGCGCTAAGCCATGCAACGTTCATCATGTGAATAGGTCTATTCTTGATAGGAAAGTCAGAATCTTCAATCCGGATGAATTTGACCTTTTCCGGATCAAGGCCTGTCGTCCTGCATAGGTAATCTTTGCTGAGAATCGTAGCGCTCATGAAAAGCGAAAGAGAACCTTTGTCAAGGATAGCGTCAAAGTAGCTCGAGACGTCAAGTGGCGTGAGTGTTGCCTTCAAAAGTTGGTTGGTAGAATCGCGCTGAATGCCAGAAACAATCCAATTATCCTTGTTTCCTTTGATGTCATTAATGACTGCCGCAAGGTTCTTGTCGAGTTCTAGTGCATCTATTAAATTCTTTTCTGTGTACGGCTCCAAAGCCACTCTCTGATTGCTACGTTCGATTATGCCCTGCGCCTTTTCTGTGAATTCAAACAACCTTTCCTTTAGCCTAACACAGAGGTCAAGCCAAGTTTCAACATCATCCACATTGCTATCGGGCATATGCATTTTCAAGAAAGGTAACATATTCTTGCGGACAGTGAAACTTCTGAAGTCCCCAACCTCATTTTCCAGCTGGTGTGCCTCATCTAGAACCAGCAGTTTACGTTTTTGTGTTGCCCCTGCATAGAAAATGTCAGATAGAAAATATCTATAGTTATACACAGTATGTGATGAGTGATTGCCTATCCACTTTTGGTGGTAATAATGGCACGGGTGCCAATCTAACTCAACTAGCTTTGGTTTTGATTTTAGCTTATCGATATATCTATGCTCTGCAAAAGGATCAAGTTTGACTAACTCATGGAGAGTATTTTGTCCCTCGACCCTATAATCTGAGAGCCGAGTCTTGTAGGAACAATCGTATGAATCATCCTTAATACAAGGTCCATAGTTGCAACTCTCCTCAAGGCCCATATCCTCCTTGACAATGCACGAAAAGTTACTTCTTCCTTTTACGTCTACTACAAATGGGAAATCACGCCGGTACTGGCTTTGGAGGTCTTTTGTCGCGGTGCATATATGAGAACTTCCAAGGTAACGGGCAAGTGTTATTGCCACAGGTGTCTTTCCGAAACCTGTAGGAGCCTCAAGAAAGATCTGTTTGTAATCCGACTTTAATGCAGAATCGATCATATCAAGGACTTTCTTTTGCTTATCCCTTATCTCGGGGAAAGGAAAATGTGATAGTAGCGTATTCGACATTCTTGAAATTCCCTACAGGCAGCGTTGTCTCTGGCGTATCACTCTTTTTAAGGTTGGGGACTATCAGCAGAGTTGTTTAACAGCCAACAGCGGACGTAACCATTTACTCTATCAAACTCTGGCGGATTTTGTTTGCATATGTCCATCGCGTAAATACAGCGGTCATAGAACCTACATCCTAATGGTGGATCAAGTAAAGAAGGCGGAGTTCCTTTGATAAAATGTATTTCCTTATCGGTTGATCTGAGTCTGGGCATAGCCTCAATTAAAGCTTGGGTATAAGGATGCTGGGGGTTGGTATAGATATCCCTGGTTGAGGATAATTCAACAAGTTGCCCTGCATACATTATGCCTATCTTATCAGTCATCTGCGATACCAGCGCTAGATCATGTGTTATCAAAATTATCGATATCCCATTTTGCTTCTGTAATCTTCTAAGCAAATCGATTATTTGTGACTGAATTAGCATGTCCAGCGCCGTCGTAGGTTCATCGGCTATCAAGATATCCGGATTCAGCAATAAGGCCATAGCGATTACAACCCGCTGCTTCATGCCACCAGAAAGTTCATGTGGATAGCGCTTTGCAATGGATAAGTCAAGTCCAACCTGCTGGAGCGATTCCGCTATTTTGTCTTGTATTTTGCCTTCAAAGTTATGTTCTCTTAGAATTTCTTGCAGCTGGCTCCCAATGGTGTATACGGGATCAAGTGAATTCATGGCACCTTGAAACACCATCGCTATCTTCTTCCATCTTATTTTTCTATCAAATTCAGCAGTAGGTATTTTTGTAATATCTTTGCCTTCGAGTAAAATGCTTCCATCGACTATTTTGCCCGGAGCCTGCATTGATTGCATGAGAGCCGCCGCTAGCGTGCTTTTGCCGCACGCAGACTCGCCGACAATGCCTAGAGACTCACCCTCTGAGATCTCAAAATTAACTCCATCTACTCCCTTGATTATGCCACTCTCGGTGAAATAGTACGCTTTCAAGCCGGAAACCTTTAATTTCGGCAATGGCAAGAAAACAGGTGATCCTTACGTAATATGAGGATTCTGACTGCATCAACGGAGGCTAAGCCTCTTTAAATATACTTGGAATATTAACCTACAATCACTTGACCATTCTTCTTGAGGCAAAAGCTCTGAGAAAGTATTTTCATTTCAATAAGGGTTTCCTCCAATTTTTTAAATCAGGACAACAACCTGACCTCTTTGTCAAGGCGGTAGACGATGTCAGTTTCACACTTGACAGGGCTAAAGTATTAGTTTTTGCTGGAGGGTCAGGCTCAGGCAAAACTACTCTGGCAAGATTGGTCATGCGGGCAATAGATCCGGATTGTGGCTCGGTAATATATGAAGGAAATTATGTGACTCGTTTCAAAGGAAAACAGCTAAGAAACTTCAGAAGATCAGTCCAGATGGTATACCAGGACCCGTATGCCTCACTTGATCCTCGTATGAAGGTAAGGGATATAATAATGGAGCCACTCATGGTTAACGATAAGGAAGCCTCAAAAGAACAAAAGTTAGAGAGAGTTCTAAATGCTCTCCGCGAGGTCGGACTGGAGCCATCACAAGATATAGCAGGCAGACTTCCATTTACTCTCTCAGGGGGTCAAAGGCAGAGGGTCGCAATTGCAAGAGCCCTTGTTCTTCGTCCTTCACTTATCGTTGCTGATGAACCAGTTTCGATGTTAGACGTCTCAGTCAGGGGGGAAATATTGAGACTTATGCAGAGTCTAAGACAAAAGTATAGTATTTCTTACATTTACATAACACACGATCTGTCTACGGCTCGATATTTTGGGGACGATTTGGCTATTATGAAATCCGGTAGGATAGTAGAAACAGGTCCTATTGAGAAGATTCTATTGGATCCTGTTCATCCTTATACGAGATCGCTGATAAATGCAATACCTCAGGTAGGAAGTAGATGAATCATAATTAGATTTTAGAAGAGATATATTATAGCCTGCATTAGCCTCTGATAGCGTTGCGAAAACTCGCATTTCAGTCGTATATTTTTTATCTTGTTATTTTAGTTCTGTTTAGTTCAGTAGCTTTCCAAAATTCCGCTCTTTCACAAACACAGATAAAAGGTTCCTTTCTCGATCAGGCAAGATTCATCCTCCGCACGGATGAAAATCTTGCACTCGAAGATATTAAATCTGGGTCACTTGATACATATTTTTATGCCATCCCAAATGAAGCAGCCAATGATGCAAGGAATGATCCTAGGCTAAAAGTATATGACAAGACTGCTGGCTCTCTGGGTTTTCTCCTAAATCCTGCCCCTGCAGACGATCCAAATATTCTCAATCCTTTTCAATTCAAGGAGATACGTTACGCGTTGAATTATCTAATAGACCGGGAATTTGTTGTTAATGAGATTTTAAAAGGTTATGGAAGTCCTCTTATCGATCCATTTGGAATCTATTCGCCGGAGTATCTCAATATTATAGATACGGTAGAGTCGTTTGGTTTTAGGTATAACCCTGCTTATGCATCAAACATTATATCCGGTGTGTTATCAAGCGCAGGCGCCACGAATGATGGCGGAAAGTGGATTTTCCATGGCAACCCTGTCACCATAAAAGTGCTAATCAGGCAAGATGATGCTAAGAAGCAATCAATGGGAGAGCTTTTAGCTTCAGAACTAGAAAAGATCGGCTTCAGTGTGCAAAGAGACTACGGCGATTTGAATAAGGCAAACGTGGTGGTCTATGGCTCGGATCCAAAGAGCCTGCAATGGCAAATATACACGGAGGAGATTGGAGGCACAAGTGCGTTTGTGAAGTATAACCCGATAACAGCTGGACAGATGTATGCTCCTTGGTTAAGTGGAATGCCAGGATCACAAAACCCTGCTTATTGGAACTATCATAATAACACGCTCGATCAGATAACTCAAAGGATCGCCTTCTTTAACTTTACATCAGAAGATGAACGGAATAATCTCTTAAGTGATGCAGTAAAAATGGGCATCCAAGAATCTGTAAGGCTCTTTGTTGCGCAGAAGACTGACCCATTTGTTGCGTCTGCCAAAATCCAGGGTTTGGTGAATGATTTTGGCGCAGGCATAACGAGCAAGTATTCTTTACTGAATGCAAGATCCACTGACGGGAATGCCTCAGTAGACATCGGAGTTAAGCAGATCCACCAAGGGTCATGGAATACAATCGCAGGTCTGCAGGACGTATACGGAAAGAGTATTTATTTTATGGTTGCAGACCAAGGTACCTTTAGACATCCCTATACCGGTGAGGTAATCCCATTCCGAAGCCCTTGGACAGAAATAGTAACTAATGGACCGCTTGATAAATTAGATGTACCTGCTGATGCAATAAAATGGAACCAAACGCTGCAGCAATGGGTTCAAGCGGGCGAAGGATCCAATGCAAAAAGCAAGGTTACCTTTACACCACTCTATTCAAACTGGCATAACGGCATAAAGATGGATCTTTCTGATATGATGTATGCTAATTACTTCACGCAGGAGTGGGGGACGGACACCGGATCCGGGGACCGCACAGTAGATCCTGAGTTTACACCAGCTGCAAGCGAAGCACTCAATCTTTCAAAGGGAATAAGGTTTGTGGCTCCGGATAGAATTGAGTCCTATGTTGATATTTGGCACTATGATGAAAAAGAGATTGCCGACTCTGCGGTTTTCTTTCCCAGTGAGCCTTGGGAAATTCTTGCTGCATCAGAGAGAATCGTCTTGGATGGAAAACTTGCATATTCTAGAAGTGAAGCACAAACCAAAGGCATCGGATGGTATGACCCCATAGTAAGAGAGCATGCCGAGTTGATAAAGGCAGAGCTACAAAAGATGAAAAACGAACAATTTGTTCCTGCTGCTTTGAAGGATAATGTAACCATCCAAGATGCTGTCAAGCGCTATGATGCAAGCATCGATTGGATTGAACGCCATGGCCATGCAATTATCAGTAACGGAGCATTCTATCTTGACAACTTCAATCCTGCTGGAGGTACAATAACTATTAATGCCTTTAGAGACGCCTCTTATCCCTTTGAAGCGGGGCATTGGTCTAACTATGAGAGTCCTCAACTTGCTGATATAACGAGTGTTGATGTGCCGCGAATAGTGGCCGCGGGTCAGCCTGCTTCGATCAAGGTAGATGTTCAGGTTGCTGGCCAAAGAAACGGCAATGTTACTGTAGACTATTTTGTGTCAAACAAGGATGGAGCAGTAGTGATAAGAGGGAAAGCGCAACCTGAAGCACTCGGTCAATTCGGTATCGACATTCCTCCAGAGATGACCGCAAAGCTGTCACCAGGGCCGAATCAAATCAAGATATTTGCGACTAGCAACGAAGCTCTGCGTCCAGATATTTCTTCAACGACTATTCTTGCCGCACCAAGATCAGTTGGGTCTGGCCAAGGCGCAAACTTTAACAACCAGACGATTGGCAATCAGTCTACCGCTCATTAATGCTTACTAGATGGCGAGGATGGAGTTGCGGTCTTCTCTAAAGAATCGATTAATTCGTCCATTGTACAAGATAGGACCCGGATTTGAAGAATCAGATTAAACCGGCAATATCTCACAGAAATCAGGGCGTCGAATGTCACTATTATTATCTATATTTGTCTTGGGACATTCATACTCTAACTTAGAGAGCCCCTATATCGTTCAACTAATGTCAGTATAATATAATATGCATCGATCTTATCATTTGATAGTCGTCTTTTATATGGACTATCGTAGTCTCTAGTCCAGCACACATATAAGGTCCAAATCATTAAGTCAAATGCATTATAATATCAGTAATGCTGTGATGTCACAGACCGGAGTCCCTTAATCCTTGTCCAATTTGTTAATGCAGATTTCACTGCAGATTGCGCTTGAGGCTCCTTAACAACTATTACCGTGTTGTATAGTAGATTATGAAATTCTTGCGGACTGAAAGGAAAATACGACATTCCCTCTTATGGAGACTTTAAACAAAATATATATCAGCAAAAGGTATGGTAGGAAAATATATCGGGTGTGCAGTGATTCAGTGAATGGGAGACTTTCACCGATTTATCCTAAAGCGCTCGCTAAATATGGTTATAGTTCTTTTTTCTACGTTAATCTTGACAATGATCCTAGTCGGTTCCACCATGGATAAGATTGTGCTTGACGCAACGAGATCGTCTGTAGTTGATGAGGCAAACCATAGCAATATCAGGTTCCAAAGTACTGAGGAGCGGCAGAAATACATAGACCAGAGGATCAACCTCCAAATTAAGGCAATTGGTCTGGATGAGCCATGGTACTCCCCTAAGCGGTTTGCAAACACTATGTTGAAAGTAATGCTTTTAGATCTTGGTAAATCAAACTACCTTACAAGCGAAGCGGGTTCTGCAAACGTGCGTGATATCATACTGGAGAAATTGCCAAAGACATTGTTACTTTTTACCACCTCAACTTTGATCATTACTGTGATCGGCCTTTATGTCGGAGCATTTGCTGCAAACCATGCTGGCTCTTTATGGGACAAAACCAATTCTGCTTTTGCAGTATTTAGCAGCAGCTTTCCGACTTGGTGGGTGGGGATGCTCATGATTTTTGCTTTTGCATTTACGTATCATATCTTTCCCGCACTGGCCACACCTCTCACGCCGCCATCGGATCCATCATATCCGTTTGATCTGCTTTACCATATGATCTTACCTCTTCTAACAATTGTAGTGGTTGGGGTTGGCTCGTGGGCTTATATTGTACGCTATTTTGTGATAGGGATCCTTGGTGAAGATTATATAGTGGCCAAGAGAGCAGCGGGTATTCCCCAAAGGCGTATACTATATTCACACGCTCTAAAAAATGCTGCACCCCCTATTATTACTGTAGTAGCCTTGAGCCTAGCAAGCTCATTTGGCGGCGCAATTACTGTGGAGGCAGTTTTTGGTTGGCCAGGCATAGGAAGCTTGTATTATCAGGCGATAGCCTTCTTCGACATCCCAGTCATAATTGGATTGACATACATATCCACACTCATTTTCGTCTCCACAGTGTTTGTCACAGATATAGCATACGCATATTTTGATCCAAGGGTGAAGCTAGCCTGACACGTCCAATAGAAGCGCGTTCTAAAGGAGATATTTTGAGTGAATTCAAACGATCATGGGGTGGCCTTGCTGGTCTCTCAATATTACTTGGCCTCGTTCTAGTGTCAATTTATGCGATAGCAGCTATTCCTTTAGAGTCTTTTAGGCAATGGAATAACCCAAATTATTGGATCACTAATCCCCAATCCGCCATGCCAACGTGGGTAAATCTGTTTGGCCTAAAACAGCCAGAACAGATGATTATGACGGCCAAGGATGCTGAAAAATCTACGGTTTTTGACCAGGGAGTGCGAATCGAGAGCCATAGTTATAGGTTCAATTTCGATTATGATTCATATCCAAGCGACTTTATGGTTATGTATTCAGCAAGGTATGGTGCTATTCAACCCGCTGTTCAGGTGAGTGTGATTAGGCCTGATGGTCTTGAATTTAAGATCTATTTTGCATCTCTACCACCTTCTCAGAATGAAACCAACGAGTTCTCTGCCAGAATCTTCTCTACTGATAGACTTATTATAGATACTCTTGCAGATTATGGCAATCTATTTTCGTATCCTGTAGATCCCACAAGACCACAAGATATGATTTTTTCTGACACTGAAGAAAATAAGGTGCTTAAAGGCACATACTTATTCACAATTGAATTTTATATGTTTGATTCAAGCGATACTATAAGCGATTCTGGACTCATATTAGGTGGAAAAGTCTATGGTATGATGGGGACTGATGATTTACGGCGCGATTTAGCCATTGGTCTCCTTTGGGGTACACCTGTTGCGCTCTTCATCGGCTTGACGGTGTCAGTGGTGGCAGTTTTTATTGGTCTGTTATATGGCATTGTCGCTGGATACAAGGGGAACCGTACAGACGAGGGTCTTATGCGCATAAACGATGTATTTTATTGTCTTCCGACGCTTCCGCTCCTCATTATTTTATCAATAACGATAGGACGCAGCATATTTTTGATAACCGGGTTTCTTATAATATTTGGTTGGGTCGGAATGGCAAAGATAAGCAGAAGTCTTGCCCTGCAGGTAAAGAGCCTGCAGTACATAGAGGCAGCTAAATTGATGGGCATGTCAGATACGCGAATAATCTTTAGGCATATAATACCGCAGTTATTGCCGCTTACCTTTGCAAGTATTGCCATTGCCGTTCCAAGCGCAATTTTGGGCGAGGCTGCTCTTTCTTTTTTGGGTCTGGGAGACCCATCGATCCCTACATGGGGTCAGATCCTCCATCAAGCCCATGCAGCAGGAGCAATGCCACGGGGGCTTTGGTGGTGGATAGTCCCACCAGGCCTCATGATAGCATTGACAGGGCTTGCTTTTGTCCTTATTGGGAATGCACTCGATAGTATCGTAAACATCAGGGCGAGAAGAAGATAGCGATACTAACAATAGTGCTTGATTGATGTGAATAATAACATTCCAATTCAGCTATTCAATAATGCCTTCAGTGTATTACTTGAGATTGCATATGGGTTATATAACCGTAATACACATTATCGCAAGTTTATAATAATTGAAAACTCCGATCTGCACATTTGACGCCAAATCCGGTGTACTTTGCAGAACCTGCGAGGCAAAACTCATGTCGGGAAGTATCTCGCAAGACGATGTTGATGCTTCAATAAAGCTCATTGGTTTGGCAGATCGTAATCAAGAAATCAACAAGTTCACACTAGTTCGAGGTACTAGAGTGAATGGCGACTTTATACTTGTACTCCGAGGCCATGATATAAGCGCGATAAGAAGTGATGTAGAGCTTGCTAACAAGATCGAAAAGGAAATGGGGCAGAAGGTCTGGTTTGTTGAGACTGAAGCTTCTGATCGACGTTTCATTGAGAGTCTTTTTCATCCCATGAAGGTGCTATCAGTCAACTTCTTCTGGCTTCCAGAATCCAATAAGCTAACAAAGGTTATTATCGCAGGGGAGGCAAAAAGTGCAGAAATTGATCTAGAGAAGATCCAGAGGATTGCGAAGGCAGTCAGGAACATCGAATTGCTAGTAGAATTCAAGAATAGTTCGAAGAGGACTTAAGAGAAGGATGGCAATAAGCAATATCAAAATAACTCATCACAGTGACCAACTTGATCGCCCATTAATTGGGCAGCAAGTAACGGTCGTAGGGTGGATAGAGGACGTACGTAATATTGGTAGACTCGCTTTTGTAACCATCAGGGATCCGTCGGGCATATGTCAAGTAATCGTAACAGGTAGCAACCTCAACTCTGCACTTGAGTCGCCAAGGCAGAGCATGGTGACCGCTAAAGGCATTGTACAAGAGAGCAAAGCACGAGACTTTCCTGTCGAGGTAATGGTTGACGAATTTACAGTGCTAACGAAAGCAATTCATCCCCTGCCAATAGACCCTACTGGGAGAGTTGAGTCCGCCCTAGATAAGCGACTTGATGCACGCGCACTTGATTTAAGGAATCCAAGAGTGGCGGCCATCTTCAAGATGCGCTCAGCAGGGCTTAAAATAATAAGAGACACGCTTTTTGCGCAAGACTTTGTTGAAGTGAATACTCCAAAAATTATTGGAACGGCTAGTGAAGGGGGCGCGAATCTGTTTGGGTTTGAGTACTTTAGCAACAAAAAGGCATACCTTGCGCAAAGCCCACAATTATACAAGGAGCAGTTAATGGTTGGCCTGGAAAGGGTCTTTGAAATTGGACCTTACTTCCGTGCAGAAAACTCCCATACGGTCAGGCACCTATCTGAATTTACAAGTATCGACATTGAAGCTGCATTCCTTGGTTATGAAGAAGTCATGGACGTGCTTGAGAATATAATAAGAAAAGTAGCTAGCGAATTTAATGACAAGCACAAGCATCTCCTCAAGCAAGCGGGTGCAAAGGAAATATCTGTCTATAAGATAGACAGACTGAGTTACGAGCAGTGCCTAGATGAGCTTGCTAAAAAGGGCGAAAAGATAGAGTATGGAGATGACCTTTCAGATTCTGCCCTCAGAAAACTGGGGAGTATACACCAGGGATTTTATTTTATTATGGATTGGCCCATTAAGCTCAAGCCTTTTTACATACACGAAAAGAATGAAGATAGTAAACTCTCAAGGTCTTTTGACCTTCAGTTTAACTATTTAGAGCTTGCATCAGGAGGACAGCGTTTGCATGATCCTGCAAAACTAAGGCAGAGACTTGCACAACAGGGTTTGAATGCTTCTTCGTTTCAAGACCACCTTAAAGCCTTTGACTGGGGAATGCCTCCGCATTCGGGCTGGGGGCTAGGCTATGATCGACTAATGATGGTTCTTGCTGGTGAACAGAACGTGCGTGAGGTTGTTCTATATCCCAGAGACACTGAAAGGCTCACTCCTTAGTAGCGATAACATTTAACCCAATCTCCTCTACGACGTCGGTGTTATACAGAAAGGCCTTCAGAACGTTCTCAGTCGTCGAATAAATTAGCCATATGACGGGATTTATCTCCATAAATTTAATATCTATACTAGATGGCGAGGGTTTAGCAGGATGCGAATGGAAAATTGCAATAACCTGCATTCCAAAGCTATCCGCAATATTGTACGCCTCCATCACTTCTGAAGGATCCATAGTGAATGAAACAGATGATTCTTCAACATTTCGCATTGGTAAAATCCTAGCCACTTTACCATCGTTGCGTTCAGCCAAAAGTAATGCACAACTCTCGTTGGGAAGCGCACCTTCGGCGATCCTCCTTAGCTCTTCGATCTGCGCTATAGTGAGGGAAATGATTTTCATTCAATCACCTTTACTTCGCCCGTCAGCGATGAGTGGATGGTGCAGTTGAAAGAATATTCTCCAATTTAATCAAAAACAAAGGGAAGTTGATGCCCACATGTAGCGACTTGAAATCGAAATTACAAGCAATAACAGGCATTTTGATTTTTACGCTCCTGGCGTAATTCTATAAGGTGAAGTGCTATTGTTAAGCCATGTGACGGTACACTGAAACTAGTATCAATGTCATTATCTGTTTCTTTTAATACATCGTTAGTTGCTGCACATGATCCAATCGTTATAGAGGCGGTATGCAATCATCCACCAGCCGCTGTGGTGTTTGAGCCAGCAGTTGTTGTAGTTGCATTGTTGTCTGCTGCTGTTGATGATGATGATGTTGTTGTTGATGTTGCATTGTTGTCTGCTGCTGTTGTTGTAGAATTACCACTTGATGCGCCTGACTGATTGTTTGTGGCACCGCCTTGCGTTGTCGTCGTCATGTTTGTCGAGCTCTGACCTGATGGTGCTGAACCGGAGGTGACAACCAGCGCTCCTCCCATAAAGGGATGAAGCGTACAATAATAGGCATATTCAGCAGGGGAAATTTGAGCAGAGTTTAGCAGCCACTTGTCAGCGGGTTTGATTAACCCTGAATCAAATAGACCCTGCTGCTTGCTAGTGACAGTATGGGGTGTATTATCCTCATTTGTCCACTGGATCCCATCACCCTGCTTGATTGTGATAGGGTCTGGTTCGTAGTCAGGGTTGCCTTCTGCAGATGCTCCAGGCAGTATTCGTGCTGAAATAGTGTTGCCAGGTGGTGGTGCAGCAGCTTGTTCTTGCGTGGCATTCCCCTGAGTACTATTCCCTTGTCCTTCTTCAGCAATAGGTGTCTTGGGGGCCACAAGGCCGAATGCATAAAATGTCGATCCACCTACAATGGCTGCTCCGATAAATATGACTGCAAGAGGCTTTAGATACTGCGAATCACGATAGGATGCAACAGCAAGCACAGTCGCGGGTATTGAAATTATTAGCATAAGACCGATGTATGCAAAGATGCTTGGAACTTGTGTGCTTACTGTGACCGCTGCTGCAAAACCAAAAGTGACCAAGAAGCCAAGAGTTACAAAAGTGGCAGACTTGGCTCTACCAGAAGTTGGGAACCCATCTTTGAGCAAGCCTGAGGCAAGAAATATCATACCAATGAACATGGTCAAAAGAGTAACAGCATGCATTCCGTCGATGAAAGTTTTAGCGATGCCTGAAAGAGAAATTCCAACACCTACGATACCTATCGAGGTTAGACCAATCCCGGGTGTCATAAGGTCCCAGTCAGTCATGTTATTGTACGGTACTGGGACCTATTTCGTATACTTAATCGTTTCCTCCTGCTTTCAAAATACCCTCTTAGGAGCATTTGTGTATTATGTCTGTCATTCACAGCATGCCACTGCGGGCAAGCTGCACTAAAACCAATTGTAAATCTAGAGTTCTTGATATCCTATCTTAAGAATGTACATATGTATAGCGATGAACCGTGCCCGTAGCAGCAGATATCTTCGACATAAGTGAAAGTGATACAGTCTGGGACGCTTGGTTAAATACTTTGACTCTGCTTGAGATACTTGAGAAAGATCAACAGGTTCAGCATTATTATGACTTCCAGCAGGCACATGATAAGCTAGCGAAGATGTATGAAATCGCAGAATCTCATGCAATTGACAAGGAGGACAAGATGTGTCTATGTGGCTTATCAGATGGTGAACATGCTTTGTTAAAGCGAAAGATAATGAGATTCTTCAAACTACAGGTGGCGAACTTAAAACATTTTATATATTGACAGCTGCGGGAACGAATAAATTAAATGCGAGCAAGGTGAGAACTCCGATTGAGTCAAGCCTGTGGCGCTCCGTGATTACATAGAGGTTTCAAAACCACGAATTGTGGTCGTCCTTGTGATAACAGCTATTGCTTCCCTTCTAGCAGCTAGTAGATTTGATTCTACTCCAGGTGTCGGCTGGGACGTAACTGGATGGCAGTTGGGCTTTCTTGGCCTCACGGGGGCTCTAGCATCTATGGGTGCTAGTGCGCTGAATCACTATTATGACAGAGACATTGATAAGATAATGGAACGAACTGCAAAGCGACCTATACCTAGTGGAAGGCTTTCATCAAAGAACGTGTTCGCGTATGGATCTGCGCTGTGTGCAGTATCAATTGTTATTGCATTTTTCACACTAAATCCTGTAGCCACAGCTATGATCGCCACAGGCATCTTCTTCTATGTCATAGTATACACAGCTTGGCTCAAGCGCACCAACGCATCCAATATCGTTGTTGGAGGTTTTGCAGGTAGCGCTGCTTCAATGGCAGGTTGGGCGACTGCAACAGGATCTATTGATTTGCTGGGCTTTCTAGTCGGCTGGCTTGTTTTCATGTGGACACCTCCGCACTTTTGGTGTCTTGCAATAAGGGCTAGAGAAGAGTATGCAAGCGTGCATGTTCCTATGCTACCCGTGCTCATTGGGAATCAGAGAACAGCAAGCTATATTTTGATCAATACTGCAATCTTGCTCCCATATTCTGTTGCTCTGGCTTTTTTTGGGCTTGGCTTGCTCTATACCACCATTGCAGCAATTTCTGGTTCACTGATGCTAGTCTATCATTATAAGCTAACAAAGAATCCAACACCAGAGTTTGCGTGGAAAGCATATAAAGTCACTGCACCTTACCTAGTCGTGATATTTATCGCAATCGCACTCGACGCCCTGCTATACTATCCAATAGTGTCACCAATTTCATCTTTCTTGATTTTTCCGCCTATGACCTAAGGCGAGTTATTGGGATCCCTTAGAAGTTCAATTCGACGCTTATCCTTAGTTAACCAAGAAACTCTTACCAGGCCGTATATCTCAAGATCCATCAAGGTCTTATTGAAGTCTGAGTCTGCAAGCGAAAGTCCTTCCTTTTGGAGGGCATTCATCAGGTCAGCATCAGTCGTCGTGCCTGATTGGCTGATCTTTTCATATATAAGGTTTCGAATTGGATATTTCATTATTATTATTATTCATCCCTGAAAGTCTTGAACAAGACCTAAAATTCTCTGTATTCTAACTATAGATAAGCATTTCGGCTGCCTTGCGTTATCCGGGTTAGTCTTCATTGAGGGATCTATCAAAAGATAATTTTCTTCATCCGTGTTTTGATCTTTGAGCTCAATGAAGTCCAAATTATTCTCTGCCATATCACCAAATTCGCACATTATATCAACTTATGAATTCTGTACTTGCCAAGTTGTTTTGGTATTATCTCATACGAGGTTACCATCCATATTCTTAGATAAATGCAGGAACAAAAAAATTTTATAAAGTAATTTTGTGGACTGTGTTTGCTTATCCGTAAAAGTTTTTATCTATTGGCTTAGGCATAGCGTAGGTGATATTTTTCTTCATAGATTCATACCAATCCTCAACATCCTTTGTTATTGATGGGCGGATGCGCCTTGCTGCCTCGGCAAAATTGATGCTGGAGATGACTTCAGAGCTACTTTGCAGCGCAAGAACACCTGCTTCTCTGCAAAGAGCAACCAAGTCTGCTCCACTAAAACTCTTTGTAGATTCAGCTATTATTTCGAGTTTTACGTCGGAAGCAAGCGGCATAAGATTTGAAGTTATTTTCAATATCTGCTGTCTTGCCTTTTCGTCTGGAGGTCCTGCATAGATTATGAGATCGAGCCGACCTGGCCTTAACAATGACGTGTCGATGAGATCCGGCCTATTTGTAATGCCGATTACTATAACGCCAGCGCTGCCTGCATCATCCATTTCAGTCAAAATCTGACTGAGAACCCTCTCGTTGCCAAGAAGGTCATCTTCATGCGCTCTAGGCCGTGCAAGTGAATCTAACTCGTCAAACACAACAATACAAGGAGATGACGCCTTGGCCTTTCTAAAAATTTCCCGTATAGCCTTCTCTGACTCACCAACCCACTTGCTGAGCACCTCGGGCCCGCGCACCACGATAATGTTTGCATTGCTCTCTGTGGCAAGAGCTCTCGCAAGGAGACTCTTGCCTGTACCTGGAGGGCCATAAAGTAGGGCTCCTCTCGAGGGTCTGATCCCCATTTTGATAAACTTGTCTGGTTCTTTGATCGACGTTATAAGATTATCATGTAGAACCCGCTTTGCTTCTTGCAACCCGCCGACATCTTCCCATTTGACTCCTGCTACTTCTACGTAAAACTCCCGCATAGCAGTCGGAATGATCTCTTTCATACCTTCCTTGAAATCTCGATCGATAATCATCATAGTCTCAAGGATCTCTGGAGAGATACTCTCACCCTCCAGCTCGATCTCAGGAAGGCAACGCCGCAGGGATTTCATAGCTGCTTCTCTGCATAAGGCCTTGATATCGGCTCCAGTATATCCGTGGAGTCGATCTGCTAATTCTTGTAAATCAATATCTTCTGATAATGGCATTCCACGAGTATGAATCTGCAATATCTCAAGCCTGCCCTCTCCATTTGGCACACCTATTTCAATCTCCCTATCAAACCTTCCGGGGCGCCTTAATGCTGGGTCAAGGCTTTCTGATCTGTTGGTGGCCCCAAGAACAATGACTTGACCGCGCTCAGACATGCCGTCCATTAACGCTAGAAGCTGTGCGACCACTCTCTTCTCGACATCCCCAAATGCCTCTTCTCTTTTTGGAGCAATCGCGTCAATTTCATCAATGAAAATTATGCTCGGAGCCGACTCTCGAGCCTCTTTGAAAATGTCTCGGAGCCTCGCCTCTGTTTCTCCATAATACTTGTTCATAATTTCCGGCCCGTTGATAATGTAAAAGTTGGCCTCAGATTCCGAAGCCAATGCCTTAGCTATAAGTGTCTTGCCACAACCAGGCGATCCGTACATCAGGATACCACTATGAGGCTCGATCCCAAGCCTTGCAAAAACTTCAGGATGACGCATGGGAAGCTCGACTATTTCCCTCAATCGTTTTATCTGTTCTTTCATGCCGCCTATCTCTTCATATGTGACCCGAGGCTTCCTGTCGCTTGTAATATCCGCCATTATAGTCAGTCTTGTTGATTGTTCAATTCTTGAAATGACTTTGGGAATTAGCCTTTGAACAGCAAAATCCATTTGGTTACCCAATATTACTACTGAGATTTCGTCTCCCTCACTCAGAGGATAACCTTTGAGTCTATGTTTGACAAACTCACAAAATTCCTTGTCAACCGTGATGGTGCTATTGCCTAATGGCATTAATGTAACGCTCTTGGCCTGCCTACATTCTATCTTGCTGACACTTAGTAGATCATTTAGTCCGGCGCCAGCGTTCTTTCTTGTTTGTCCGTCTATTCTAATAATGTCAGTTTCCTTTTCTTCATCATCAGCTGGCCATGCAGTGACTGCTGTGCTGCGCTTGCACACGATCTCGACCACTTCTCCAGGTTGTATTCCGAGGTGCTGCATGTGACGAGCGTCCATTCTCGCTCGCCTTTTTCCTACATCTCTGTGTTTGGCTTCTGCCACCCGAAGCTGGATTGGGGATGGTTCATCGCTTCCAGTGCGCAGCTTTTTCAATCCTTAAGCCCCTCCGTCATCCCTAAAATTATTATCTTACTTCATTCTTACCGACTGCCTACTGATATTCATTACCTCAAGCTCGCCTACTCCCTCAACAGCCTTGATAGATTCCTCGAGCTTGTCCATCTGTCCCTCGGCATCATCGAGCAAAAAGTCTCCCACTATTGCTTTCAATCCAAATGCGATTGGCTCCAGAGTGCTGCTTTTCATCTCCATTCCTTCTGGAACAGATCTCTTTATCAGCTCAACAACCTCTTCAATGTTTGATTCCGCCTCAGCAGGAAGTATTCTTATTCTAACCACCAGTCGCGCCATGGCTATGGGCCCTCAAAACCGCAGCCTATGCATTTGTATGGCCTCGCGAACTCTCTGCAGCTCTCACATCGCCACATTAAAACATACCCACAATTTGCGCAGTAATATTTGACACACTCGTCATTAGGCATAATTGGTCTGCCGCACGAACTGCACACCGGTAGCTGCAATGGCTTAGACATCAATGCTGACTTTTAAGGCTAAGGGAATTTATATCTTCCCTAGCTCTCGTTGAACAGTCGCCTTATTTCGTTGCCTAACAAAGCTTTTGCCATTTTCGTGGCGCCCTTGGCTCCGAGCATCTTAGCAAGAGCGCCGGAATGAAAATCAAAGTCGCCTTTGGCAGAGGCTTCTTGAACTATCTCTGGGGGTAACCCATCGATAAGGTCATCTAAAGCCTTGTTGTCCATCCGCTCAAAGAGCCGTCGAGCAATCAACATCTTGTCAAACTCGGTTCTGAACATAGAAAACCAGGTGCTCTCGTAGTGCTTAACCAAGATTTGCTTTTGTCTATCATCACCATCCACTACTTCTCCCTTCTCTATTTTTGCTGAATCTATAATAGCCCGTCCTGCTAGCACTCCTCCCATACCGCATGTGTAAATACCTCCGGCAGTTGTAGGCTTGGTCTGGCCCGCTGCATCGCCTACTACTATTGTCTTGCCAGATACGAAACTTCCAACCGGGCCGTTTGCCCATATTGGGGCGTAAACTTTGCGGACAACAGAATGCCTTCCCTTGTAATCAAGATATGACTGGAGAGCTGACGCGGTATTAATCCCCAAGCCGGCTACGCCGACCTTGCCTTTTGCTTGACCAGTAGGGATTATCCATGCAAAAAAACCTGGATATAGCTTGCTGTCAAAGACAATCTCGACTGTGTCTGCTTCTATCCAGGGAGCGTAAATTTCATACTGCGCTGAAGGAATAACACCTTCTCTACTTCTACTAATTAGTGACGATATGCCTCTTGCATCCACAAAAAACTTGCACGAAACGGTTCCTTCGGACGTCTTAACTATATAGTGAGGTCCTTTTTTTTCAAGCAATCGCATCGCGCATTTCACTTTTATTTGAGCGCCCTCATTTTGGGCCTGAAACGCGATCTGTTTATCAAAGGCTCGCCTATCCAGCACTACGACCTTTTGTCTTTGTGCGTTAATTTCAAAACTCTTAGAACGAGAATAGACCTTAGCGCGCGTTATTTTGTTGTTTTGTATGGTTTCAATATTCGGCACAATCCCGAGGTTCTGTATCCCAGTGACACTTACAAGCCCTCCACAGTGTTCAGGGGTACCAATTTCAGGGTCCTCCTCAAGAACAAGGACAGACAGACCGCCAGCAGCTATTTCGCGTGCGGCAAGGACTCCCGATATACTCCCACCTGCAATCACGACATCGTAATCTGGCATTTCACAGTAACTAGCACTGTAGATTTCAATCTCTTAATTAAACTATGAGAACTCAGATAACAGATATGGAATTTAAGCAAGTAATTATTGTCAGACGAGATATTAGCATGGGAACCGGAAAAATAGCGGCACAGGTCGCACATGCAGCAGTGATGGGGGCAGAAAGGGTAAAGGCATTCAGACAAGAATGGTTTAATTCATGGTTCAATAAGGGTCAAGCAAAGGTAGTAGTGAAGGTAAAGAATATTGAAGAACTAATGACCGTAAGGGAGCGAGCTGAAGAACTTAATCTACCTGTAGTCCAAGTTAGAGATAGTGGCTTAACCCAGATACCTTCAGGCACGATTACTTGCATCGGAATAGGGCCTGCACCCTCCGAGCTTATTGACAGGGTAACACTTGAACTTAAGCTGCTCTAGGATCGGCTGATCAAAACAATTCCAACAATAATTAGACCTGTGGCCATACCCTGGAATACCGTTATGGACTCGCCGAGTGCCAAGGCTGCAATAACCAACCCAAAAACTGGAGTCAAAGAAAAAATTGACATCGTCCTCACAGTGCCAATTCTCTTTATGCCCTCAAGAAATAGCAGTAGTGCAGCGCCAAACCCTGAAATTGACATTATAACTATCAGCAACCATAAATCAGTTCTAATTTCGGCAATGATACTCCCTTTGCCAACAGCTAATGTTACAGCTATTAGAACGAGGCCGCCTGCAAGCGACTTTATCATAGCTATCTTGGCAGGGCTGGCTTTTAGTGTGAATCGCCGGCTAACGTTATTGTCTACTGCCCATAAGAACATGGATGAGAGTATCAAGAGATTTCCAGGATTCAAGCTCAAGATAGTCTCAAAATCTTTCAGATCTTCGGTTGTAGCGATGAGTAGACCTATAATCACCAAAATAACTGCGAACAATCCCAAGTGTCCATTGGGTTTTTCACCAAAAAATATCGAGGAGAGAACTATGGTAAAGACTATTTCACCATTTGATAAGATGGCGCCAGTCGAAGCTGATGTTTGCTGAAGCCCATACATCAATAATAATGGTGCCAAAATACCTCCGAGAAGTGTTACAATAAAGAGATAGAGATATTCCTGCCTTCCTTGAAGCCCAAATGAGGCCTTTGCAAATGGGATAAGTGACAGTCCAGAGATAGTGTATACTATTGCCGTTAGAGGAAGCGGATCTATCACAGCAAGGGGAGCTTTTGCTAGGCTGAATACAGATCCAAAGAGAGCAGAAGCAAAAAGTACGGCCACGTAGCCCATAAGGATTGTCTGCCTGTGACTAGTCTCTTCTCCTTTTTCTGCAACCAAGCAAAGCTGCTGCAAATCCTGATCGTTATTTCTGTTTATACCCCCAAGAAGAGATATAAGGTGGAAAAATGCTGGTTTTCATATCCATTGCGAGATTCCTCTAGGATAGGAAAGATAAGCCCAACTTCAAAGAAGATCATAATTTATGGCCTAGTTGGCATTGTGGTAATTGCTGCAGTCTATTTTTCTGTGGTTTCTGGAGGCCAGCCTCAAAGCAATGGCCCTGCAACAAATACTCAAAACGCTGAATCAAGAGAGCAACTTTTCAACCAGCAATTCTGTGGTAATGCCACTTCACCAAACTCCAATGACTACATAAACGAAGTGGCTCTTCCTAATGAATGTGAGATGCCAGTCGGCATTGCTGTAGATGGTGCAAAGGTTTGGTACGTCTCTACAAAAGCCGGGCTACTCGGAGCCTATGATACTTCTTCGGGGACTTTTGCTCAATATGAGATCCCTTCTTGGCCGACTCGTTCTCTCCCCTTTACTGCAGTACCCTCATGGTTAATGTCGTGGACCATAAAGCTTGATGGTAGTGGTGGCAATGTATGGTTCACCGATCAAAACAATACCATCTGGCGATTTAACCAATCAACACATGATTTTGATATGTTTAAGGTGCCCGCTAAATATCCTTCCACTATGGACTTCGATTCGAGGGGTAACTTTTATTTTATTGGAATAAACTCCCAGTCTCTCTTTTTTGGTAACATATCGCAGATTAAAAATGGAACGTCAGAAGGGTTTAAAGAGATTCCCCTCCCGCTTCAAGGATTCTCTGGCATTAGTCCTGATCTAATTACGGCAGGTGGCTTGGTTGTGGATAAGGAGCGAAATGATGTATGGGTTTCGCTACTTTCCTTCCAACAACAGAGAGGACAGTTGTTCAAGTATGATATTGAAACTGACGGAGTTGATCGCGTAGTTGATCTTCCTCCAGAACTTGGCGCACCCGTAGGAATGGAACTTGACAATAATGGAAAAGTGTGGGTTGCTGATCACGGCACGAGCACCTTCTTTAGCTATGACCCTGCAATAGACAATATAACAAGGTATGTAACATCAATGGCGTCCCCCAGGATCTATGGTAGTGATACCACGCCGCCTGGGGCTTACACACTTCCCTATTGGATACATAGAGCAGGGGACGGCTCTCTATGGTTCAATGAGCATACAGGCAACAAAATGGCCAGATTTGACCCAAAAGAGCTTGCCTTGGTAGAATATTGGGTTCCTTCTCAAAACAGGGCATGGACTTTTTGTGCCCCTGGAGCAACATCATGCGGAATCGCAAATGCCTTGCAGTTCTCAGTAGATCCTGCTAACCAATTATGGTTCAGCGAATGGACGGAAAACAAGATTGCCAAATTAGACACCTCAAAGCAAGTGCCAATTTCGGTCCTGGCTCCTCCAGAGATTTCCGTCGCAAAAGGTGAAAGCATCGAGCTGAGGACAACTGTCTCTGCATCGGGAGAGTTCAGTGGCGAAATGATGGCTGCTGGAACATTTATGCCCAATGGCGGCCTTGGTAATTCAACTGGAATATTTAGTGAACAATCAATTTCACTTACTGCTGGAAATTCAAAGCAGATATCATATACTTTTACGGCAGCAAATGACCTCGCGCACGGGCAGTACACTCTCATGATAGGAGCAGGTAATGACCAGGTTTCATCTATGAAGCCTGTTAAGATAAATATCTTATAGAATTACTTTGCGTACATTGCTTTAAGAGAATGACTACTTGAAGTGTTGTATTCCTCTTTTGCTCAATTGTATGTATCCCATTGAATGTAAGCATAAATTTAACAATCATTGAAAATGTCCTGCTTATGAAGGGCACAGGATATCATATGTTCAATATAACTAACCCGGGCATATTGTCGCCTGCTAGGTAGCGGAGTGTTGCCCCGCCCCCAGTCGATACGTGACTTACTTCGTTCTCTGCAACGCCAGATCTTTTCATTGCTTCAAGAGTGTCGCCACCACCTATCAAAGTCTTGCCTCCTCGCCAGTATGCAAGAGCCATACTCTTGGCGATATGAACGGTACCGTTAGAAAACGCTTTGATCTCAAACATACCCATAGGGCCATTCCAGAAGAGAGCGCCTCCACCGTTTGAACCAACTTCTGCAGAATAGCGCTCCACTGTCTCGCTCCCTATATCGAAGCCAGACATGGACGCCGGGATGTTCCCACTAACCATTGTAACGGATGTATCTGTCGGTGAGGCTGCACAAATGTGGTCAGATGGGAGTAATATTTTATCGCCGTAAGAAGAAAGAGCCTTTTCCACCCATTGTAGGTGCTCATTATCTATGATCGAGTTGCCAGTTTTGACGCCCTTTGCCTTTAGAAAAGTATAAGCTGCTGCTCCACCCACTATCACCCTATCTGCATTTGGCAACAAATGCTCAAGCGCTCCGATCTTATCCTTTATTTTTACCCCGCCCAGTACAATTGTGAAGGGCCTAATAGGATTTTCCTTTATCATAGAAAGGTACTTTACCTCCTTGATAAGGTTAAATCCCGCTAAACGGATATCAAACATCCACGCTGCGCCATAAGTCGAAGAATGTTTTCTATGGGAGGTGCTAAAGGCATCATTGACATAAATATCAGCAAGAGAGGCGAGCCTCTTGCTGAACACAGGATCGTTTGATTCTTCTTCCTGGTGGAAGCGTAGATTCTCAAGCAGCAATATATCACCCCTATTCATCTTGCTTACCTGTTCCTCAATCTCAATACCAACGCAGTCTGTTGCAAACCGTATTGGTGGCCTAGATCGCCCAAGAATTTCTGTTAGGTGTTTGGCTACAGGGGCAACAGAATACTTTGGATCATATCCCTGCGGCCTTCCCAGGTGGGACGCCAAAATGACCTTGGCTCCCCTTTTTGTCAAATATTCAATTGTCGGTAAAGACATCCGTATTCTATAATCCTCCCCTATGGAGCCATTGCTTATAGTGACGTTAAAATCAACTCGAACAAAGACCCTCTTACCATCAAATTTAGGGTCTTCTATGTCCGAAAGCGTTCTCAGGTACAATTGAGCAGCAGCAGGTAAAATGGCTAAGGTTTATTTATCTTTATAACAACAAAACAGGCGTCTGCAGAGAAAACAGATATTTCATTGGTCACTGCAGGTTTGCATGTGTCCTTTTGAAGCGTTAAATATGATGGGTTGTAAATATAATCAGTATTATCGTGAGCAGCAGCAAGCCATCAGCCGGAAAGCCGGCCGATCTTGTAAATGAAGGTCTTATTGCAGGACAGAAAATTGCCAAAGTCTCCGTTATAACTTTACTCAGTATAGGAATCGTTGAAATCATAACGGGTCAAATAAGTGGTAGCGTAGTTGCAACAGCAGATGGCATCGATTCGCTTTCAGATGCGATGATATCTTTGATAGTTCTTATTGGTCTAAATATAGCACACAGACCAGCAGATAGAAAATTCCCATTTGGATACCATAAGGTCGAGAGTTTTGCTGCGCTCATTGCAGCTATAGGTATGATTGCAATTGGAATATTCATCTTCTATCATTCGGTTGAAGCGTTGCTCGAACCTAGGGAAATTAGGCAGCCATTACTAACAATGGTAGTTTTATCTGCAGCGAGTGCTATCTCGCTTCATAGAGCGTTTCAGATGAATTCTATAGCAAACAAATACAATCTCCTGTCATTAAAGACAGATGCAAAGAATTCAATAAAAGATGGTTCCGCCTCTGTTATCGGTTTTTTCAGTGTCCTCATTGCCTCGCAGTTTGGCTTTGTACAGATGGATGCAATAGGTGGCATGATAATAGCAGGATATATTTTTTCAGTTTCATACGTTTCCCTCAAACAATCCTCATTGATTTTGGTGGATTCTTGGCAAAACCCCAAATTAACAGAGCTAGTAAAGCGGATAGTAGAAGATAGATTCAAAGAAGAAAATGTAAAGGTAAAATCAGTCTTACTACGTCCTGCAGGCGCACTTGTGCAAGCCGAAGTTCATCTCGAGATCGACGGCAATAAAAAACTTGCAGACGTAGAATTATTGCTAGTTATGATAGAAATGTCGATTCGTTCTCAAATCCCTGCAATTGCAAGAATATCTTCAATACCTCATTCTTATTCTCATCAAAAACTAGAACCGGCTCCAAGGAAGTTTGGCGGTATTTTCGGGGAAAGGAAAAGCCAGGCAGGACGACCTGTGGGACATAAGTGAATCTATAGAAGTCGCTAACATTCCTGCTCTTATACTCTCACATGACTAAATGGTAGCTACAAAAAAGAAAATATTGAACAACGCATGCTGACAGTAGATATATCAGATAATTTCCTTGTTTAATATTCTCACAACCACTCTTACAGAAGGAACAAGGCACTCTCTCTATCTTAGTTTAAAGCGAGAGGGCTTGAGCTTGTTTTACTCTCTACAAAGCGTGCTACTCAGCCGAATTAATTTAATCATAATATTCAATAAGTTTGGTGCTAATTAGAGCTACGAAATAAAAATTGAGGTCTAGTGCTTTGACTCTACATGAGTGCTCAATTCTTCTTCACTGTGAAATACGGTCTCACAAAGGTTACAAGTAAAGACGCGCTCCACGACTTCCTTGCCTGAGGACTCTGGAGAAACAAGAAAGGGTCTTTCTTCTGCCACTCTGGGAGGGATTTTTGGCATATTGATCTGAAATCTACGAGCGATGTCGGATGGCTCGACTGTGGGTGCGCTGCTATAGTGATAGTGGTAGGGATCTGGTACCACATTTCTCTCATAATTTGATTTTACTATGTCTTCTGAGATCTTTAGCCAAGCTACCTTACCGTCCCAACCTTCTACCCTGTGTAGAGGAATATAGTACCGATGCACGTTGACTATTCCTTTCTTTACGACAACGAAATTTCTGCTCACTGCTTCAATATCTCCTATATCCTGATCATCGCTTGTATGTACCGACTTACCGATCAGGTCAGTCCAACTTGAAGGCTCATTGGCCACGTTGAACCTAGGCTCGAAAACTATTTAGCAATTGTAATCGTTTGGCTTGAAACACGTATCAATTTTTTCTTCCAAGAATTTGTCATGTTTTTGTTTTGAAGGATTGAAAGTTGAAGGATAATTCAGATACGTACATCAGCAACGTATTATCATTCCTTTCAACATTAGAATGATAGTTCTCCTTTTGATCTAGAAGCTGATCGTATGCATAATACCGAACTTGCTCGAGGATACATGAAGCCAATGACTTTATGATTCGAATTACAGTAAAAGTATATCGTGGAGAATGATTTGCTGATATCATGCCTCAAACTGACAACCATACTACCTCGTTATCTGATGCCTGTCGTTGAAGATGGCTTTCCTAACGTTAATAAGTAAAGATCAAATTATGGATTTCCTAGCGGGAACTGATGAGATCAGAACCAGCACTTTCTCTCCAAAGAGAACCCTTGGCAAATTCATGCATGTTTCGGACCAGTCACTAAGACAACAGAGCGCGAAGTCATTGATATTTTTTATGGGTGCTGGCTTCTGTCCTTTTTGCGCAAGCGAGCGATGGGCAATCGTGAAGGCACTTAATAATTTTGGACGTTGGCAAGGACTTATAGAGACCATGAGCGCTGATCATGATGAAAAATATCTCAATATTCCTACATTCAGTTTCGTTAGGGCCACATACACAAGCGACCACCTGGATTTTGTAGCAAGGGAAACATCTGACAGAAATTTCGAGCCTCTACAAGAGCTTAATGAAAAGGACTATGAAATTTTAGAGATCTTTAACCCAGATCAGATAATTCCATTCCTACTTATCGACGGACAGTTTATGCAGGTGGGGGCGGGTTACAGTCCAAAATTATTTGAAGGTATGGATCATGCCAAGGCAACAGTGGAGACTGAAAATCGGGATTCGCCCTTAGGCAGGGCAATCAAGATGGAAGCAGACAATATTACTGCTCTTATGTGCAAAAGCATAAGCATGAAATCTAAGATCTGCAATTCAGAGGAGACACGGACTTTGGCTGAAATGGCTTGATCTAATCTTCAATTGATGCCATTAATTGCTCTTTTAGAGGTGTTATCCTGGCGGTTGTAGGTCGTCCTATCTTGCTTGAGGCCATTCTGAATGCATCCTGTCCAAGCTCAAGGTTAGGAGCAGTGACGTATGCTTCAAAAATTACTTGACCTGGCGTTATCCTCGCAGCAAGGCCAGTTGACTTGCCAAAAGCCCTCCTCATTCCCTCCTGCAGTCTGTCTGCTCCTGCGGTCGCAATCATTTTATTTTCGCGGAGCAATACGTGAGGGTATACTTTCAGCATAGAAAAGAAGCTAGTTTCACCTGCCTGTGCCATTCTTTTATTTGCTGCCAGTCTAGCAGCCTCTAGTGCATTGTGCCGTATCTGGAACTTCTCAGTTGATATGAGTTCAATTCTATAATCATAACTATTTCCTGAGCTGCCCGACGAAAATCGAGCTATTTTCATTTGAGGCTTGCCTGCGATGTACTCTCGCCGTACATACGGCATTCCTCGAGTTTCTCGATAATTGACACCCTTCATATCCCATACACCAGATACTGCTAGCGGCAACTGAGGATTTGCTCTGATTTAATCGTTATGATGTCCTGTGTCGAGTATTTTCTGCGTCTAGCAGCAGTTCACTTAATTAGTCACTCCTGTAAGATAGTTCTGTTGCAGCCGCAGTCTTCGTCGTCCCCTTCAACCAGCTCAGAGCAATTGACTGACAAATTAAATCCAGTCTTGCCCTCCTCATCATCGTCAGAGGTACAACCTCCAATAATAGAGGGTCATTTGGCAGCGAATGGCAAGATAGTCATTGATGAAAAGCGTTTTCAAGATGAATTGAGGACTAAGGGATATGGAGAAAAAGAGGACGAAGAATATATCCTTAAGTCATACGAGGCATTATATCTATTTTATACAAAACGCTTGAAACTCCGAAACAAAGCTAATATGGGCTTCGACTCGCTTTTTGAGCACCTCTTTAAGCATAACAAGACCATTTTGAGTATCTTTCTTGTATATCGTGACCTACGGAATAGGGGTTACGTGGCGAAGGAGGGTTTTGGTTTCGGAAACGACTTTCGAGTATATGAGCGCGGAGATTATGAGAAGAAGCCAGCCAAGTATGTGGTGTTTGGTATAAATGAGGGAACGAACGTTACAGCCAAAAAATTTGCTTTCGCAGTCAGCCAAATAGAGAAGATGGGTAAAGAAGCAGTTGTGGCAGTAATAGAGCGAAGAGGAGAAGTTATATACTATAAAACATCGACGATAAACTTTACAAATAATAATTTCAATAAGAGCCATAACTTAGAATCTAAAACGTAGCGATCAAAACCAATTAGAGTAAATCTAATTTGCTGACTACACCTAAATTACCGATTGAAAATATTGGTTACATGCTGAAAGAAATCTATTGCGCGGATTGCAAAATAGTGCTCGCAAGGTATTCTGCGAAATATTTTACTGATTCTAATATAAACTTTCTTGTACGATTGTATTTTTCCTCGCATATTAAGAATGGCCACTACATGGAAGTGCGGCTGCTAAATATATTGGGCTCAGGAAAGAAAAATCAAGAACCATTGCAGCAATAATAAAAACGGAGTCTGTAAACGATTTATATTCAAAAGAGCAATAACCACGCATGAGAGATCTCATTCTCTGCGATAAAATTATCAAGCTTGACCGTGGGATACGTTTCGCAGGCATCGTCAACAAGAGAGGGGAAGTCATCGAAGGGGGGTTCAAGCATGGTGTCGAGCCTCTACTTAACGGGTCTGATGAACAACAGATGTACCTTCAATCACTCTCCCACCTCACCATGCTGCAATCATACAGTGACGCGCTGGGTATGGTGCGATACAATCTGACTGAGCATGAAAAAGTTACGCTCTTGACATTTCCGTTGGGTGATAGTATACTTTGTCTGTCTGCGATGCCCAACGCTAATACTAACAAAATCTGCGACAAAGTAATGAAAGTACTTAAGGGTAAGAGCAGGACTGGGAGTGGCAGCAAGGATCACTCAACAAAAAAATTGAGGAAATAAAAGGGGATAACACAAATAGCTTCCCGCTAGATACTCTAGGCCAGTAATAAATTCATCTGCTCTCTTGCAACTGCATTGGTTTAATACTCTAGTTCCTGCCAACATTGCGATTCGGAACGTCGGCGGTCTTCGTTCATTGTGCAAATGATTTGCACAATAAATTAGTTGGCCAGACTTAGTTCTATAGTTTAATTGCAACCAGACATAGGATTTTTTATCTACTTGTTCTTTGATATATCGGGCTGCATGAGATGATGACGACGTAACAGTCCCCCTATTATCTGTCAGTATAGACAGACAAAATGAAGAGAATAAACCGGACTGCCGAATCCTTGTCGCCCGAGCATAGGAAGGAGCAGCTCCTTCCTATGCTTTGTGATATCTAACTGTTTAGTCGCTCGATGCACATCAAGAAAGGTATGTTATCGGCTTGGTGCTTTAAATATACCACATTTATCTACAGCAGCAGAAGTTTGGTTTGACCTCAGTGATAGCCTCAAATTCTCTATGCCAATGGGTCACCCTACCCTTATTTTCGACAGACGTGACTTCATCAAGATTCTATGTTGGAGATTAGAATTGGAGATCTTTTTTCTGGTCCTCACTAGATTTCGTGAGCGTAAAATGAATGGTTTTTTACTCAGTCATTTTTACTAGCCGTTTTTGTCAGCACCAAGAGGTATTTTTAATTTAAATTGACCTCGAACGGTTAAGCCGCTAATTATTTTTTTATTTTTTTGTTCTGTATAGTGGCCAAAAGCTCCCTAATCGAAGATGAATTTTCCTAATTCAATGAAGAATAATATCTCTCTTCAATGGTAAATCCATTCAGATAAGCCATTTTCATAGTATACAAATAAGATTAATACACGCATTCTTGTATATATGTGTCCAATAACGATATGCCTCCAGACAATTTCACACATTATGAAACCTATTGTACTTGCTGCAAAAGTAGCCGAACGATTATAACCGCTAGCTATGTCAGACTAGCGAACGGAAGGGCTATCATTGAAGGGAAATGTTCTGGCTGCGGTCATGAGCTTCAAAAATCAAATATAATGCCGAAATCATCGGCCTTGAAATCGCTTATAAAGAAGAATAGAAGAAGAGGAAGAGAAACTCGGCGGTTTCCTTAAGAAAATAAAGTAATGAGCTTTTCTATTTATTTCCTTTTTTATGCAGCCGCTTTTTGTCTTTCATCTTTTATTTCTAGTCTTGTCAAAATGTCTTCGATCGTTTGCTCATCTTCTAGCTCATCTGTTAATAATTTCAATGCCAGCTGATATGTTCCGTGGTCGTTGTCTTTTGTTGCCTTCGCAAGATCGTTGTAAAGTCCTATTGCAAACCTTTCTAATTCTAACGATTTCTCAAGTGAGCTCCTAAGTGAAAGATACTTCCTCGATTCTACCTTTCCTATTCCGCTTTCTGCTGCCCATTCAGCCGGATCATCTGTGGGATTCGCTCCAAGTTGAGTCAGCCTATCATTGAGCTGAGCAGCATGACCTTGCTCTTCTTTCGCGCGTTCTCCAAAAAAATCTTCAAACAAGACGCCTAGTCCCTCTATATTGTTTGCTATATATTGAAAGAAATGAGATGTCTGCATTTCAAACGCATATGCTCTATGTAACATCCCTGTATTTTTATCAACATTCGGTCCAGCAATTTCTAGAGATTTTTTCCCCATGTTGGTATCACTCGGATCTAAAACTATTTCTATGTTAGCACAGAATGACCGAAAAATAATAAAGTACTAGCACGAATTTCAATCTACAAAAAAGGTGCTCCGGACGGGATATGTCCCCACTGGAAGAAAGGACCTCGCAGTTGTTTGAACCCGTGATCTTCGCCTTGAGAGGGCGAGATGCTTAACCGGACTACACCACCGGAGCCTGACAGTCTCAGCAACGCAGAGAATATAAATTAAACTTTGGGGACTTTAGATTCATCTCGTAGGAGCGAGGAAGCGCGTAATCCATGAAATCTTCAAGGTGAATGAATTTTCGTTTCCTTGAATAAACAGATTTGCGAAAATACCTGTATGATAGGAGAATTACGATAACAATCTATAAATCATATTTCACGCAATTATACCGTCTCTGTTTGCTATTCTCATACAAGCGAAAACAAAGGCTTTTACATTCTTATTATAATATGTTCACCACTGAAGCATGTATTTTACTTCCATCACTGACAAAATTTTTATCGCCTTACAAACAATGATGATCGCTTTTAGCAATGGGTATACCAGAGAAGATCAAGGAGATACAGGACCAGATACATAAGACTCAGATCAACAAGGCTACAGAATTTCACATAGGTCTGCTAAAAGCTAAGATAGCGCGTCTCAAGCGAGAGATGCAAGAAAATGTGCATAGCAAGACCATGCATACAGGCGGCGAGAATGTTGGATTCGACGTTCGAAAAGCAGGTGATGGAACAGTGGTGCTTATAGGGTTACCAAGCGTAGGCAAATCAACCCTTCTTAACAGCCTTACAAATGCCAAGTCCCGTGTAGCTTCATATCAATTTACAACGCTGACAGCTGTGCCTGGCATGCTTCATTATAGGGGTGCAAAAATACAGGTGCTAGACCTGCCAGGAATAATACAGGGCGCATCTAGCGGAAAGGGCTTTGGTAGGCGTGTGCTTTCCGTCGCACGCGGTGCAGATTTAGTCATAATAGTACTTGATGTATTTCAGCCTCATCACTTGGGCGTCCTAAAAAAGGAGCTAGCGGAAGCTGGTATCAGGTTGGACGAGCAGCCACCGAAGATACTGGTCGAGAAGACATCAACCGGTGGTATATCAGTAAACGCACAAGTACCAATCAAAGCGTCTGAAAGACTGATAAAGGAAATAATGAGGGTCTATGGAGTGCACAACGGCCGGCTCATAATAAGGGAGCCTAACTTGACAGACGACCAACTAATCGATGTGCTCAATGGCAACCGCATCTATCTCCCGTCACTTACCGTCCTCAACAAGATAGACCTCGTCAGCCCTGGTTATATACAAGACATTAAATCGAAGATAGGGGCAAACGATGACAACTTTATTGCTGTCTCAGCGGATTCCGGCATTAACGTTGATTCCCTAAAGGAGTCAATATATCAAAGACTTGGATTCATCAGAATTTACATGCGGCCGAAAGGAGGTGAGACTGACTACAATGAACCTCTGATAATAAAGAGTGGGGCGACTGTGCTGGATGTCTGTAATAAAATTCATCGGAATATGGCCAAGAATTTCCGTTACGGACTCGTATGGGGTAAGAGTGCAAAGTTTGCTGGGCAAAAAGTAGGCCTTGACCATAAACTGGTTGACGAAGATGTTATCACAATAGTCAAGATCTCTGCAGGGCCTGCATGAAAGCACAACGCTTGTATATGCTTGGCTGATATAGCCGATTTTTCCTTCGTGATTTTCTATTCATCGATTGATCCTAAGGGGAATCGCTAGATAAGATATCATAACATGGAGCGTCTGTGATTTGTTGAATTTATTAATTATTGACCGATGATGTTATACTACATATCATTGAACTCATTGACTGATAATTTGCCCACGCATCTGTGGGTGGTAAGAGCAATAATATTCATATGTTCCGGGTTTCGACGTTACAACAGCGGTAAGAAACTGCTGCCCTCCGCGTAGTGGAGCAGTATTTATCGGTGTTATTCCGCCATTTAAAGCAGAATCAACCTTCAAGTCATGCGTTACCACATCTTCGTTTCGTACAACCAGCTTCGCTGGAACATTTACCTCGACATGAAGGTCAGGGTTTGTTCCATTAAAACTACTTCTTTGAGATATCAATAAGATATCCTCCGCAGGCAGGTCAGCTTCCGGCTCTGGTTTAATGAGCCTGCCTATGCCCCACAATATACCCACAACTGCAAAGGAAATCACCAAGATGGCAATCATATTGTTGCGAATAGACAAGTTTGGTTAACTTTCAACAAAATAACCTAAATCTCTTTGGTTCGGTTAACCATTATATCACGGGCTACACTAGTAGAATCTAGTGGCCGAATATTCTAAGGTTGCAGCGAAGAGATATCGTAAGTATTTAAAGGGCAAAAAAAATCAATCTGTATCCTCTGAGCTCATTTCTTTGATCTTACACCTTTTGCACGCATTGGTTAGGGCTCTACAACAGTTAGGGATGAGAAAGACACGAACTATACAAAAGATTAATGTTGAGTGAGGCTGCTTATGTAATAAAAAATTGTGTCACTGCGTACGTTTCTCAGCGCAGTAACTTAACTTGTTGTTTCATTCGCAGAAACGCCCGAACCGTCTATGACTTCGGCAGTAGCGAATCTTGGTCCGATTTGACTAATACGGATCTTTGCATTCTGACCTACCTTGCCACCTTTAACGAAGATGACAAATCCTTGTATTCTAGCTATCCCGTCACCTTTGCGACTGATTTCACTGATCTGCACATCGTATTCCTTTCCTGTTTCTACTGGCTTTGGACCGAAGCTATCATTTCTTCCTCCGTAGCTCATGTTTGGAATTGCTCAACTTTGTACCCAATATAAACTGAGAATACCCATTACGAGCCAATCTTTATTCCATCATTGCATATAGAACGGAGACATTCTATTGCTGAAAGCACAGCAAGGAAACTTGTCTTAGGATTTCCAGGAGCGGTTTCATTGTTGACAGTTATTTTGATATCTCCAAAGCTACCAGTTGCCACAATTTCATGCTGATTAGTGGTTACGTGAGGATTAACTACCACCCTTACTTTGGTTTTGTCGCTCCCAATTCCTGCAAGGCTTAAGACAGCAGCGACATTGACGTTCGCGGGAAACAGCTTGACAGCTTCTGAAGCAGTACCTTCATAGATCTCCGTAATTTCTGTTATGCTGTTAAGGTTGATATTTTTAGCAGTAAGAAATGGAGCTCCAGAAAGCGATTTTGGGCTTTTCGTGGTAGTAAGCGTTATAGAGTCTATGAGACGGCGGACGCTACGTATCGCATCTATACCTGCTATTGCTCCGCTTGGCACGTAAATCCTATTTTTGCCTTTTTTCAGTGAAGATATCTCAGATAATTCTGTCAGTAACGCGCCATCAGCCAGGGCACCTACGCTCATTATCATCAGGTCTTTGCCGGCTTCGACTATAGGCTTGCTAAACCGTCTGACTGCTTCCTGAGAGGCTGCCTCTATAATTATATCTACTGAAGCGGCAATTAAATTGTCAAAGTTAGAATAAACTTGTACGTCAGTCTTCAGTTTCGATTTTAGTGTCGCGGCATTTTCCTGAACAATATCAAACATTCCTCCCAGATACGCGTTATCTATCTCATCTGAATTAATGGCTAGAGCTAGATGAGTTCCAATGGTACCGCAACCCAACAGCCCAATGATTCTCTTTGGCATATATTATGGGTAAACAAATATTAGGGGTAAGTTGGAATTTTTATCTTCTTCCCCCACGGCGCTCCGGTTTCTTTTGGCCTGGCAACCTCTTCTTTTCAAACCGCTTCATAAAATTATCTTTGTTGCGAAGCTTAGCAATCGGCTTTAAACGGGGCTTGCCTTGAATCTTTGGAGTCTGACCTCTTACCTTTCCTGCTTTCGTGAGTGAGCCGTGTGTTGGCATATATCTTGACTAAAGTATCAAGAGAATGCTTATATTTGTATGTATCCAAAAGCAGTTTCTGTCTTCAGCATCAGGCGATGCGAGATCGTGGCAAGTATTGCCTTTCAATTAGGTTTTGAAGGCAGACCTCACCTACAATATACTACTTTAAATTCAGACAGACATATTATCTCATGTTTATCTGTCAATATGACGATGCTAGATACAGACTACAAAAATCGTATCCTTGAGTTAAAGAGGCAAAAAAATGCCGTAATTTTGGCTCATAATTATCAGCTCCCTGAAGTGCAAGATGTAGCTGATTTTGTAGGCGATTCACTTGCATTATCAAAACAGGCAGCTAGTACACAGGCAGAAATAATTCTATTTTGTGGTGTTCATTTCATGGCCGAAACAGCGTCGGTTCTATGTCCAGATAAGAAAATCCTGATCCCAGACCTTGAGGCAGGATGCTCTCTTGCTTCAACCATTAATGCCGATGAATTGCAAGCCTGGAAGACAGAGCATCCAAATGCATTAGTCGTTAGCTATGTTAACACCACTGCTGAGGTAAAAGCATTGTCTGACTATTGCTGTACATCCTCAAATGCGGTCAACGTTGTTAACAGCATTCCTAAAGACAGAGAAGTATTATTTCTACCCGACCTATTTTTAGGCTCATATGTGGCTGAGACGACTAAGCGAAAAAATATGTTTGTTTGGCCTGGAGAATGTCATGTGCATGCTGCTATCAAGGCAGAGGATATTAACAAGATGCTTGCTACCTTTAGACAAGCTGACTTTCTAATTCATCCGGAATGCAGTTGCACTTCCCAGGTAATATATCATATTTCGAAGGGAGACTTGGCAAAGAACGGCCATATTCTCTCAACAGAGGGTATGATGAAACATGCAAGGGCCTCGGATAGAAGTCAATTTCTCGTGGCTACTGAAACAGGGATTTTATATCGTATGCAGAAGGAGAACCCCAACAAGCAGTTTATCCCAATCAGGTCGGATGCAATATGTAAATATATGAAAAAGATCACTGTGGGAAAGGTTCAGAGTTCGCTTGAGCGAGGCGTCTATGAAGTAAAAGTGCCAAAGCGTACTGCTGATAGAGCACGGCTTGCAATTGATCGAATGTTATCTATTTCCTAATTTCAAGGCTGAAATCCGCCGCCCTAGGTGAGTGTGTAATAGAACCAAGCGAAATAAAGTCTGGTTTGGCTTGCAAGTAATCTTGGATATTTCTCTGATTGATTCCACCGGAAAGTTCTATCATAACATCCTTTCTCTTGCCCATTTTAGTTATCTGCTCTATTGTTTTTCGGGCAAGTTCCGGGGTAAAATTGTCTAGCATCACGAGATCTGCTCCGGCTGAGACAACTTTCAGTGCTTCTTCCTTGGACTTGGCTTCGCATTCAATCTTTATTGATGAGCCGATTTTTTTTCGGCTAAGTCTGATACATTCTTCAGGATCAGACGATAGGGCTAGGTGATTATCCTTTATAAGTACCATGTCATCGAGTCGCATTCTGTGGGGGGATCCTCCTCCTAAAACAACAGCCTTCTTATCAAAATAGCGGAGGCCTGGCGCAGTTTTGCGTGTAGCCAGTATTGTGACACCTTTTGCTAGGTCTGCAATCTTCCTAGTCTCCGTTGCGATACCGCTCATCCTCATTATTAAATTTAAAGCCGTTCTTTCGGTTTTAAGGATCGCTCTTGCGCAACCAGAGACGTTCATAACGGTCGTACCGTTAATTACTTTCGATCCATCCTTGACGAGGACCTCAGTTTTGCAGCCGCAAATATCAAAAAGTATTGAGGCTTCTTCAAGCCCACAGACAATGGCAGAGCGAGACTTGCTTAGAATTTCTGCATTAGCTTTAAGATCTACAGGAATTATGGTATCGCTTGTAATGTCACCGGCCCCGATGTCTTCTTGCAAGAAATTAGCAAGCACCTCTCGGATGCCGAGAAATGCTTTCACATTATCCATCTAAGTAACCTTTAGTGCATATTTGTTAGGAGTCAGAATGTCCAGGGTCTTAGCAACCTGCGAATTTCTAGCATCAAAGACAAGTATAATACCCGACCAGTCGGAGCTTAGGTCCGTTGACTTGCAATTAGGACATACCTTGCCGGTAGTTATCACTTTGCACTTTCTGCATGCTTTCTCCTTTGCCATTACTTCCTCTCGCCACTCCTTCGCTCCTTTGAACTAGCAGATTGCTGTTGGTGTTTTTGTTGTTGATCTGCCACGGGTTTCGCCTTCTTTATCTCATCCGCAACCCATTCTACCGCACCAAGGAAAGGCTGTCTACAGGTTATGCCAATTTTGCCCATGCCTGCTCCTTTTCCTAGGCTAACTGCAGTTATCCTAGCCCTAATCTTGGATCCAATCTTCAGAGAGCGTGCAGTTTGATTTGCTACAATGACTCCCTGCTTGACATCGCTCTTCAGGTAATCATCGGTAATCTGAGAGAGGTGGAGCAATGCATCAGTAGGCCCTATTCTAACAAACGCTCCAAAGTCCGTGATCTCAACCACTTCCCCTTCGATTATTTCTTGGAGCTTGGGATAAAATGTTAGAGCCTTAAAAGTGACTTTGTGATAGGTGGCGCCGTCGCCAGCTACGAGTTTACCAACTGAACTGGGGTAGGCCTCAGTTATCATAATTACATATCCAACCTCTGGGCTTATCATACTCTCATATTTTTCCTTGAGAAGCTGAATAGCTGCGTCGTTAAGAGTATGAGTAAGACGGCTTGGTGGAATTCTAACTACATCGCTCATATGCACTATGGCAAACATAATCAGGCAATCTAGATGAAGAGATCATTATGAACTTTTTGTCCTACTAAAGTCATCTGAACGTCTCGAAGGGATCTGACATTTGACCGATGAATCTGTAATTTCAAAGAGGGCTTCGATATCAAGCGTGTGTTTTAATCCTCCATGCAGATAACCCTCGAGAAATCTGGAGCCATTCTTGCCAAGCCTATGACGTACAACTATGGCCATTTCGCCTCCAGGCATTCTCCTTTCATCGTAGGTACCCAGCTGCCCATCTCTACAGAGCACCTTTTCAATATATTCCATTACTGTCTTCTCAGTAATTTCTTTTTTCCAAAACATGATTGTGTCATCCAACACAGTTTGACCGAGCCTGACACCCAATTTGTAAACAGTTTGTTCATCTAATGATTCCAACATAGATGTAAGGATCTCGCGATTTACAACAACCATGTCTATCTTGGATAAAAAGCGAGTAAATTCGACATATCTCCGCAATATAATGCCAACAAGCGCGTTCACAGATATCCCCATCCTACTTGCCTCTTCCTCCAGTACGCTCAATACATCTGATTCAAATCGAAAAGATCTTGTAACGGAGGACGACCGGCCTGCCTCTCTAGGAAGTGACATTTGAATAATAAAAGCTTCATTGATCCTTTAAATGGAATGCTTCTGTGTTATAGAAACGTGTTATGTAGTTTATTGCAGCTTGTCGCACCTTATTGCACGACAGTTGCTGACTTTGTATACATGGGACTTAAATTAATTCCTACCATATCGATTGCAACATGAGTTACAAACTTGCATCGGAACCTGCAGAGGCTTGCTCTTTATGCAGTAGCACCTCAATCGTTTTTGATTCGGAAACGAGCGAAGCCATCTGTTCTTCATGTGGAATGGTCCTAAAAGACAACATAGAGTCAATGGGGCCAGAGTGGAGGTCTTACTCGGGTGATGATATGGAAAGTAAGAGTAGGACAGGCATGCCATCATCTCTTGCTTTTCACGATATGGGGTTGTCTACTTTCATATCCTACTCGAATGTGGATGCAAATGGCGTCGCCATTAGCGCTGAGCAGAGAAGCAAAGTGCAAAGGATGCGGAGATGGAATAAGATCTCTAGCAATAATCGGAGTTACCACCGAAATCTCAAAAATGCATTCGCTATCTTGAGCACAATAAAAGACAAGCTTTCTCTCAGCGACACTCTGATTGAGAAAGCTGCTTATAACTATCGGAAAGCTCTGGATAAGAGAATAATAAAGGGGCGATCAATTAGGGCGCTGATTGTTGCAGCAGTTTATGCTTCCTGTAGGGACCTATCAGTACCGAGGACTCTAGAAGAGATATCGTCGGCGGCTAATACTGATCCTATATTTGCTGGAAAATGCTACAGACTTCTGGTGCAAAACCTCGAGCTTCAATTGCCAGTGATTAACTCGAATAAATACCTGGCAAAAATAGCAAGTAAGGCAAAGGTAAGCGAGAAGACCTATAGGAGCGCACTTGAAATGCTATCTACCATCAAAAATGACCCAATATCGCATGGTAAGGACCCGAATGCGCTTGCTGTAGCAGTCCTCTATGCTGCGTGTCTCAAGGAAGGAGAGAATGTTAGCCAAGCGCAAATCGCGGTTTCTGGTGATATTAGCATCGTGACTCTCAGAAAACGATTTCAGGATGTAAGAAAAATCTTCTCCTCATAATTTTTTGTAATTTACTATGTGACCTTTCCTGACGAATCAAAACGATAGCTGTGAACAAACTCAGCCTAAGGATCGCAGAATTATGGAACTGACTTCCCTCTTGATATCTAGGAACTTCCAATATACTATTCTACGACCTTGCTGACAATTAGAGCCTTTTCGTTCAATACGATGATTTAAATACTGTAAAAACAAAAATTTTGCAATGGTAACTGTCGATCAGGTCCTAGGTTCTCTTAAAAAAGTCGTTGACCCGGAGCTACATAAAGACATCGTTTCAATGGGCATGATTAAGGACCTATCGATAAATGATGGAAAGGTTGCATTTACCTTAGAGTTAACAACACCGGCATGCCCATTCAATAGTGAAATCGAGGGTGATGTGCGATCTGCAATGGCCTCTCTTGGGGTTAAAGATCTCAACATGAGGGTTACTGCTCGGGTGATGGAAGGCAGGTCGCTGTCCCTGGATGAGCTCTTGCCAGGAGTAAAAAATATTATTGCGGTTGCGAGCGGCAAAGGAGGCGTAGGCAAGACCACTGTCTCGGTAAACCTTGCACTTGCGCTTGCTAGCACTGGTGCAAAAGTTGGACTATTGGACGCGGATATCTACGGTCCGAGCGTCCCTCTGATGCTTGGCTTAAAAGCTTCGCCCGAAGTGGTAAATAATAAAATCCAGCCACCGGAGGTCGATGGCGTCAAGGTCATTTCAATGGGTTTCTTCTATGAACAGTCCCAACAGGCAGGAATCTATAGGGGTCCAATTGTCTCGGGTATTGTCAAGCAATTCTTGACAGATGTCAGCTGGGGAGAGTTAGACTATCTCATAATTGATCTGCCTCCGGGAACTGGTGACGCTCCCCTTACGATAGCGCAAACGATTCCTATAACAGGCATTCTCATAGTCACAACTCCCCAGGACGTTGCCATGAATGTCGCAGTTAAGGCCATAGGCATGTTCAACAAGCTCAATGTGCCAATTGTTGGCGTCGTCGAAAACATGAGCTATCTTCAATGTCCACATTGCCACCAGGAGGTCCATATTTTTGGAAAAGGTGGAGGGAAGAAAATAAGCGAAGACTTCAATATTCCGTTTGTCGGTGAAATCCCACTTCATCCAGAGATACGAGAGGGAAGCGACATAGGCAAACCCGCAGTACTGTCAAATCCCAACTCCCTCCAAGCACAGGCTTTTACAAAGACAGCAAAATTAATTGCAGGAAGGATTAGCATCATCGCCACAGAAATCAAAGCACAAGAGAATTCTGAAACTTCAAGCGCCTGAAAACAAACACAAGGAAGACTGATCGTGACGGACGCTAAAGACACCCAACTACTAAGAGAACCGTTCGGCACTCTGGTCCTCGAAAAGGACTTATCTAAGAAAAAGATCCTATCGATGCTAGAAGGTAGTAAGAAGACAATAACGGTGGGAGACGCAACCACTGAACGGATAATTTCCTTTGGTATAACGCCTGACCTCTCGGTCGTAGATGGCGTGGAGCGAAGATCGGTGCGTGAGCGTTCCATCGCTTATCATGCCAAAGAAATGTTCTGCACTAACCCTCCTGGAACGATCTCGGATGATGCTTTGCGAGTGTTGCAAGGCGCATTGGAAATGTCTCCCCCAATCAGAGTCAAGGTAAACGGAGAAGAAGATATGCTTGCGCTTCCATTATTTGTCATGGCACCCAAAGGATCAGCTGTTCTCTATGGACAGCCGTTAGAAGGAATAGTCGTTGTCAAAGTAACTGAGGAAAAAAGAGTCCAAGCAAAAGCGTTAATGAACAGAATTTTAACGGATACGAAATGAATAGCATGTTCAATTAAAAATATTACTGGCTTACTCGCGTGTCTCTGGACAATAGATACTGAGCCTGTGTTTTATAGTTGATTAGTGATTCTCGAGATAACCTGATTTTCATTATCTTGAACTATCCTCAGCAAGTGCTCGTTATATTGTTCTTCGATTCTGCCAGTATTGTTTTGGTTGTCATAGCTATGGTTACTTGTTGAATTTTTGACGTTAGCGTTTGTATTTGCAGGGTGGTCTGCTGGAGGCGATATTATCTCGTCTAGATATTGAGGGAGCCCGCGATTTCTCACAATAGGGTCATTTTGATACCGCTGACTATTATTATCTTGTATGAATCGTTTGTCATCCGTTGCGTGATTGACAAATTGAAAACTCTCAAATATCTGAGCAATAGGTTCTGGTGGACCGCGAGATGGTTGTGTGGTTGCTGAGGCCTCGTAAGATAGAATACAACCCGATACTGCTTCTGTGTTTGTGGTATCCTGGTTTGTAGTCGGTAACAAGAAAATGCCTCTGGTGTGATTGGAATCGGTGTTGTTGTAGGTCATTTCTACGAGATTAGGTGGAACTTTTGCGGTTATAGTATTGGTGTCAATATCAATTCTATTAATCGAAGTCATTGTGTTCTGTATGACATTTATATCAATGTAACCGAGCTTCTCCAGCTTGGATATATAGTAGTCCAGAAAGCTGAGCTGATCGCTTTTGTTTGCAGCCAACTCAGAAGTAACTTTAGGTACATGGTAGAGGTCAGGATAGCGCTGGACCTGTACTCTCTGCTTGGATTCCTCGCAGCTGTATTTTTCTTCCGCACCGGCCACCGCTCCTTCTCTAGGACAAAGGACTGCTAGCAATCTTGAACCTTGCATAATCTTATTCAAT
>JBJMEA010000135.1:0-8460 GCA_045809625.1 Nitrososphaera sp. | reverse complement strand
TGAACTTCTACCTTTTGAATTCCACTACCACCAGAATTATCTGATGCGGTCCCTGCAACATTGACTGTCACTCCAGTGGAAGGACCAGATATAGTCGCACTGTTTGCAGGAGAGGTGATAGCCACAGTCGGAATGGTGGTGTCGGTTGGCACGTCAGCAGAGCCAGGAATCTTTATAAATTTACCCGTAGATGGCACACCGGCACCGTTTAAGACATGAACCAGGTAATAACCTGGAGGTGCTAGCTTATTATTGATAGGAGCTTTAACCGTGACACTAGAACTAGTTTTGGATGTAATCTGTAGCCAAATCAACCTCTGGTCGGTATTATAGTGGTGCGTCGTAGCTGATACTCTAATTAATGAGACTTTGTTAATGTCCGCAGCATTTTGTGTTGGAATTGTAATCGTGCCTCCATAGGCGCCGCCTGTGACCCCATCAGAAATGGTAGGTCTTGTTTCAGAAACGTACCATGGCTTAAAGATTTCAACTCTTATCTCTTTAGTCTGTGCATTTGGAGTTGTACCCGCGGTCCACACCCTGCCATCCTGTAGCAAGAGGGCTAGTCCGTGGTACATCCTAGGTACGGTGGCTGCTGGCAACAGACTCCATGTCTCAGATACTGGATCAAACATCTCCGGATATAATACTGGGGATTGGGCCCCCCTTAGATTTCCACCAAAAATAATTATCTGGCCCGTAGGAATGATAACTGGGTTTAGGTGTTTTCTAGCATAATTCATTGATTGGGTATTTCGCCTTGCAATTCCATTTGTACCACTAGGAGTTGCAATCTCTGCAACCTTTGTAGCGTCGTCGGTAGCTGTAGGCGTTGATCCCCCGCACACCAAGATTTTGCCTTTTTCGGTATCACTGTTTTCCAGCGGGAGCAAAACAGAGGTCCCATAATGTCTTACTATAGTCGTTCCTCTAAATACCCATTTACCCGTGCTAGGATCGTATACCCTATCGTCAACTCCAGCGCCAACAGAGGCTATCAAACCACTAGGCATCAGGTGCATTCTGGGATACAAAGTAAGAAAAGGAGCAGCTCCTGGACCATAACATGTCTTGCCTGCCTCGGGGTAGTAGGCTTCAGCGCCAGTGCCTACGCAATAAGTCACAGTACCAGAGGGGTCAAGCTTTATCTGCCATTGCCTTGTTTGTGGATCATAGAATTCGACTAGCCTACTATTGGTTCCATATTCGTCTAACCCCTGTACAACAACAACCTTTCCATCCGGAAGAGTAATTTGAGTTGGATACCACCTACCATGAGCCATTTGGGTCCTGTTGCCAACGGAACCAGAACTCCAATCAACCTCATATGCGTAACTAGCGCCATGCCATTTTCCATTTAAAGTCTGTGAGTCATACTCTAGAGTTCCGCCAGCTAGCAAGACATTCCCATTAGCAAGCATACTCATCCCACAGCAGAATAAATCCTCTCCAAGGGTATTTGTTGATCCAAAGCTACCGTCGGGATTCCAGATACCGTGATAGAATGGCCCATCCGCCCATGGTGTGTAATTATCCGAACCTGAAAGCCAGAAAACTCTCCCATCAGAAATCAATGCGGCATGTATAGCACTTGTCTGCAAAGGTTGGTTTATCGTAGGATCCCAAGAACCTGCGGATTGTGCTGTGACTTTACCACCATTTTGCATTTTTGAGAAATTAAGTAAACTGTTGAAACCGAAAGTACTCAATGCGAGACCAGTGGCACCTAAACCTAATAGCTTAAGGAATTCACGTCGGCTTAGCCTAGTCTCAACCACACAAACGAGAGGGTATTTGAATATAAAATTATTATTGGAGAATAAAAGTCATAATTCTCTATATTCTCAACAATTGTCGTTTATTTTCACGAATAAATCATATTCCCGAATTATCTCCTGAAATGGACGTAATATAACCAAAATATCCTAGACAAGACATATCAAAATAAATAAAATCAGATAGCCAGGGACTTCTAGTTTTTAGTACTATATCTTGATCATTTATTCTTTCCCGTTGTTTGGTTTTATTTTATTGGAGATTCTTGCTTATTTGTTGTTCTGTTAGATACTACGTCTGCTGCATCGGGCGTATATTAAATATGATGATTGGATTGCTTCAATATGTTCTTGTTGTTTCATTTTCCTTATCGCAGCCTTTCATATTATTGTCAATGCCCTTAATTCATCTGAATTATACTGCACAGTTAGCATAAGGTTATAGAATTAATACTTTGCTGAACTTGAAACAAGAAAAACCGAATTCTCTTCCGTAACTGAAACAGAATAAAACAAAAATTCCTTTTTTTCTTTTATGAATATTTGTGATTATACCACTCCACAAATAATTTCAATGTGTCTAGGTTGTCTCCTCCATACCAAATAGATACTCCGTCTGCAACATCCATGACCGAATCCACGCACTGTTCCATAGTTTCTAGAAGCGATAGACCTGGAAGCTTTCCTTGCTCTGTTGAGACATGAACGCTAATGAGCAGATTTGGATTTGCATACCTAAGCTTTGAAACCTGCGTATGTACATAATCACTATATGCCGTTATGCCGTTGTCCTGAAGTGACTGCGCTTGTATGTGGTAGTAGTCAACGTATGGGGCTATTTGAATACCAAATTGCGTAGTGAAAGATTGAGATGGTATTGCTCTGAATTTTAGGCCTTGCGCATGTGTAGCATCAGCTGCTCTCTTCATAGCTGCTACAACATTCTTGTAGTCTGACGCGGGTGACAAGCCTTGCTCTAGGTTGAATTCTATGAAATCAAATCCCAAATCCTTGACCAATTTGGCATTATTTATTATAGCTTCGCTGGATCTAAATGTTACACCTGCAGGTCCTGGAAGGTTTTTTGCTGCCAAAATATAATCAGGTTTGAGATCTGATTCATCTAGCACTCTTAATCTAGTCTGATCATTGCCGGCCATGTTTGGCCCATAGATGTTTGTTTGATTGTCTTTATCTACATATTGCAGAAAGAGTGCAAGGAAAAATTTTGGTGGTATTGTGGTTGTTGCTTTTTCTACTATTGCTTCTTGTGTTGGTAATGGACCTACGCTAACTAATCCTACCAGAAATAGTGCTATACAAATTGCAAATGTAACTGCCTTTGTCATTATCGATTCGACGGAAGCCGCAGCTTTTTGATTAGCGTTTGTCAATATCTTGATATCGGATGCTTCTTTTTTCTTTCTTTTTATCCTTTCCTTCATAGAGGGTCTTGGAGAAGATGAAATTGTTGCTGCTATATTCAGCAATAGAATACCCGCCGCAGAAGTGTTTGAAATATACTCTAAATGTCTAATGAAAAGTTTAGTTGTGTTCAGCCCTGTGAATAGGGACAAAATCGCAGGAACCTAAATCCAAAGATCACGCCTGATGCAAAATGAATTAAGCATGATTGAATCGATGTCTGACATCACAATCAAGACATAACATAATAGCTCAACTTTAATTAAATGCGATTTAGTAGTAGAATTCCTTTGCTAGCTGTAATTGAAAAGGCATCTTGTGTGGTTGGATATTGAATGCTCTCAAAGTCCTAATTTGCTTTACTCATAATGGGCGAAATCATTTTAGTTTAGGGAATGGCTCTGTTCATAACCCCAAGATAAATTATCACAACTATTTTGCATTTTGTTAGAAGATGGATGGTCTCAATCTTCGGAAGACCCCATAAAGTCACATAAATTATTCACGAGCTCGAAATTATCATCCTTCCAATCGAAAATGCTTCGGCCATACCATCAGCTCTTGTACCTATCTTCCCAAGAACATACCTTGTATGAGCAAGAGATCTGATCATATTGGATTGCATATATAATTTTCTTGATTGGGTACTATGATGTGCTAGGCATTCTATTCTCTTGTCCATATAATCAGTAATATCGACATATGCATTTGCTCTGAATTCTGGGCTAGTAGAAGATATGATCTCATAAAATAAGAGTTGTTTTACATCTTTTGCAGCATTCTTAGTACATTCGCTCACTGATTCATGGACCTGATGATAATCAAAAGGACTATGAGTATAGAGTCTGTCTGGATTTATATCACTTATGGTTCTTTTAAGGATATCTTCAAATTCAATTGATGGTTTATTGAGTTTGATCACCGGGAAATCTAAGATATGCAGTCTTGCATTTATGAGATTAGCAGCATCCTGCGCCTCCTTCTCTCGAGCTTTTGGATCTCCTGAAGTCCCACCGATGCCAAGACTACAGAGAACGATGTGGATTTCATCTCCCCGCTTGCTATGTTTTGCAAGCGTTCCGCCCATCCCTAATTCGACATCATCGGGATGCGAGCCAATGCTGACAACTTTAGTTTCTACTAACGCAACCTACCTCCATCCGACCTAGGAATTATCTGCATGGCAATTATGATGATTTTATAATTGTCTTGCATTTTTTAGGCTATTGAAACTCAGGACTGCATTGCTCCTATATGTCTTCCTGAAAGATCGATTTTTGTGCGGTGACAGAAACCATAACTACCGACGTGGTGGTGGAAGGGGAAAGCCGAGCTGAATACTAATGCGCCTCCTTGTACTTGATATTACCCCTAAATGAAGGATGCATGAGAATAATTAAGCGGCGTTTGAAGTCATTCCCTTTTGGTGTGCTTGTTTCCCCAATACACCTGTATTCGAAATTTAGTGAGTACAGAGCTCCATCCCTTGCTAGGAAACTATTCTGATTGACTAATTGTGTATTCCAGAAAAGGCAATAGTCTTAACCAGTTTCCTAAAGCACTCTGATTTTTTTTAAGCAGTAAATAAGCCATCCTTTGAAGGATGGATGGCAAATGAAATCTATTGGCGTCAAAATTCAAAATGATAGTGATATTTGGCAAATAACAAAGGTAGATAGACGATCTGAGTCCAGGATAAGCTGAACCCTAAGCTGCTAGATCAAGAGTTTAATTAATAAGGATAATTTCAGGCGAGTGAGGAGGTGATATATCTCTAAATGAAGCAATTCTAATATTTCTGTCTGCCAGCATATCTACAATTTTTGCAAGATGCTGAAATCTGGTACTATCTGCTGCTTTGGTAGGCTTTCCTGCAGTGACATCAACTTGATCGAAATCTGAAGGATGCAATCTAACTTGTGCAAAGCCATACTTTGCAATGCTCTCATCTATTAACCTCATTGCTTCTCCTTCGAGCCTCAGGAGGGCCACAAGAAAGGGAACATGATATATTGATTGTTGGTGATCGCTCACTTTACTGAACTCTAACTTTGAATTATTTGTTGTAATTAACGTTGGAGTTTTGTGGGGATTTATAGTTGCACGCTCTGCGTCCGGGTGTGTAAAAAAGATCGTAATACTTAGATCAACCATTACTTCAATTGTATGAAGATTGAACTTATTAAATGGTGGAATGAAAATGTCTGATCTTGCCAAAAAGACTACCCTCTAATTTCGCATTTGCTTTGCTGAAATCATCTTTCTATTCTTCTTTGGTCAATAGCGAATGATCCACATGTCCATAGCCTACTTAAAAAGGGTAGTTCAGTTAATCTATATTATACACATAAACGTTCTACGCGACCATCTTAGTCTGAATATATTCAGATTAAGCAATAAAGATAATAGATTTATTATTAAGGTCGTTTTGAGCTAGTCCTTTTGGCATAGTGATTAAGCTCGATTATGATGTGTCGTCTCGTGCTCGTTATGAAAACACATGCTTCTAACTCGCAATTTCCACTGAAATAGATTTAAATGGAACAATAGATCTTATCCGTTAACTTCATCCAACTGAATTTTTATTATCCACAGCCCTGGCTTAGTGGTGACCTGATGGGACAACTATTAAGAGATAATTCTCAACTTTTAAGACCGGCGATGGATGATATGACTCCAAAGAATGCAATGGAAATTAGATAATCCGTATATGGTTTTGATAAGTTAATTGTTAGTTTCATTTGGTGTAGGTCTATCTATTGTTTCCATTACTGGTTCCACGTCACTCAGATCTCGCAATGGGATTCAAACTCAATCTGAATACACGTATCGTAGTCAGGCCCCCCGTCACCTTTGTCCGCGGTCCCCGATCCACCGCGCAGCATATCGTCACCAGTATCGCCTAGGAGCGTGTCATCGCCGGGGTCCCCTAGGAGCGTGTCATCGCCGGGGTCCCCTCGTAGCATATCGGTTCCACCGCCACCTGACAAAGTATCATTACCTGCGCCACCTACGAGTATATCATTATCAGGATCACCCAAAAGTGTATCATTACCCACATCGCCTAGTAGGGTATCATTACCTGCGCCACCTATGAGGACATCGTCCCCACCACCGCCACATATGATGTAGTCACAGCCTTTACCAAATACTATATCGTTCCCACCCAATCCAATGAGGAGATCACTTTCTTCCGTACCCTGCAAGACATCGGTCCGGTCTTCATTACCAACTATAGCTGTCGTCGCTCCTACACGAGTAGAGTTACTAATAGTAGTAGCTGCAGCAGATTGAGGAATAGTGCTTGTTATTATTATTGTCAATTCTCCTCCTACCAATGCCAATGACACTATTAGCGCAATCATTACATTTGATGTTGTTTTCATTTTATTCTGTGGAAAGTTCACGCTTGTAAATAGGTAAGAACCTTTTCTTTTAAGTAGTTCTGTGATTATGTTCCGTTATCAAGCAACTTTTAAAGCGCGTAGCAGAGAGCAGTGAAATTTTTGCTTTGTTTTAGTAATGGTTGCGTTGCTCATAGTATATCTTCATGCGCCCTTTACACTGATACACATTATATTAAATCACCTCCACATGCCCTCAGCATAACAGATTCAGATCACCGTCTGGTAAATAAGAAACACGGGTGATAAAAGTTAGTCCGATAGGTAGAACGGCCTCATAGTTTTTGAACTGTTTAATCAATGGAATAAAATGAACCGTAGCCATTTATGAATTGCATTAGTGGGTCAGACAGGTACATGATAATCAGGTATGATTTAGCAATAAAACTATCGATCTGTTATCACAAGTCCTTGATCAGATTCATAAAATAATGTTTTAGTCCTCGTCGTCCATGTACCTAGGGTCTGTGTTTCCATGTACTAGTCAAAACAATCCATGTTCTTCAAGTAATAAAGTTCTATGGCTTTCGAATTTTTCCTCGACTGTCTCTGTCTCGATTCTATTGGAGCCTTTTGGCGAACCTTCGAAAATTACAGTTGGAACAAAATCTCTATTTTCGGTTCCAAGCTCGTACATCAAAATAGTGCCAATTCCTCTGCATGCAATAAGCGATACTCTTGAAAGAATTCTCCTCATATTGTCCGAAGATTTCCACCATGGCATAATAACTAAGGATGGCTTGACTTCTTTTATGTATGTGTTGACTGCATCTGCATTGGCCTGAGTTATTGCTGAATAATCAAACGTATCTATAAAGAAGGTTCGGACAATACCGGCCTCAGTCAATAATTTCTGATTGGATGCATTATCTGAGGGTGAGGAGGATTGAGGTGATATTAATGAATCTGATTCGGTAATTATCGCATTTACCTTGTGTCCACTTCTGGTTAGGCTAGAGATGGTAACATGGCATGAAGCTAAAATATCCGAAGCAGAACAACCAATTATTGCTACTTCCATTATACTGCGGCTCCTGATAGCAGTCGACGGAACAACAGAGATTTAAGAAATGTGGTCCTTTTTATTGTTATGTAGATAAAGTATATTTTTTAATATATTGAATCTATAACGTTGAGACATTTTGAAATGATGTATACATTGCTAATAGCGCATCGATGACATTTTCAGAAAATGTCAGCTCGATACAATGTTGTGCTTCTATTTTGCTTCAGTGATAGCTGAGCTAATCTACCTCCTTTTAACTGGAAATCCATCAGGTCGCTTTTCGGTTCTTTACAATATAGACTACTGCTGCTTTTATTCATTCTAAGACATTTCTCTTAGAGGAAAACTTCACTCAGGAAAAGGACATCTAGTGATTATGAAAGTATCAGCAACATTTGCACAATGTAGAAATATAAACTCGGTTGCCATGACATACTTACACTTATCTCGCTCTGACTTGACAAGGAAAAAGAAAACTTTCCAAGCGAACTATATGACGTAGAGGCAGACTAGACACAAATTCAAATTACAATCGTTGCCATTAAGGAGCAGGACTTTTAGTTTGAGCATTTGATTATTTGATGATGCTTCTTAAATGCATAACTGGTATCGCAACCGACCCCTCCTTTTGGCAGAGGGATCGATAATGATAACAGTACACACTTCTATTATCTGTAGCAGTAATGTTTCATGAGAGCTGATAGTCTCATGAAACTGTCAGTGTTCTTGTCTGTGAATCTTTACTGCTGTAGAGGTCATCACCAGCAAAGTGGCTTTGGATATTGTATGTTCCTGTATTGCTTGGTGCTGTTTGAGTTGCAGAATAGAATCCATTTGTATTGGTTGTTTT
>JBJMEA010000134.1:0-5643 GCA_045809625.1 Nitrososphaera sp. | reverse complement strand
TATTGCTTGCTAATAGGTGTATGGCTTTCATACAGCCAATATCATCAAGCGATAATACGGTTAAATGCAAAGTGTCATATGCATTTAAGTGAGCTGAAACTCACAGCACCTAATAGATATGTGCGATCATGGAAATTTGCAGATCTCGCATTTTGAATAAGTTTCGCCATCCAGATGATTGAAATGCGTGCCGCATGATTTGCATGTATGATGAATGTCATCAAAGCCGTCATTTGCTACAAACTGGAAGCTTTCAAGCTGATGACTCTTACATGCTATGCATCTGCAGCTGCAGGATATCACCTAGTATCACCAGATCCTTTTTGTTGATGCGAGAATTGTTTAGCTGTCCTGCCATATAACGTAACCTAGTCGATGGCAGGTATAGCCAGCTTGATATCAGGAGCCGAGTCAGGTTCATCCCAGTCAAGTACGTCTGGAATGATATCACCCAAAGGATCATATCTATCAAAGCGCGTTTTTTGTGGAACCGATGCAACCAGATGAACCCGTATGTTATTTGAAGTTGATATTGAGGATAAGAGCCCAACTTCTATTGAGCCTTCCTCTTTGAATATTCCTCGCACGCACCCTACTAACTTGTTCAACTCACCAATAGGGATCCTTCTACCTCCCATCACATATACCAACGCCCTTTTGATACTGCTTGAATCTGGAACAGCATCATATAGCATTGCAAGCGAATCACGCAGAGAGGATTCCGAGCTGGGCCTTGCGCTGCTTGTACACAGTACATTCATTGCAGGGTTTACCATCCCGGAGGAGATTGAACCAATGACCTCAATTATTGCACTATTTGTTATTTCAAAGCAATCATGTTCAGATAGCTCGGGGTTATTATCCAGGAATGCGTCGTTGTCCATTACTATCGTTGAATCTGAAACTTCGCGCACCCTTCTCAGTGCTGTCCCTGCACTGAAAATTCGGTCGGTTTCGTACTTGAAAGGCATAATTGCCATAGAGATTACAGCAGTTTGATAATCTTTTGCCATCTTGCATATAATAGGTGCTATTGCAGTGCCTGCTCGGCCGGCCAAATTTGAAACAACAATGACTGTAGCGTATCCGCGTAAGGCCTCAGCCATCTCATTGCGATGACCCTCTACAAATGAGCGCAATTTGTGACAAGAAGGGTTGACCCATTCTCCAGAACCAACGAAAATAGCGGTGCACCTGTCATTGTACACCAAATCCTTCTTTTCATTGCTTATCAATAGGCATTTGCATTCAAGAGCTGTACTCGCTGCAGCTGCGATTTTACTTCCTACGCTGCCGATGCCCACCAACAACATAGGATTTTTCATAGATAGCTCATTCTCCAAGTTCCCCCGAGCTCCCCCGCACAGAGATACAGATCTTAAGTTAAAAAGCTTTGGTGATTAATCAAATGCTAATATAGTGTAACAAAGTTATCTGGCCTACAAAATTATGTCTGCCTTCAATGAAAAGTTTGAAAAATCAAAAACTTTGACATGTACTTTCTCACCAAGTAAAATTTGACGATCAATGCCATTTTTTGTTGGCTCCACCGACGACGATATTACTACTGGCTTGTATGCATAGTTTCTTCCTTGCCTCACTTTTCCAATCTCATCAATAACTATTTCTCCTTGCCAGTCTTGCCAAATAGAGTTGCGTTGCTTTGCGATTCTCCTAGTAAGTGTGTGTAGATACTCCGACCTTTTCTTGGAAACCTCAGAACTAATCTTTATCTTCTTCCACCTACATGCCTCCGTCCCTGGCCGCGCAGCATAGCGTGAAATATTAACAATATCTGGTTGAGATCTCTCAATTAGGTCAATGGTTTCTTTAAAATCACCCTCAGTTTCAGACGGAAATCCTACAATGGCGTCAGTAGAGATTGTCATCTCAGGAATCTTCTTTCTAAAGGCAGTCACAGCGTCCATAAATATCTTGGATGTATGACCACGTTTCATTTTTTTCAATATTCTGTCGCTTCCACTTTGGACAGGAATGTGAAGGAACTTGAAGAGTTTGTCATTTTCAGAGAACAAACTTACCATCTTATCAAGTATCGCAGGTAGATACATAGGATTCATCATTCCCACTCGTATCTTGAAGTTGCCCTCTATCGAGCAACATGCCTGCAAAAGCTCTACAAGGTTGGTATCTATATCTCGTCCATAGCACCCATTGTCAGTTGAGGTAAGCCATACTTCCTTGCAGCCACTTTTGACATCGGATCTGATCTGCCTCACTATGTCACCTATCCGGTAGCTTCTAAGCCACCCTTTGGCAATTTTTGTTTGACAAAAAGTGCATTCGCTCAGGCATCCGCTTGCTATCTCGACAATGCTGACTATCGGGTTCAATCTCACCCTTGGAATATTTACTTTATCAAATGGTGAATCCTCAAGGGCTACCAACTTTTCGCCTGAGAGGGCTAACCTTACTGCATCAGGTGCTTTGTCGATGGTATTGGGCCCAAGAAGGCTTGCAGAAGAACTCAATGATTCTATTTTTGCCCTATCTGCCTTCGGTAGACAACCTGCAACTATAAGCGGCTTACCAGATTTGGTCATCGTGCTGATCCTGCTGACCATCTTATGCTCTGTTGTATCTTTTACAGAACATGTGACAATGAGGTTAAGTGTGCTTTCACTTTTCTTGGCTGCAATTTCATAGCCAGCCTCCTTTAATATTCCACTTATCATCTCAGAATCAGCCATGCTTGCCGAGCAGCCATATGCTTCAATCCACACCTTGGGCTTAGACCTTCTCAGTAGTGGGATTGTTTCTATGATTGGTGGCTTAAGGAATGAGCTGAACATAGTAGGGGACAATAAACTAGATCACCTTAAAAATCATATGCACTTCCTCTGGACCTATCAGTCTGAAGAGATTCTCAAATTCGCACCGCCTAAGAGAGGATGGATTATACAAGCAATGCGCCATTTGGCAATCTACTTTCCTTGCCCTTGTCGCCTATCTTTTCTAAGAGACGGCAATTTTGGATATTATTGTAAAATGAGACAGAACATAATTAATCAATTAATCATCTAAAAGCTCTCTCAAATGCTGTTCAGCTTCAGATGTGGTATAATTCCTCATCATATGAGACTTTCACCAGACCTTTGTTATCCTCTATTTTAATGGGTGTTCTTTTAACATATGCCTTTTTCCTAGCTCGTTCAATAACTACCTGACCTGGTCCAACTAAATCAAACCTTTTCAAGAGCTTCCTGGTAGTTAAGAGGCCTTGTTAACTTAAGGCGATACAGCTTCAGCTGTGAGAATGTCTCTTCGATTGTATATGTTAGCCTTCATCGGAACAGAACATCCACTGGACTGATCATTTATGCGCTGTACCTATATACACACTTTCTAGGACTGTTTCAGAAGTACAGCAAAGGCATTGGATCCATATGTAGAAAAGAGAAGTCATATTTCTGTATGGAATTGGGTACAGTTATTATATTACATCCACTAAATTCTACTTGAAAAGAACCAGGGTTGCTGCCTTATCATTGATAAGGCAATGTTGCAGATCGGTTCAGACTATACATGGTTACGGGTAGATATAGAACCGGCACCTAAGCGAGTTCTTGGAGTTCACGTCTCAAGACACAGGAATATGTTAGTTGCTGAGTATTTCCTAAGATCATTGATCAAGGTTTATGATAAGCATACTGTATATTCAGATGGCAGATCATGGTATTCTGAGGCATATTCTTATATCGATCTGAAACACCTACTTCATTCACCTTTAGAAAAAAGTATCACAGAAAGGTCAATTGAATATTTCAAAGATAGAACTGAAAACTTTGATGACTACTATCCATGCAAAACTAGTACTATCCAATATGATTGGCATATGTACGCAATTGGCTTAGTCTATTTGTGTTCACGCATAATGCGGACATTCTACACATCAAGTTTATGACTCTTGTACGATTAGTGAGAGGTGGGAGGTGTGAGTGCAACACGGCCCCTCTAGCCAGTTTCAACTTAAAGTTGTGGGTCAAAGACGTATTATGTATGCATCTTAAAAAATAAGTAACTCATACAGAACTGAATTAATAAAAAGGAAGGAAGGAAGAGTCTTGTCCTTCCTTAATTTCCGTCGCCGTTTCCGTTATTATCTCCCACGCCACCGTTATTGAAGCGGTTCTTTTTGAACAAACTCTCCTCCAACTTCTTACTGAACTGCGGCTTGGTCACCAAGTGTATTTTGTTCCTCACCTACTGCTGCTGCACCTTGGTCACCAAGTGTATTTTGTTCCTCACCTACTGCTGCTGCACCTTGGTCACCAAGTGTATTTTGTTCCTCACCTACTGCTGCTGCACCTTGGCCATACGGAGCCTGGTTAGGGTAGTTGCCCGCCTGGAGGTAGCGGCACACCAGATAGTCCTGAGTAGCATCACTGGCCATCCCGCAACCGATCTGGGTCGCAGTATTCCAGACAATCTGTGTGTAATGACCATAAACCCTGGGGTACACTCCGAGACTCCCATCCGCTGGGATCATGCAGCCTGGGGGACAATTAGGCGCTTCGTCGAGCCAGCCTTGGACGTGCCTGGCTACCGGAAAGGCGCCCCTAGTGCCCCAAGCTAGGTTCTCGCCCTGGCTATTTCTTTGCTGCCAAGTAGCGTGTGGGGGACATTGCGTACGATCTCCATTATAGCACCTCTGTAGATCAAGGTTGAGCGACGCAATGTAGTCAGCCCAAGCCTGGGCGTCCCTCGCAAGACTTTCGCTCCAGGTGGCCGGCGGAACATTAACGGCACGGCGCGCATCGTTGTGCATAGTCAGGATAGTGTTTTGGGAAGTCGCATCCAGCCGCGTCTGCGCGTACGAGATCTGTAGCATCGACGACTGCACTGTCAGAATTGCCGCTGTGACCAGAATCACACTTATTATTATAGATAGCTTGCCATTCATTTTTGTAGGTTTAATTTCTAGTAATTGCTTAATAACGTATCGAATAATTTATATACTGGTATTTAAAAGCGATGATCCCTATTTAGTAGGCTAATTAAAGAGAACCATAATCAGCATTCTTTCATCTTTTACTCGTTAATCCGGATACATATCGGACTGATATTGTTCTTTATGTGGCAACATGGCACAAGGAAGGGAGGAAAAGATAAGATGAAATAACTAGCCCCGCAAAAGAAGAACAAGAGAAAAAACAACAACAACATCAATGGATCTATGAAGAAACTGCAGATATGTCAGATTTGTTAGCTATTAACACACCTCAAATAAAAATAGTTGGCGTAGAGCTAGATGCAGGGGAAAAGATAGGTGAACATGTTGAATATAATGACCAACATAGTAAAGGCCTGGCCTATAAAGCAGAGCATAAAATAATCATAAGACCAACAAGGTCACCTTGACAGTCACTTTCTATTAATTCCACAAGGGTTTACATCGCACATGAATTGCTTCACTTAAAATATCCAAGATTACGACATGGTGTTGAGTTTGATAAACACACAAAAGTATTAGTTGAAAAATGGAATGAGATGAAGGAGAAGGACTTTAACGTGTTCGGCCCCAAACAAGAGTAACTTTCTTAATTGCTATACTTCTGATATGATATTGGGGTAGAATGGGTATAATTATTTATAATAACTTACTTGCCTGGGCCAAGCGAG
>JBJMEA010000133.1:0-73775 GCA_045809625.1 Nitrososphaera sp. | reverse complement strand
TCCGCCTGCTTGAAGTAAATAGAAAAACTCAACCAAAGCCAGTGTTGTGAATCCAATGGCCATAAGGAGCATTCTTGTGGTTGTATTTCTCAAGTATGCTAGAAAGGAGACTATGCTTAGGAAAATAGCTATTGTAAGACCTGCGATATGCAAGAGAATGTGGAAGATCATTGAGGGATGAGTGGCATGAGGTATTACAATGGGTGCAAGAACACCTATTACTAATGCTGTTACAAGCGCCAAGAGAATAGGCTTGCTTATAGATTCTTGTATGGGTGTATGGCGCCTCCCTTTTTGCATCAAATCTTAATACTCATGAATGACAATAAAGGGATTGGTACACCAATCGAATACGACAATTAGAAAATGTTCTCCCTTGACAGAGGTTCTTCTCCTCATTGCCCGAAAGCATCAGAAGCAAAAAAGGTTGTTGGCAGCTGGTTATTCGTTTGGATCTGTTAACAACATCATCAACCTTACTGGTTGTATATCACATATGCTAGCTCTGTCTAAATACATATTCTAAAAATTTAGATGAGCTGCTAGCTCTCATCATGATCTGTATGACCTTCTCCTTCTTCTTGCTCCAGAGTCAACCCATAAACCTGCATTATGATTGGATGAATGTTAGTATGAGCAGTCATCATAACTTCCTGCGGAGTTGCTTTGTGATTAATGTCATCTCTGAGTTGCAGCAGTCCTGCTTCTAGCTTGTCAATGCTTGACATAGTGTTGTTGTTGCTAGCATTCAGTGAAGTATTGTTATTCTGTCCTTGCTCTGTAATCAAAGTGGTGGCATTGGTATTATTATTACTAACTGATGCACCATTGGAGCTTATGGTAAGTGGTTTAAGTTTATCGTTAAACAACTGCATTATCGTATTGTTTGCCAGATACTGGGAGCTTTGGTAGGCTGCTGTATCAACTATAGTTGTTGCTGCGGTAGTAGTATTGCTCATTGAGGAAGAATTAGCACTATTGGCAGTACTATTATTTGCCATCATCATTGACATTGTGTTGTTATCGCTAGTATTATTGCTGTTGTTGGACATTTGCATTTGACTTCCATTTATCGTCATTGTTGTTGTTGACATAGCCATTGAATTGTTAGAGTTGCTGCTGCCAGATTCACTCATTTGCATGCCTCCACCCATACTTGCCGTGTTGGACAGATCTGTGAGGTCAAATGATGCACCAGTAGCATTTCCATAGTCACTTAATGCCACATTTACCAAATGTGCAAGAGTCATGGCCCATGTTGTTGCATTATCTTGTTGTGTTCTTTCAATTCGCACTGGGACAGCCTCTGCTAAGATATCGTCAAGAGACTTTACTGTTTGGTTTATACTCTGTATTCTGTCTTGAGGTGGAGGAGAAGGTGTCTGCCCTTGCGATGTTGAAGAAGAGGAAGAAGAAGCTAACGCTGTTACATTTCCTTCTAACTGCTTCAATCCACCTTCTAGACTATCTGCAATTCTGTTATTCACCTCTCTGATTTCACCAAGGGTATCATTGTTGTCAACAAGAAGAAGAGTCGAAGCCTTTTGAGCATGAGCTTGAGCTAGTAACGTTGAATTATTATTATTGTTATTATTACTATTTGCAGTTTGTAGATTCATAGTTGCTAACGCTGCCTCTGCTTTGATCTGGTCTACTAGAGAAAGAAACTCTGCACTCTCACTTGTCGAGAACGTGTGGGCATATGCCAACTGGCTTGCTTGCGGAAATATAAAAGAGCCTGCTATGACAAACATCACGAGAATATATCTCCTGCTGTTTGGAATTGATGAGATCTTTTGTAACCTCATGAAGAGTATTAATCAATCAGCAGCATTTAATAATCCTTCTAGTTCAAACGCCGAAGCTTTTATCATACGATCTTCTTGTCAGTGCTATTCCAGAGATGAGTTAGAGTAGCATATGTATATGTATGTGTGTAACCTGCGTCGTCATATCATTCATAGCGCAGTATATGCAGAAGTTGTGTTGTTTCCTAGTGCTACTCTAATGTCATAGTCTCTCAAGTGCATATCCTCTATAGATACAATCGGAAGAATATGTCCAATATATCTCTACCAATTTTGTCCTGCTTTTGAATTCAATTTCTTAGCCTTTATGGCATGAATCACCAAATATCTGCAAAAGATCTTTTTAAGGCATTGTTGAAATAACTTCAATTGCTCTTGTCGCTTAATTCACCATCATACAACTAAGAGGATAAAAGAAAGGAAAAAGAAAAAAGAGGAGTTAGTTTTAGATTATCCTTCCTCGCCTGATCTTGCCTCTTCAATTGCTTTCGTTGCGTCTACGCTCTCCAACCCAAGTCCAAATGCGCTATTTAGGTCAGGATATATTGTATTGTATACAAATGTTGCAACTTGCTCATAATTTGATTTGTTGTCTATCAGACTTTTTAGCTGGTCGAGCTCGCCATCTATTTTTGCTGCCGCGTTTGAATTAGTTGTTGTATTGCTCATAGTAGTGCTAGCAGCACCAGCGTTACTGCTATTACTCTGTGATGAGTTAGTAGAACTATTACTGCTGCCAAGTGCAAGAGATTTTACTTGATCTAACGTTTCCTTTGTCATATTCACTAGACCTGTAGTGCTCTGGTAATCTGCGTAATTTACTATGTTGGATGTGGTATTATTGCTTTCATTACTTCCGCTAGCAACAGTAGTGCTGGAAGGACTTGAGGAGTTTTCGCCGATCCCAAGGGTTTCCCCGTATCGCTCAAGTGTTTCATTTAACAAGTCCGCCACAGCCCACCCATATACTGTTGTATTCCTTAACTGAGCAGGGTCCACACGCGCACTAAGTGCTTCCCCTAATAATGCATCAGTGTCGCTAACTTTTTGACTGACTGCTGTAATGCCTGACATATTATTCGGAGACAAGTTGGTGGTCATGTTCTGCAAATCGCCCAGATACTTTGGCAAATCTGTTGCTATCCTTTGATTTCTCTCTGCAAGTTCGCTTGTGTCGTTCTTGCTAAGATGTTCGGCTGCAATATTAGCGTGTTCACTCGCCAATGAGGCGTTGGTAGCGATAGTGCTATTGATAAGACGTAGTTCTGTTCTTATCACTCCCACAGTGGCAATAAATGCAGCGCTTTCATTTCCAGAAAATGTATGTGCATACGCTAGCTGTGTGGCTGGATATTGGTAAAATACCATGCCTATAAGAATTAACGCAGCCAAAGAAGTCGTATATGCATAACGTCTTCTTTTGTTCATGTCAACTTCAAATCTTTAATGCCTTTGCAAGCTTAAATCGATTTTAATACAATATTAGGACCGATCATAACTTTGATGTTTATGAATTACAAAGGCAGAACTGATAATAATTATTCAGTACTAGTTCGTTCGGCGAATAAACTAGATCTATTTTCTACCATAAATCTCTTAACTGCCTGTATCTGAATATGAATTGCAGTTGGTTAAGTTTGTAGTCTGCCTATGAAGGCACGAGTCCCTCAACTAACTACTAAATAAGACTATCCTACTATTCTAGTACATGATACTTAAATGGTCAATGAGCCAAAAATTGGCGACATTTCTTTTTCTCGTATCAAAAAATCATCGCACAAAATAGCTTCCTTAATCGTCACAGAGGAGGGTATGTACAGAAGATATGATATTCTGCTTATTATCTGCATACTAGGGCTTTTGCTTTAGTGCGGTGCGCACGTTGCGATTTAAGTCAGTTGAAGACTTGACGTAGAACAATGCACTCATAACGATGCCCGCTGCTATACCTGGACCCGCTGCAGTTGCAAATGAAAACCCAAGCTGTGGAATTCCTCCTCCTCCTGTAGATGCTCCCGCTTCCTGCTGACCTTCGTTACTACTGCTGGTAGAAGGTGGCAGAGATGATGAAGGCTTGGCTGTTACTGTTATGTTGCCAAGTCCATCACCACGCTGGGCAGCAAACCATATCCGTCCATCATTATCTGAAGTTATCCATTGTATGAATGAGCCAGTAATTGGGATATTCACCTCGTTGCTAGCACCAGTTCTTGGGTCCATCACTGCCATCTTGTCAATCGTGTGCTCTGCAACCCATAGGTTGCCAAAGCTGTCCATGGTCATACCAAAGGGCAGGCCTGACTGATCAAGTGAAGGATATGTGCGAAAGGTACCAAGGAGGGTATTAAATGCACTTATTGTATGATTAGTATGATCTGAAATATAGAGTGTACCGGGATTGTTTGGATCCTCGAATATTGCTGTTGGTTCGCCTAGCCCTTGCTCCACGCTTTTTGGTGCATACTCGGTTATCTTCCCGCTGTTGATGTCTATTTTAGCAATTTTTCCAATAGCTTCGGTAAACCAGATATTACCTTGACTGTCACTTATAATTCCGACAGGTTCTGCCTCAGCTGTTGGAATGTCGTATTGGGTGAGTTGTTGTGTCTGTGGCACGAATTTTACCACCTTGTTTGCTTGGGAAATAGGTATCCACAAGTTTCCACTGTTATCAATCGCAATCCCTGTTCCAACCCCCTCCACTGGTAGTAAGAACTGTCTTGTTGAATTTGTGTTAGGATCATAGACTCCAAGGGTGCTGTTTGGCTGAGCCGCTAGCGGGTCGATATACCATAGATTACCGTCTGGAGCAAGCACCATCTGTGTCACAATATTTGCGCCCTTTATGCCATGAGCAGTATAGTTTCCTGTATCAATATTAAATTGCCATATCCTTGCACTCCCTAGTGTGGTATCACCAACCCATATGGATTGCCTGTTTGCATCAAATACTGGAAAGAGAGGCATGCTCGCAGTGGGAGTTTTGTATTGTTTGATAGTAAAATCAAGGTTTGATACCTGCGGCTTTACGTTAAGATCAAGTGAAGCAATCATATTATTCCCCTGTGAGTTAACACCTTCAATGATTACACTCCACTTGCCTGCCACTCCAAAGCCACCGGTTGAATTAAAAATACCATCTGACTCTTTCTTTGTATCTAAGGTAATTGGGCCTATAGCTTTCTCGGTTTGAGTCATCTTTATTGTTGCAGATTGGATGCTGCTGACTGGTTTGCCATCCACTCCGATAAAAGATATCTTAAAGTTGTTTTGACCCACATCAAACGGACTTATTTGCAGTTGTATCTTGCCCTCATCACCAACGTATATAGTCTGGGAAAAGTCAGTGTTCAAAGGAGAAGTTTGGCCGGTTGTACCATTTGTTTGTCCACCTCCAGCGGCAGCAGCTGTGGTAGCCAATTGCCTTTGGTTCTCATATGCTGGAAACTGACCAGATGGCACCGAGCTGTTTGCCATAAATGATACCATCAGGAGCAAGCCAATACCAACTGCCGCTTCTATCTTGAGGAATTTACTAAAGTGCTTAAGATTTGGCCCTCTAGTCTGCATCATACTTGTACCTCCACGTTTGCCAGCGCCGCTACTGTCGATTACTGATACAGCATTCTTTTGTATTGCAAACTGAGAATACGCTCCCATGCCAAGCATTACGCCAGCTAAACTTAACTTGGCTATGAGGAATTTACCATAAATAGATGCAACTACGAGAGAAAGATCATTTTCAATCGAATACAGCAAAAGTGGACCTGTTATTGCTACAATTCCAAGTATTGTGACTACTATTATTGAAAACCTTGGAATCAATAATGAAACCGCAGTCGCCTTTACTCTTTCATCCGCAATTTCAAGTATTTTTGGAGCTGCAACAAATCCAAGCAACATAAGCCCGCCAATCCATATAGCGGCTGCAACATCGTGGAAAAAGTCAAGGGCTATAGTAGTTATCTGACTTGTTGCTGCGGCATGAGCTATTAGACTTGAAGTAACTAGGATAGCCATTCCAAGAATCAGTATTGCAAGCGTTTCTGATCTGCGCAGACTTGAGTTCTTCTTGACGACTTTTCGATAAACTGAGAAAACGATAACAGCTAAGATTGCAGACTGTAACATTCTTGATATCCAGACATTGCCAAACTTTGTTGCGATGGCATCTGGGATGCTACCTCCTATAGAATAGGCCTGCACAACTATCATGGCTACACTTGATGCAAGCACCAGAACAACTCCAACCATGACGAACTTTACCATGGTCTTATCTATTGCAACTTTCTTTTGTGCAATAGCCTCAGAAAGCCACGGCACTCTAGATATCGGCTTCCAGAGCCATAGGGAGGCAAAGGCACCCCCTACAATCATAACTTGGCCAACTATTCCAGGGTACCTTGATCCAACCTCTGGAATTGACAATAGATTCTGCGTTTGCTCCTGCGCAGCATGACCACTAAGCGTAGTAGCCAATCCTATACCAAAAGTAAATGCATTATCGACTGAATGACCATCAACTGCAGAAAGAACCTTTGTAGATACAGTATAAGTGCCATCAGGAAGCCCTGGCTTAAGGCTGACTCCCAAAGAAGCCGTATCCCCATCAATATTATGTGGATCGTCATTATCTATTCTATTTCCGTCAGGGCCTATAACTGAGATCTTGCTGTATTTCAATTCAATTGGCTCAGTAAAGAAAACATTTACTGCAGAAGGGGGTGCGGCAACAGTCTGAAAGGCCTGAGGAGTAGATCTGACATAAACAGGATGAGCGAAAGATTGTGGCATGCTGGAAGCAATTAGAGCAAAGACTATTCCTGTAGCAATTAATGCAAACCGCCAGTAACGCCGTTGCATATATCATGTTTACTTTAGCTTCTCTGCCTATTTACTCTTGCTCGTTTTATAGTACAAAGCCCGAATTATGGCTAAAGATTATAACATTGCAGGAATATTATAGCGTTGATGAAAAGAACTGGCTTGGCGTTTTTGGCTTTGGTTAGTACGCTTGCATTTACATTCTTAGTCAATGGCAACGTTTTTGTTCAACGTGCATTTGCTCATCAGACCGCAACATTTGGCAATATCAATATTGAAGTGGGATGGGCAAATGAGCCTTCACTTGCAGGCCAGCTCAATACCGTAACGGTAGGCGTTTCAACTGCATCTGACAACAAACCAGTTGCAAATGCTGTTGGACAGCTTCAGGCAACCATCAAGAAGGGAAGTGAAACCAAGCCTCTTGATCTAGTTCCCCAAGAACAAGAAGGGCTTTATGGAGCACAGGTAATTCCTGGACAGATTGGACAGTATGAAATGGTCCTCAAAGGTGTGGTCAGTGGACAAAATATAGATGGTTCTGTTCCACTTGACGATGTAGCTGATCCAACACAATTGACCTTCCCAGCTGCAGCTGGAGCCTCCTCTCAAAGCCAGGCAACGAGTGGAGTTACTAACCAGCTTACCAAGGCTGTAACAGATCTATCATCTCAGGTTGACGCTGCAAAGGCATCTGCGGATCAAGCTCAGCAGGCCGCTCGCAACGCATCGCAGGTCGCTCAGAGTATAAAGCAATCAGCTGATGGCGCGTATATGTTTGCTATGATAGCTGTAGGTATTGGAGTCGCAGGTATCGCTATAGCAGCCATTGCCTTGTCCAGAATAGAAAAAGTTGAGGGAGCAAAAATCTCCCGATACTAATTTAATATCTGATGAGTTCTATAGTTTTGGCAGGCATTTGTAAGGCACCATTATTGAGACATTCATTGTGGTTGAAGCCCTGCTCTGTATTGGACGGGAGTTCAAAAACATATGCTTTGGCCTACAAGACCTTATCATTGATGAGATAACTCTGTCGGCGCAGAAAGGTATTCAACATAACGCCAAAGCATCTCATATCTTGCAGGTAAGTTAGATAATTGTTCGTCAGTATAGCAAGGAAGTTCAAGGACATAAAGTTAATGCTGTAACTGGAGAGGGAAGAAGCGGTTATGTAGATGAATGCTTTTAGTTAATTCGTCGAAGAACCACAGACTTGAAGCTACGTGTTTGAAGTAAAATTATGCAATAGATATGCAAAAATCTAGTATATCAGCTTTGATTGTGCTTCAGCTTTGGCTGTCTTGGTAGTATCTCTTGTCTCCATAACGCCGTCACAAGCTTTTGCTCGCCAGCGTGAGTAAATCTTCTGGATATATTCATTATTTCTCATTATCATTTGAATAGTCTTTAAAGATGACTCTTCCTTTCCTATTCGAAAGTGCAGTTTGATAATACTACGACGCCTATCTACAGAACCAAGAAAGTTTCAATTCAAAGGTTATTATATTGTATTGGTTTGGTGGTCACTACGACGTTTTTCTAGTTGAAAGCGGACGACATACTAAGCCTCGATAACTTTGCACATTTGGTGATATCCTGAAGAATGAATTACTCATTTGCAGCTATTCGTCAGTCACAATGACTGTTCCTATCATGTTAGGATGGAGGGTACAATAATAGTCAAATTCGCCAGCTTCTTCGAATGTAAACGATTGTGTATCACCTTCTGGTCCGATTATCTCGGGGGAATCATCTGTCCCGCCAAACATACCCGTTGGTCCAGAACCTGATGTTCCAGATGTGGCTGTATGTGAAGTGATGTCGTCATTTACCCAAACCACAGTATCCCCAGTATTGATTTCTACTGGATTTGGTGTGTATGCATCATCGGTTAACTCTGAAGCGCCTTCGGGTATTCTTACTACTACTTGTCCGCTAGCAGCTGCAGAAGCTGCAGCACCCCCACCAGCTGTCTCTTCACCCGCAGTTGATTCTTCATCTTCTTCAGTTACCCCCCCAACCTCAGAAGCAGTGGTGTTTTCCGAATCAGTGGTATTTCCTGTGCCGGCGTCTCCCGTCTCTTCAACATCTGCAGTTTCCTCGGTTGCTACTGCTCCACCTTCTTCAGCAACATCTGCATCATCCGCTTCTGTAGTACCGCTTATAATGTTCCGAATCTCGGAAGGTAGAACCAGAGCATTCACCGCAAAGGTTGCAGTAAATGGCGTCCCATCTATTGTGTGAAGCCATACTGCGTTGCCTGCAAATGGAATCGATGCCGACGAAACTGGTGAACTGGTATATTGAGGGATAATATATGAGACCGATAAACTGGTTTCGTCATCAAGCTGTGGTGCGATGACAGTTTCGAATTCACCATTGTCAGTGGCGTTTAGTATCTCCTGCTCAGTCTCATTGAGGATTTGCATGTTGAGCACCGTAACATCCACAGGCGCTGTGGCTGTATACGTGAGTATACCGCTATAGAGGGATCCATCTTGTCTGAATGGCAAAATAGTTGCCATCTCCTGTCCTTCATGTCCGGGTAATGGATCCTGAGATGATGTTACCGTTCCCTCAAGAACTATTGATCTTGTTGTTTGACGAGTTTCTGATTGGCTATCAACAGACTGTGATGAGGACTGTGCATGTGCAACTGGTAAATTAGGAAAAATTATCCCAAGAGGAGCAGCATAGGCTGTAACCAATGATACTATGATACCCAGAACCATTATTGAAATTGATCCTATCAACGACGATGATGACTTCATGAAGTTATAGGAACAACTGAAAATAACCTAAGATAAAGTTATGGATTGATTATACAATAAAAATGCATCTGATAAAAATCAATCCATAGATGGAGAAACTATGCCAGTATTAGTATGATATGTCACTATATGTTAAGAAAATTCAAGATCGTTAAATTTTTCCACTATCCGGCCAAATTCAAAAATTGAGTCCTAACCCTAATCAAAATATATATGTGATCAAGATGCTCATCGGGGCAAAACAAGATCGCAGAGAGTGTTGGCAGACTTAACATATGAATCTCTAATACAATATCTGTTTTTCGTAACAGCAGTATCTGTCTTCTATCGAGCTTGATCGCCGCTCGGATGTTTTGCTTTAGATCTGGAGCACTTTTTGTATATGCAAGCGTGCTTATGACTCTTCCGGCTGCCATTGCGGGTCCAATAACATGTGCAAAAGTGAATCCAAGCTGATGAATTGGAGTAATAGGGCCTGACATGTCATTGAGTTGTTGTTGTTGTTGTGCTTCGGAGCCTGCTGCTCCAGCTGAGGCTGGCTTTGCTGTTGTAGTCACACTGCAGAGGGCAAACCCTCGTTGCGCAGCAAACCAGGTCCTTGCCTTGTTGCTGAAGTTATCCATTGCACGAATGAACCTGAAATTGGGATGCTAGCCTCAGTACCCTGACCTGTCCTAGGATCTATCATACCATAACTATCTATTGTCATACCAAAAGGAAGACCAGACTCGTCAATTGGTGGATAACGGTGGAATGTAGCAAGGAGCGTATTGAACGCCGTTATCATGTGGTACTGTGTTCTGTAATGTATATAGTGAAGCCATTTGGATCGGCAAAAACTGCTCTGGGTTCGTCTAGTGTTCTGCTTGGATTCCTTGGCTTGTATTCTATAATGTTTCCTGTGGCAGGATCGATCTTAGCTATACTGTTGGAGCCTGCTTCTGCAAGTCACATGTTACCTAATTTATCCGAGGTGATTCCTGCAGGCCTTGCTGCTGATATTGGTATTTTATAAGAAGTAAATATCTCAGTCGTAGGCTTAAACTTGACAACCTTGTCAGTTCTATTTGCTAGTAAAAGCAGAACCCACAGGCTCCCGTTTTTATCAATTGCAATCTTTGATGCAATGCCCTCTACTGGTATTGTATATCGTGTGCTGGAATTATCTGATGGATGATTGATAGAACAACTACAAACAATCATAGCGGGTGTGACCGCTCAGGTTGATCATCTAATAGAGCAGCTCAACAGGCCAATAATGCAGCCCAAAGCATCACCGAATCGATTAATGACTTGAAAACATCAGCTGATAGGGCCTACCTTTTTAGCCTAGTTGGAGTCGGGTAGGTACAGCCGGAATTGCAATTGGGGTATTAGCCCTCTCCAGAAGACATAAAGTCTAGATGATCTTCATCCTATGTGGAAGCACTATTGCAGCTATCAAGGATGCAGCCAAGACAACAGCTAGAATGCTAAATGCAGGAAATTCTGGTGTTACGGTAATAGGAAATGTGGCTTGCTCATTGGTTGGTGTCGCAGGGATGCCAGTTCCCGCAAGGTTAACCTGTACTTGATAATCTCCATTTTGTGGGAATTTAAACGGCCCTGAAGCCGGGATTGTCACTGTACCTTCTACATTATGAAGGACAGCCTGTTCTGTTTCGTTAGCCGCACTAAAAACTTGTTGGCCATCTTTCAATATTTTTAAATCGTAATCTTGGTGTTGATGCACAGTGTTGGTGCCAGGGTTGAGAAACCTTACAGTGAATGTAGCCTGCCCATCGTCGGTCCACGCAGGTGATAAGCCAATATCCAACGTCCCCTTATCGGTAGTTTTTACCATCTCGCCCTCTTGAGCATAGGCTACTGAACCAAAAGTCGCGATCGTAATGCTGAAAACTGACCCAACTAGTAAGGCAAACAAAAAGAGTATGCTCTTAGTCATTGTGATTAATTGGTAGTGCGCCTAAATAAATTCGTACTAGGTTCTTTATGGCAATGCAGTTATGCAATTGCATAATTAAGTAAATCCTTCTAGATCTCTCTCTTATTTTTTTGCTGCAGGAATTTGTGCTTATGCCTTGACGACCTTGGAGAGAGTCTGAGTTTAAGATTGCAGCATGGACATCTATTCCCTTTTGTTATAACAAAAACGCTACACAGTTGACATCTTTTTTGTCCTGAAAGATAGCGGAGCCGGCCCGATATGCTTATTGGACGATATCTTTCGCATAATCCTTTACAGCTCAAACTTTTTTACTCATGTTCTTCTCAATAATTTGCTGTCAATGATAGGTAAATAGGGAGAGTCTCTCCAACGAATATGTGGTGTGATTCTCACAGATCGCCACTGGCAGCAGGTGCACTTTGCCCATCATATCTAGGGAATTTATCTTGACAAATGATTAAGCCAATTGGTACAGAGGTCGAAAGGTCCTTAGAATCGTCGCCTGTCTTGATGATATGTACATCTGTCTGATCCCTTTTTGGCTAACGTAGCCGGTTGGATTCATCTTACTAGTTATAACGCAATTATATATAACATGAAGCCTTATCCAATCAAGTAAAATCTAATTTAGACTAAGTGACTACGGATCAAATGATCGAAAAATAAGAATGATAAACTAGCCAGTCATGTTTTTAAGGTATGCCACACTTTCACGTCCTGTCTTATGCGCATCGTCTCATTTCTTCCAAGCGCAACAGAGATGCTTTATAATCTCGGTGCTGGAAGCCAGATAGTGGGTGTGACACACGAGTGCAAGTATCCTTATCAGGCCAGGAAAAAGCCCCAAGTCATACACCCTTCTTTTGATCCGAGTAAAATGACAGGGCGTGATATAGATAACAAGATAGTAGAGCTATTGCAATCCGGTAAGGATATTTATGTAGTAGACGAAGACATATTGAAAAGAGTCCATCCTGATCTTATTGTTGCACAGGGGCTTTGTGAGGTCTGTTCCCCATTTACAAAGGAGATAAACAGAGCAGTACATCTCCTAGAAGATCGCAAGCCCGACGTGTTAATTCTGGATCCTCATAATCTGGATGATATACTTGAAAACATAAGCGATTTAGCCGAAAAAATAAGCAGGGTTATGGAGGGACGAAAGATTTTATCCGCTCTAAGAAAGCGTATTGACACGGTACACAACATGAAGATAAAGACCAAACCCAAAGTGCTATGCCTTGAGTGGATCGTCCCTATTTTTAGTGGGGGGCATTGGATCCCTCAAATGGTTGAATATGCTGGAGGTATAAATGGCATAAGCTCCGTTGGCGAGCGGTCGCGCAGAATGGATATAGACGAAGCAGTGCAGCTGGATCCAGATACCATTGTGCTTATGCCATGTGGCTTTGATATCGAGCAAACATTGAAAGAACTATCAATGCTTGCGCACAATGAAAAGTGGACGTCACTTCGGGCAGTCAAAAATGGGAATGTCTATGCCGTCAATGCAAACGCATATTTCAGTAAACCAGGACCTCGCATAGTAGTAGGTCTTGAAATTCTGGCAAAAATTCTGCATCCAGAAGCTTCACAGGAGATCAATGTCCCGAGAGGTTCTTACAAAAAAGTTGGAGGGCTATTGAGTTAAAGAGACTTCAATATAGACATCGTCTGGGATTTTCAGACGCATAAGCTGTCTGATAGCCCTGTCATCAGCCCCCACGTCGATTACACGTCTATGGATGCGCATTTCATATTTATCCCACGTGTTAGTTCCTTGGCCTGCAGGTGATTTTCTGGTTACCACTTTAAGTTTTTTCGTAGGAAGCGGATGAGGACCTCTTAACCTTATACCCGTCTTTTCACCAATCCCCTTTATCTCCGTGCAAACGCCTTCGAGCGTTATAAGGTTGGTGCTTGTTAGTTTAATTCTGGCTGCCTGGGGCATTTCTATCGCCCGCTTTTACTTTTTGGTTGGATCGTATTTGTCAGTAATGTCAAGCACGACTCCTGCACCGATGGTTGTACCCATGTCTCGTAGTGCAAACCTCCCTATCTCTGGAAAGTCTTTGAAAGTCTCAATTGGTAGAGGTCTTACTGGTTTGATCCTTACAATGGCTGCATCTCCCGTCTTGAGGAATTTTGGATTCTGCTCTGTTGTAGCACCAGTTCTTGGGTCAATTTTTGAGACAAACTGTGAGATCGTAGCAGCCACCTGTGCTGTATGTGTGTGTAAAACTGGAGTATATCCTGGAGCGATCGCTGTTGGATGGTGAATTACAATTAGACGGGCTTCAAGCTCCTTTGCAACAGTCGGTGGGTTGCCTGCAGCTCCAATCATATCCCCTCGTTTGATCTGCTTCTTGTCCACTCCTCTTAGGTTAAAGCCGACATTGTCACCTGCTTCTGCAGACTCAAGCTGCGTATGGTGCGTCTCTATCGACTTGATTTCGCCAGCTGCACCAGAGGGCATAACAATGACTTTCTCACCTGGCTTCATCTTTCCTGTCTCGACTCTTCCTACTGGAACCGTTCCTACACCTGTGATAGAGTAAACATCCTGCACTGGGATTCTCAGAGGCTTACCCACTGGTTTTTCGGGCGGATCTAAAGTATCAAGCGACTCCGCAAGGGTAGCTCCCTTGTACCACGGCATATTCTCCGATTTCTTAACCAAGTTGTCGCCCTTCCAGCCAGAAATTGGGATAAAGTTTATCTTGGAAGTATTGTACCCAACTAGCTTGAGCATCTTTTCAATAGCTTCTTTAGCCTCCTTGTAGCGTGATTCTTGGAAACCTGCATCATCCATCTTGTTCAAAGCGACTATGAGTTGATTTACTCCAAGCGTCCTTGCAAGGAAAGCGTGTTCCCTTCCCTGTCCGCCTGGCTCAATTGCTGCTTCCATTTCACCAGGCTTTACAGAGATCACCAAAATTGATGCATCAGCCTCTGATGCCCCCGTGATCATATTTTTAATAAAGTCTCTGTGACCTGGAGCATCAATCAGAGTGAAGAAATACTTTGACGTTTCAAACTTTTGGAAAGCAAGATCAATAGTAATACCTCTCTCGCGTTCGTCTTTGATGCTATCTAAAACCCACGCGTACTTGAAGGTATCACCTTTTCCTGTTGCCTCTGATTCCTTTGCATATTGATCAATGGTTCTCTGGTCAATGGCACCCAGATCAACCAATAAATGACCTACAGTAGTTGATTTACCATTATCTACGTGACCTGTAACAACTAGGTTCATGTGTGGCTTTTTGCTAGCGCTCATAGAGCAGGAACGCCCCATGGGCTTTATTTGTATTTCGCCCGTTATTGCACAAAATCTGTATCTCTTGGTTCAATTAGCTGTGTCTTGCATATTTTTTTCTGCTCAGCCATATGGCCAATGGGCTATCGGAAGGGTTTTAAATGATAAGCCATGACCTTGTTTTATTATGCGAGTTACAGTTAGCGCTATCAAGGCCGACATCGGCGGTGTAGGTGGTCACACGTGCCCAAGTGGAGAACTTTTGGATGCCGTCAGGAAATTTGTTGCCAAAAACGTAAAGGGACTGCTTATAGACCATTACATAGGTTATACCGGTGATGACATTCACATAGTGATGACTCATACTCAAGGCGTGGACGATGAAAGAATTCACAAGCTGGCTTGGGATGCATTTACTGAAGGCACTAAACTAGCAAAGGATCAGGGTTTGTATGGTGCAGGACAGGATTTACTAAAGGACTCATTCTCTGGCAACGTTAAAGGGATGGGTCCCGGTGTTGCAGAAATTGAAATGGAAGAGCGACCAAGTGAAGTTTTTTGTATATTTGCAGCAGACAAGACAGAACCGGGTGCATTCAACCTGCCGCTTTGGCGCATGTTTGTTGATGCTGGAAGCAATACCGGCATATTGATCAATGAGCAGCTTGCAGAAGGTGTAATTTTTAGGATAATGGATGTTATGAGCGGCAAGGTTGCAGAGCTGAAATTGTGGGAAGACAAAGCTGAACTAGAGGCATCGTTAATGTATCCAGGCCGCTATGTAGTCCACTCTGTCATGTCGGCAGATGGCAATGACCAGATCGTATCAGCATCGACTGATCGTCTTCACAACATTGCGGGCACATATGTAGGCAAAGACGATCCAATAGCAATAGTTAGAACTCAAAAGAATTTTCCAGCCACAGAAGAGGCGGGCAGCTCCTTCAATGAACCTCACTTTGTAGCAGGCAATACTAGGGGAAGCCACCATATGCCTTTGATGCCAGTCAAGCTCAACTCTGCTGCGTCACTAAACTATTCTATCCCAATTGTATCATGTTTACTTTTTAGCATGCACGACGGCAAACTGACAGGTCCACATGATGGCTTTGGCACTGCTGACTGGGATCTACAGAGGATGAGAGCAGCTGAGCGCGCCATGATAATGCGCAACCAAGGATTTATCCATCCAGCCACGCTTGTTCCAGATGAGCTAGAATACAACAAAGGCTATGAGGCTAGAATGTCAAAACTGCAATCCAAGTTCAAAGATCTCGACGAGATAATGAATGGCAAGAGCAAAGCTGCAGCAACAAAGGCGACCGCCGCTGCTACAAAACAGACCAAGACTGGCAGTAAGATGCCTTGAAGCATCCCTTAATCATCAATTTCAAAAATTACGAGGAGATTTCTGCTGGTAATGCCCTCAAACTAGCTGAATCTGCTCGTCAAGTAGCAGAGAAATTTCAAATAGAAATAGTGCTTGCGCCTCCTCCTCCTGTGCTGGCTCTGATTGCAAAGAGCATACATGTGCCTGTAATATGTCAGCATGTCGACGACCAAAAGTTAGGTCCCAGCACTGGTTTTGTTGTACCTGAGATGGCAAAGTCGTATGGTGTAACTGGGTCATTGATAAATCATAGTGAGCATCGAATGGAAATGAGCTCAGTAGCACGGCTGGTCAAACGACTAAGGAAACTTGATATGGTATCGATCGTGTGTGCGCAGGATCCACAAGAAGTCATCGAGATATCTGCGCTTGAGCCGGACTTTATCGCCATAGAGCCACCCGAGCTTATTGGTAGTGGAAGAGCGGTGTCAAAGGAAAATCCTGCAATAATAACAAAGTCCATTCAGGCAGCCGGACTGCGCTCAAGTATCATCTGCGGGGCAGGGATTTCTGATAGAGATGATGTCTCTAGGGCAATGGAGCTTGGTTCCCGAGGTATACTTGTTGCAAGTGGAGTGATCAAGGCTACCCCTTGGGAAAAGAAAATAACTGAGCTTGCTTCTGGCATGAAGAATTAATGCACACTCTCAATCTTTGATCCTATTCATAAAATTCTTTTGAACCCTGTTTAAAATACGCTTTATTATCTTGCTGTTGTTGACGTAGTGGTGGTTGTTGATTTTTGTAAATCATATTTTTAATAAAAAATTCTCCTGCCTTGTAAGAGCTTCGGACAAATGGACCCGCTACCGTGTAGGCAAATCCCATTTTTTCAATAATTTTCCTGTATGACTCAAATTTTTCTGGTGGAAGATACTCTTTGACTGGCAGGTGTTTGCTGGTAGGCTGAAGATACTGACCGATGGAAACAATATTGACATCTGCAGACCTTAGATTCTTGGCTGCCTGTATAACTTCCTCTTCTGTCTCACCAAGACCAAGCATTATGGAAGATTTTGTATAGATTCTGGAGTCCAACTCTTTTATCATTCCTAAGATACTCAATGATTGCTCATAGGTTGCTCGTCGATCCCTGACTAACGGTGAAAGGCGGGCTACGGTTTCAATATTGTGGCTTATGACTTCTGGCCCTGCATCTGTCACTTTTTCTAGGGCATGACGATCACCGTGAAAATCTGGGATGAGCGGTTCGATTATCGTTTGAGAACAGTGTGACCTGATTGCCTTTATTGTTTCTGCAATATGGTTTGCTCCTCCGTCCGGCAGATCATCTCTGCATACTGAGGTAATCACGACATATTTTAATCCCCATTTTTTGATCGCTTTAGCAACTCTATCCGGCTCGTCTGGATCAAGATACAATGGCCTCCCACTAGTCACAGAGCAGAATCTGCATCCTCTGGTGCATACATCTCCCATGATCATAATTGTGGCCGTCCCTCCTCCCCAGCACTCACCTATGTTTGGACATCGTGCTTCTTCACAAACTGTGTGAAGTCCCAGCGAAGAAATGGTTCTCTTGATATTTACATAGTTCTCTCCAGAAGGTAGTGTGACGCGAAGCCATTCGGGCTTTTTTTGAATGTACTCATAACTTTTTTTTTTCACTTTCTGCGTCAGTCTTTTAATCAGAACAATATGCTCAATAATAAGGATTAATCTTAGTTATATGATGCGAACTCCTTTCTATGATATTCACAAGTCGCTTGGTGCAAAGATTGTGAACTTTCATGGTTGGGAAATGCCGCTTCAATACTCTGGCATCGTAGACGAGCACATCAATGTTAGGACAAATGTAGGGTTATTTGATGTCTCACATATGGGTCGGTTTGAAATTAGAGGTCCACAGTCTCTCCTTTGCTTGCAAGAGATAATAACAAATGACCTTGAAAAGATAACTAATCAGCAAGCGATATACTCTCCCATCTGCTATGAAGACGGAGGTATAGTTGACGATGTTATTGTCTACCGGCTTGCAGAGGATCACTTTGTGGTTGTAGTTAATGCCTCAAACAGGCAGAAAGATTTCGACTGGATCTCAAACCATTCAAAATCGGCACAGATTGAGGACATTAGCGATGAAACTGCCTTGCTAGCGGTACAGGGTCCTCGAGCCTGCGATCTTCTCGAGAAATTAGTGAAGATTGAACTGCAGTCTGTTAGACCATTTCATCTTGTTAGTGTAAATCTTGGCGGAATAGCGTGCATGCTATCAAGGACTGGTTATACTGGAGAAGATGGATTTGAAATGTTCTTCGATTCTTCAAGAATAGAAATCTGGGATAAACTGATGCAGTATACTGAACTATTTGGAGTCAAGCCTGCAGGTTTGGGCGCACGGGATACCCTACGGCTCGAAGCCGGCTTAATGCTTTATGGAAATGACATGGATGAGAATACCACTCCGCTTGAGGTACCTTTAAAATGGACGATCAGCTTTGACAAGAAGCAAGAATTCATAGGTAAAAAAGCGTTAGTCAATAGTCACCCATCAAGAAAGCTTGTTGGATTTGAAGTTTTGGAAAAGAGAATCGCAAGACACGGTAACAAAGTTTTCGTGAGCGGGATGGAAGTTGGGTTTGTAACAAGCGGTAATTTTTCACCTACAATTAAAAGATCCATTGGGTTATGTTTTGTGCCTGTCAACGTTTTGCCAGATCAATTAGTCGAGATTAAAATTGGAGAAAAAAACTACAAAGCAAAACTCTCCAGCACAAGGTTTTACAAGCGCAGATAAAGGTGCAAAGATGGACTTTTCTACATATGCAGGAATTTTCTGTTGTTCGTAGAAATAAAAAGATAAAGTTTTATGCTTGCCGCAAAGAAACGGGTTGTGTTAGAGCTAAAATTTACAAAGCAACATGAGTGGCTCAAAGTAAAGGAGGAGATGGAGGGAGGTGCAATAATTGGAATTTCTGACTTTGCGCAGGAACAACTGGGTGATATAGTTTCAATAGAACTGCCTAAATCTGGTGGAATATTCAGACAGGGTCAGACAATAGCCATAATCGATTCAGTAAAGGCATCTTCTGATATTTATGCCCCTGTAAGCGGAGAAATAATAGAGGTCAATGAGGATCTGCTTGAAAAACCCGAACTGATAAACCAGTCACCCTACGATTCAGGATGGATCGCAAAGATCAAACCATCAAATCTTGAAGAATTTGAAAATTTATTGACCAAGGAAGAGTATGACAGATATATTGGCGAAATAAAATAAGAGCAACAGAAATCGATGGATTACATACCCACAACCGAAAAAGACGTACAAGAAATGCTAAAGTTGATCGGTGTGAGTTCCATAAAAGATCTAGTCGCAGAATTTAATCCTGCTTTTACCGGTAAACTCAATCTGCCTAAACCAAAGAGCGAGATTGAACTAATCCAACATATGAAAGGTATTGCTGCTACAAACAAGGTATTGCGGTATTTTGTGGGAGCAGGAGCTTACAATCATTATATCCCGTCAGCTGTGAGTCATCTGCTGGCAAGAGGCGATCTCTTTACAGGCTACACACCATACCAAGCAGAAATGAGTCAGGGAACCTTGCAGGCCATATATGAATTTCAATCATTCATATGTTTGCTCACTGGAATGGATGTTGCAAATGCATCCCTGTATGAAGGTGCTTCTGCCTTAGCAGAAGCAGCTTTACTTTCATGCTCTTATACTGGACGCGACCGTATTTTTGTAAAGGAAAGACTACATCCGCACTACTTGGAGGTATTACAGACGTACTGTGAAGGAGCTGAACTTACATTAACTGACAAAATGGATAACAATACCGCTTGCGTAATAGCTCAAAACCCTGATTTCTACGGCAACGTAGAAAACCTGCGCTACTTGGCTGAACAAGCTCATAGTGTAGGAGCTCTATTTACCACCTGTGTTGTAGAGCCAACTTCTCTTTCAATTCTTGAGCCTCCTGGAAACTATGGAGCGGATATTGTGGCCGGAGAAGGACAATCATTTGGCATACCTTTAAGCTTTGGCGGACCTTATCTCGGATTTATTGCAGTCAGAGATTTTCTGTTTAAAAAACTTCCTGGCAGGATTTGTGGCATGACTACGGATTCTAGAGGCAATAGAGGCTTCGTACTTACCTTCCAGGCACGAGAGCAACATATCAGAAGAGAGAGAGCTACGAGCAATATTACAACCAATCAGGCTCTAATGGCGCTGGCTGCAACTATATATCTGGCATTGATGGGCAGAGATGGTCTAACCAAAGTCGCAAAACTCTCATATGCTAAAGCGCACCTTTTGAATGGAAAACTGGAGAAACTCAATTTTAAAAACTTGAATGATAAGCCGTTCTACAATGAGTTTGTAGTTAAGGCCCCAAGGTCTGCAGAGGGTGTTTTTGCAAGGCTGCTCAAAAAAGGAATAGTTGGAGGAGTTAACTTAGGTGAGGATAATCTTTTGATTTGCTGTACTGAAATGAATTCTGCACAGGATATTGATGATTTCATTTCTGCTGTAGCTGGGGGTTGAAGAATCAGTGAAAATAATATTTGAATATGAAGAGCAGAAAAATACAGGATACATCCAAGAAGAACAAGAAGAAAAAGAAGACGAAGAAGGAAAAAATGATGTCTCCATCGAGCTGCCAAGCGATATTGTTAGAAAGGAACTGCCCATTCCTAATCTAAACGAAATAGATGTTGTGAGGCATTATACAAACCTGTCAAGAATGAATTTTGGTGTTGACATTGGATTTTATCCGCTTGGCTCCTGCACCATGAAGTATAATCCAAAGGTAAACGAAGATGCTGCAAGAACCGAAGGGTTTAGCAATCTTCATCCTCTTTCTCCAGAAGAGTGTGTTCAAGGATCACTGAAGTTGATGTGGGAGTTAAAGGAATATCTGAAGGATATTACAGGGATGGATGATTTCTCTCTTCAGCCTTCTGCTGGAGCACAGGGCGAACTTTTGGGAGTAATGATGACAAAGGCCTACTTTAAGCACAAGGGAGAGAAAAGGAATAAAGCCATAATACCGGACTCCGCTCACGGCACAAATCCTGCTACTGCTTCAATGTGTAGGTTGGAGACAATCACTGTCCCTTCGGATGCTCGGGGTAATATGGACATAAGCAGGTACAAGGAGGCACTTAGTGCTGAAGTAGCACTCGTTATGTTAACAAATCCCAATACCCTTGGACTCTTCGATGAGAACACTCTTGAGATCAGTGAACTTGCACACAAGAACGGGACTTTGATGTATTGCGATGGTGCAAACATGAATGCACTGTTGGGAATTGCACGACCTGGCGATCAGGGCTTCGACATTATTCACCTTAATCTTCACAAAACATTTTCAACTCCTCATGGAGGAGGCGGTCCTGGAGCAGGGGTAGTGGGAGTAAAATCCTTCCTTGCAGACTATTTGCCTGTGCCCAGAGTGGTTCAGCGTGATAGGACATATTCTCTTGATTATGGCAGTGAGAAATCAGTTGGCCGGGTTCGATCCTTTTATGGAAACTTCGGTATGCACGTCAGAGCTTATTCTTACATCCATTCTTGGGGTACTGGAATTAGGAAGGTATCTGAGCATGCTATATTGAACGCCAATTACCTTCAAAGTCTTCTCAAGGAAACTTTTGACCTTGCATACAATCGGCGCTGTGCACATGAATTCGTCTTGTCCTCAAAGAGGTATGGTGAAAAGAGCGCAATGCAAATAGCAAAAAGGCTTATGGACTATGGCTTCCATCCGCCTACTATTTACTTTCCACTAATAGTCCCTGAGGCTCTGATGATTGAGCCTACAGAGACAGAGAGCAAAGAGACGCTAGACGGATTTGTCCTAGCGCTAAAAAAGATCGCAACTGAAATAAAGGAAGATCCAGAGATGGTCAAACGATCTCCTCTGTCTACCCCAGTTGGCAGGTTGGATGAAGTTGCAGCTGCTCGGCGACCGAATCTGAGATGGCAGCCATTTCAAAGGCAAAACAAAGTGACTATGAATGAAAATAGCCCATAATCTATACAAATCTCAGAAACTAATCCGGATAAATTTAGAATATAATGAAAGGGAAAATACCATTAATCAAATTAGAATTTCTGGAGACTTTTTCTTTTACCCTGAGGAAGCGTTGGAAACTCTTGAGGCAGATTTAATCGGAAGGAAACTGGAAAGAGATACTCTCAAGCAAGAGATCGAAAAGAGCTTGGGGAAAACCGAGGTTTATGGGTTTGATTCTACGTCTCTGACAGAAGCAATACTGGGATGCAGGACATAATGGGCAAGATTAGATTCAGCAAGATTAGGACGCTAGAGACTGGATATAATGACGCGGCCCTAAATATGGCAATAGATGAGGTAATACTAGAAAACGTACAGGAGACGCCGATTCTCAGGATTTATGGCTGGAGTCCTGTGGCAGTTTCAATTGGGTATTTCCAAAGTATGAAAGAGGAGGTTGATCTCGATAAATGCAATCAGATTGGAGTTGATGTTGTTAGGAGATTGACTGGAGGAGGAGCTGTGCTACATGAGTCTGAATTGACCTACTCGTTCATAACAAAAGAATACCCTCGAAACATTATGGAATCCTACGCGTGGATCTGCGAAGCCGTAGTAATGTCCTTACACAGGATGGGATTTGATGCCCGTTTTGTCCCGCTCAACGATATAGTCATAGCGGGCAAAAAAGTCTCTGGTAACGCTCAGACCAGAAGAAATGGGATACTGCTTCAACATGGCACTTTACTGTTAGGCGTTGATGTAGCTAAAATGTTTTCTGTCCTTAGAGTTCCTTCTGAAAAGCTTAGAGATAAAATAATCAAAGACGCAAAGGAAAGGGTGACCAGCCTGACGGGGACAACATTTGATGAGTTGTCATTGTCACTTAAAGCCAGTTTTGCAATAAAATTTGATGCCAATCTCGTAGCTGACAACATGAGCACTGAAGAAATAAACCGCGCCAGATGGCTTGCTGAACAAAAATACAGAAGCAAAGAGTGGAATTTTAGAAGATAAGCAGTTTTATTGGTATCTAGCACAAATCCCTGTCTGTATGTATGATGCTATAATAATCGGCGCAGGACCTGGCGGATACACATGTGCCATCAGAGCTGCTCAGCTCGGTGGCAATATTTGTATTATAGAGAAAAATGGGCTTGGTGGAACCTGCACACAAAGAGGATGCATTCCTACAAAATATCTACACTCTATGGGAGAAATAATCAGAAGATCTACAGCAGCAAGAAAGGAGGGTTTGAGGGTGAATACGGAGTTAAATTATGCAACTTTGAGGTCAAGAATGGCAAGCACAGTTAACAGGATTGCATTGGGTATCAAAACGCTCTTGGAAAGCAGTGACGTCGATCTTGTGCATGGTGAGGCACGTCTCATTTCGCAAAATAAAGTTATGGTAAATGAAGACACTTTGGAAACTAAGAATGTCGTTATTGCTACAGGAAGCTATCCTGTGTGCTTGCCTAACTGCCGATTTAAAAAAAATATCCTTTCAACAGACACAATTCTCGAACTTGAAAAATTGCCTAAATCCCTTGTCGTAATAGGTGGTGGATACAGCGGTTGCGAATTTTCTGCTATTCTCAACTCTTTTGGATGCAAAGTATCCTTAATTGAGGCACAGGACCACTTGATGCCGCTTCAAACTGAAGAGATAGGAAAGACTATTGAAAAGTATATGCGCTTGGACGGAATAAATGTGATGACAGGGTCCAAGGTAGAAAAGATCTTGGAAGGTGCGGAGGAGGATGAGGGGGTAGTATTGGACAGTGGACAGACGATTGAGGGGGAGAAGGTGCTTATAAGCATAGGACGTAGACCTTGCTTAAACGTAAATGAATTGAGTAATTGTAGTATAAAATTCACTAACAGAGGAATATCTGTGAATAGCGAGATGCGAAGCACCGTTCAAAATGTTTTTGCAATAGGGGATGTAACCGGTATCTTTGAACTTGCACATGTTGCATCAAAACAGGGCGAAGTAGCGGCCCAAAATATAATGGGACAAAGAAGTCAAATGGATTATGAATGTATACCTGCATGTGTTTTTACATATCCTGAAGTAGCTTTTGTTGGTAAGCTAGAAGGTAAGTTTGGAGAATTCCCGCTGGCGGCAAGTGCAAAGGCAAATTGTCTCGGTGATACAAAGGGAGTCTTTAGACTTTTTGAGAAAGATGGAATAATTGTAGGAGCCTTGATTATTGCACCTCATGCCAGCGAGATGATCGGAGAAGCTGCACTTGCAGTTAGGTTGCATCTGAAAGGCCAAGATATATCCGATACAATTCATGCTCACCCAACTCTTCCAGAATCTTTCGTAGATGCTGCAAGGGATATTGATAGAGAAGCCATACATGTCCCCTACAAGAAGAACACGAAATACAACAACTAATGGTCTAGGATATACACGCAGAGAGGCAGACGGGTATTTTTTTACTCTTGACAGATAATAATTGAAATTTTGAGTGCAGTATGCACACACAACATTTTAAGCCAGTAAGCAAAAGATTAGGCTATATAACAATGTCTGAAGAGAGCAGCTTTGGCAGAGCTCCATCTGTCGTTAAGCCCGTATACTTCTTTGATGAGGCAGACGGAGGAAATAAGATGCTTCTTGGAGGTAAAGGCACTGGCCTTGTTGAGATGACAAGGCTTGGTCTGCCTGTGCCTCCTGGCTTTATAATAAGTACTGAGATTTGCGAAAAATTTTACGAGGCTGGTAGACGCATTCCAGACGGCTTGATGGATGAGGTGCGTCAGTCTATAAGACGGTTGGAAAACCTGACTGGAAAGAGATTCGGTGACCGCGAAAACCCTCTCCTAGTATCGGTCCGCTCTGGTGCTCCCGTTTCGATGCCTGGTATGATGGACACCCTCCTTAACATCGGACTTAATGATGAGACTGTTGAAGGGCTTGCAATGCAAAGTGGAAAACCTGAATTTGCATGGGATACTTATTGGAGGTTCATGCAGATGCTTGGTAAGACTATTCTGGGCGTAGATCCCCGTAGGTTTGATGCCCTGGTGTCAGGCAAAGACCTTTCTGATCCTGAGATACTGAAGACTGCAGTTAAATCTTCTAAATCTCTTTGTAATGAGATTGGCAAAAAATTCCCCGCAGATCCATACAAACAACTAGAGCTTGCTATAGCAGCAGTATTCCTATCATGGATGGGCAAGCGCGCAGTAGAATATAGGAGGCAATACAATATCACGGCGGACATGGCCCCAGGTACGGCTGTGACTATAGTCGCGATGGTGTTTGGGAATATGGGGTTGGATAGCTGCACGGGCGTTGTATTCACTCGCAACCCTGAGACAGGTGAAAAGCGGCTGTATGGTGATTATCTAGTGAATGCTCAGGGGGAAGATGTAGTTTCAGGTAAGACTACACCTAACCACATTGATATGCTTGTCAGTGAGATGCCCAATGTATACAGGCAGCTGCTCGATGTGACCCAAAAGCTTGAGAATCACTTCAAAGAGCCGCAAGATGTTGAGTTCACAGTAGAAAAGGAAAAGCTATATCTTCTGCAGACGAGGTCAGCCAAGATGAATGCAGTAGCAGCAGTGAAGACTTCTATTGACCTCTACCGAGAGGGCCTTGTAACTAAGACTGCTGCACTTGAGCGAATCAACCCTGAAGCCCTTGAACAGGTTTTGTATCGTAGGATAGATCCTCATGTCAGACAAAGGCCGGTTGCAATAGGAATGGGTGCGTCTCCAGGTGTAGTAAGCGGAGCTGCAGTATTTGACATAGCCTGTGCAGAATCACTAGGAAAAAAAGGAGAAAAGGTGATCCTCGTACGAGAGGAAACCAAGCCCGATGATGTTCCTGCTTTCTTTCAGTCAGCTGGAATACTAACTAGCAGAGGTGGCAAAACCTCACACGCAGCTGTGGTGGCACGAGGAATGGGGAAAGTTTGCGTTGTGGGATGCTCACAGATAGAAATTGATACCGATGATAAGAGCTTTAGTGTTGATGGTAAAAAAATCGTAATGGAAGGTCAGATGATAACGATTGATGGCTCAACGGGGCGAGTCTATATAGGTGAGGTTCCAACTGTTGAACCAGAAATTTCCTCGGAGTTCAAGGAACTCTTGCAATGGTCCTCAGAGATGAAGGGGATAAAGATAAGAGCGAATGCTGACACCGTAGAGAGCGCTGCCCTTGCCCACAGATATGGTGCCGAGGGCATTGGGCTTTGCAGGACAGAGCGTATGTTCAATCATCATGACAGGATAGTACAGTTCGTCAACATGATAATGGCTGAAGATGAGCACGAGCGAAGACAAGCACTTACAGAACTTGGGCCCTTACAAAGGTCACATTTTAAAGCTATATTAAAGGAAATGAAAGGTCTTCCTGTTACAATAAGACTGCTTGATCCTCCACTGCATGAATTCCTGCCTAAGGAAGAAGATCTGATGCAAAAAATATTCGAGCTCAAGTCGAGCGGCGGTAAGACTTCTGCTGAGATTGACCGCATGGAAAAGATACTTCATCGCGTACATGAGCTCTCGGAGATAAATCCTATGCTGGGGCACCGGGGAGTCAGGTTGGGCATATCTTTTCCAGAGATCTATGAGACTCAGATAAGATCTATATGCGAGGCAGCGGCAGATCTAATGAAAGAAGGTATTGCGGTTGAACCACAAATAATGGTGCCTCAAATAGGTTTGGTAGAGGAGCTTGCAGTAATAAGGCAGATCTTTCAATCAGTCAAGCGTGAAGTAGAACATCACCATAAAGTAAAACTAAAGATCAAGTTTGGCAGTATGATTGAAGTTGTGCGAGCTTGTCTGGTTGCAGATGAGATCGCACATCTTGTGGATTTTATCAGTTTTGGCACAAATGACCTCACGCAGGCTACTTTTAGCTTTAGTAGGGAGGATGCTGAAGGCAAGTTTCTACCATTTTATCTGGAAAAGGGAATCGTGACCGTAAATCCTTTTCAGAGCATTGATACTAAAGGGGTGGGTAGATTGATGAAGATGGCTCTTGACATGTCAAGAGGTGTAAAAAGGGATATCGAGATTGGAATTTGTGGCGAGCACGGCGGTGATCCTAGGTCGATAGAGTTTTGCAGCAACATTGGACTCGATTATGTCAGCACATCATCCCACAGAATTCCCATTGCAATACTGGCTGCAGCCCAATCAGCTATAAAGCAAAACAAGCACCTACATCGACATCCTGTAGTATAGCTTAAAATGTGGGGCTCACTTTCAAAAAGTGGAGCAGGAGATAACATGGAGGCTTCATCTGGAGACAGCTCAGTAGCGTATGAATGCATGCGCTGTGGTACACGGGTAACAGTTGAAGAGCTTTCCCGGCTGCCTGAGATTAAATGTATCTGCGGCTTTAGAGTTTTTCGAAAAGCCCGCCCACCAATAGTAAAGCAACTTAAAGCCGTATAGTTTCTTCCTTTTTCTGTCACATTTTTTTACGATATGAATGGAATTTTTTAGCGTGATCACGCATCTGTTCCATTCCTTCAAAACTTGCTTTGCACTTGTTGCATACATACAAGCTTTGCTCGTGTGCTAACTGTTGGTGGTGCATCAATTCTTCAATCTTTCGATATTTAGAACTGCATTTGTCACACTTGTGCCTTTCAAACATGTTACAATGCCTCACTTTTCACTATGGTTATTGTTATTGTTATTGTTGTTGTTATTCTGTTGATCCCAGCATTTCCTGCAGAGGTTGCCCTCTATCTGCCAAATTGGTTTAGGATGGTAAAAAAACAGTCCGAGCTTGCAGCTGCAGACTGCGCAAAAGTTCATTTTTTTATTATAGTCCGCATCCTTTTTTTGATAGCAGGATTTGCACAAAAGCGTACCCGACTCCATTTCCCACTGCCATTTTGCCTTGTTTCGGTCTTGTTCGGTAAGCTCCTTTTTGCATATCGCACAAATATCGGGCGCCTCTTTCTGTTCCATTATAAACTGTTTTGTCTTTTCTATGTGACAGTTGCCGCATAGCATGCCTTCAATTCCCCATTCTTCTTTGGGCTTGTACTTATGTCGCCCAAGTTCGCTTCCGCAAACAGCGCAATGAACGACTTCCTGTTTTTTTCCAAAGATGTGCAAGTAAAATAATTACGTACCCTAACGAATACAAAAATGTATGTGCAAATGTTCATCTCTTTGCTTATTTCAAAGGAGTAAATCTTCTACAACATAATAACAGTTATTGATTACAAAAAATCGTAATAATAAAGCAAATATTTTTTAACCAGTATTAGGTCTCTGGCTACAATGAACAGACCCGTTCTGATAGGTATTGCCGCAGGTATTCTGCTGGCAGGGCTCATTCTAAGTCCTTTGCCCAGTCTTTTTAGCGCAGAAGCTCAGAATGCCCCTGTAGGCAAGACAAAGAAAGTAACAATGATTGCAAGTGAAGTTGATGTGCAGGTAGCTCCAGACAATGCGTTACACCCCGGAGGTGTAATGTATAAAGCAATGGTGTTTAATGGAACTATTCCTGGACCAGTAGTATCTGTCGATCAAGGAGATACCGTTGAATTCACTTTGATAAACCAAGGCAATGTTATACACAGCATGGACTTCCATGCAGGTGATGGTACAACTCAAGCGGTTGGTGCCAACGCTAGCGAACATGGATCTAATGTGCAGCCTGGCGAAAGCGTGACATGGAGTTGGACTCCCAAGTATGCAGGTGCCTTCTTCTACCACTGTGGTGCTGACGGCCTCAATGGTGTATGGGAACACATTGCAAACGGCATGTATGGTGGAGTTGTAGTGCATCCACGAGATGAACAACCAGCTAAAGAGTTCTATGTCGTCTTTGGCGAAATCTACAGCAATAACGTCAATGGCGTATTTACACCAGCAAATGGCACAGGATCATTTGATGTCGGCAAGTTCCTTACAGGAAATCCAGACATTGTAATGACCAACGGCATGGCTCACAAATATGTTCCAGCTATAGGCTCATATGCAAAGATTGATTTGAATCCTGATGCTCAAGTATTCAAAGTCAAGCCCGGTGAGCTGACAAGGTGGTATGTAATCAACGCAGGCCCGAACGATGGTGTAGCATTCCACTTCATATCTGGCATACTTAATGTCCATGACGGATCGGTACAGAGTAGATTCGGCACTCAGGTAACGAATGACGAATCGTGGTGGATACCACCTGGATCTGGTAGTGTAATCGAAGTCACATTCCCTGATGCGGGCATATACGTGGGCGTTGATCATGCAATGAACGATGTGCTCAAGGGCGCAGCATTTGCTGTGCTAGCAACTCCTAATTCTTCTGCAGAAGATCACCCTGCAGGGACAATGGTGCCACCAAAAGGAAGTGATATGGTAAGTGGCCCACCATTTACAGCGGGGAATGCAACAGCAGGTAATGCAACGTCCGGTGCAGCAGCTAATGCAACAGAAGGCGCAGCAGCTAATGCAACGGAAGCAGCGACTGAACCCGCTGCGCAGAACCAAACCCTGTCTGTGGTTAATGCAACAGGAGCAGGAGGTAATACAACAGCAAACCTAGCGGCTGGAGCACCAGACACAGCTGCACAGGTAGGCACTAATGCAACATCCGGTGGAGCAGCAACATCAGGCACTAATGCGACAACAGGAGCAGCAACAACAGCCGCAGCAGCAACATCGGGTGGGGCAGCAACGACAGGTCCAGCAGCCACAACCAGCGGAGCGACACCAGCAACATCAGGCACTAATACAACATCCGGCGGAGCAAATGGGGCAGCCGCTACAGGTGCAGGCACCAGCGTTAGCATCGCCCCAGGGTCCTCCAGCCTAACTGATACCGCATTTCAACCAAACCCAGCTTCAGTCAGTGTCGGCGACACAGTAACATGGACTAATAACGATTCCCAACCACACACCGTCGTATCTGGCAGCAATGGAACACCGGATGGCAAGTTTGACTCTTCACCAAACTTCAATCCACTTATTGTTCCAGGTGGGACATTCGAACACACATTCACAGAAGCCGGAGATTACCCATATTACTGTGCATTGCATCCAAACATGGTTGGAACAGTCAGCGTGAGCTGACCCTGACCACTGCCCTTTTTCTCTTTTTTTCTTTTTCGATTGACTTGAAATTTTGGTTCTAGTTTGATATCTAAATTAAATTTCTGACAACTATATCAGAATTCAAAATGCTTTAATAAAAGCGCCGCCTAGCTCCAGATGAGTATATCTGTCTTGAAAAAGATCGAAGCTGTCGTTCCTGCCGCAAGGCTTGAAAGCGCATTCGCATCGCTAAAGGAATTGGACTTGGGAGGTTTTACTTATTATGATTCGAGAGGGCGCGGTCAGATACCTCGTCCTCAAATTCACTCCGGAAGAGGTACAAGCACTTATCGTCCAGAATTTAATGTAAACGCAACGATTGTTGTAGTCGCCAAGGATTCTATGGTTGATAGTGTAATATCAAATATCTTGGACAGTACAAGTTCAGGACTTGCAGGGGAAGGTAAGATATTTGTCTCCAACGTGGACGATGTAATTGATATAGGATCAAAGCAACGCGGAGAAGACGCGCTATAGTGAATCCTATCTTTTTATTTTCTTGCTAGATGTTCAATGGCCTGACTTAGATTTAACATGCCATTTTCCTTTGCAAAGTCTTCTAACAGTTTTACCTGATCTGAAGTAAAACAGATTGGCATTGTTCTTTTTTCTTCTTCCATAATAAAATAGCGGTTATGCAAGATTATAACTCTTTCTCAAAAGGTGGTAGATAGATGATTTGGATCTCTTCCAAAAAAGCATGCTTACGAAGTACCGTCTATTGAAAAGCTATACTTCAGGCGAGTGTGTGACCACAATAGAGCGCCCAATGCTATAGGGCCGTATCGCCTTTTTCTTTGCTCCCTATATCGTATGCTTCGGCAACATCGTAAACAAAGATCTTACCATCAGAGGCAGAGCCGGTGCTTATAACTTTGAGTACATCGTCGATGATCTCCCTAGCTGTGATATCTGGCACGAGAACCTCAATTTTTGTGCGAAAGGCAAATTCTGGAGTATATCTCATGACCCCCCTTCCAACTGAAACGGGCTCTCTTTTCGCCCTACCTCTTCCCTTTATTTCATAAAATGACATCCCGCCTACTTTATGTTTGTGAAGTAGTTCATTTACATCGGTAAGCCGCTCGTGAGGAATAAGGATCTCCAATCTCTTCATGATATGTATATCCTTCTATCCTGATATCTGGGTATTAAGCGTTAGTAAAAACTATTGGAATTATCATGAGGGACCTTTTAAAAATTCATGTACTGGATGTGCCACTTTCAAACTGCTTGTGGTGCACGAGATCCTGCTGATTTTGAAATTGCTTGCCACAATTGTCGCAGATGAAATTTGCCATAGCCGTCGGAGTAACCTCGGGGTAATTTTTGCGCTCTTCTCTCTCGTTCACAGCCTCCCGTTCCTTGATACTTCGGTCAGCATATGTTTGGCGGATCAGCACATCTGGGTCTTCACGTTTGTCGTCTGTTATCTGATAATCTTTTTTCTTGGACGGGATATTTTCTTCAAATACTTTTTGAACATGATATGGATCTCGAAATTGAATATAACCATCAAGGCTTTCAAAAAGTGAGACAATATCATTTTCTTCCTGGTCTTTGTTGGTATCCATGGTTCGAATATATTCCAAGATGTTTTGCTTGAACGCAGGAAATGCAAGTCCTGAAAGCTGGGATACAGCTTGATTTACAAAACCGGGGTCTCTTGCAGCTCTCTCAATTGCACGATTGATGCGAGTTGTGTCATAACTCGGTGTATGTCTTCTAGCATCAACACTTTCTTTTGTTCTATCTTTCATCGTTAGTGCTAGGTAATAGCACAACACATCTCATAATAGTTTCAGCTATTGTTTTGCAGATTGACCACCATCTACCATCATGGTGGTGCCCGTAATCCACTTCGAATCATCTGAACAGAGATAAGCCACCGCGCCAGATATATCGTCTGGTTCGCCTATGACATGCAACGGAAACGCGGATTCTAGAACTTTTTTAGCTTCGTCGTCCTGAAGGTATGGCTCAATGATTGAGCTCCGAATGGTGGAAGGTGCGATACAATTGCAGCGAATCTTGTATTGTCCATATTCAACTGCAATGCTCCTAGTGAACATTATTACTCCTGCCTTTGTAACAGCGTACACAGCAAGTGGCACTCGAGGAATAGACCTGATTCCAAGCACCGATGATATATTTATGATACTACCGCCTCCATTCTTCATCATGAGCGGGAGTACCGCTTTGGTCATCCTAAACATGCCAAACAGGTTGGTTTTCACTAGGTCATCCCACTGATCCTCGGTCATTTCGTGAAAGGGCATAGGATCATTTATTGTCCCAGCATTATTGACCAAGATATCTATCCTGTCAAATGAATTGATAGTCTGATCGATTGCGCTGAGTATCTCAGCTTCCTTGGTAATATCAGCTATTACTGTCATAGTGTTCTTCTTATTACCAATTTCAGATGCTGCTTTCTGCAGTTTGTTTCTATCTCTGCCCAGCATGATGACTTTGCACCCCTCGGAGGCGAGTCTCTTCGAAATTGCCTTTCCGACACCACCACCTGCTCCTGTAACCATAGCGACCTTACCCTTTATCATTTGATATTATATCTCCGCAGATATCGTTTTAAAAGTATTTGAGTGTTCATATGTATTTACTTGCTGGCCAAGGCTTTGGCTATTGCCTCCTGAAGCTCCAAAGTAACCGCTGCGGTATCTGATGGGTCACTTTTGAAAGTTGCGCCAGCTGCATAGTCGTGGCCTCCGCCATCTGGAAGGTTAGCTGCAATACTCCTGCACGAAATTGCGTCATTGTTACGGCGTATACTTACCTTCCCCTTTGTACTGTATAACATCACTAGATCGGCGGTCGTCCTAGAAAAGATTTCTTGTGAAAATAGACTGCTTTGGAGATAGGGGGACGACTGGGCATATGCTACTTTGAACTTGCCAACCTCTCTTATTTGCATAGATGCAAAAACCTCTTCTTTTGCTTTCTCGCGCAAGCTCACGTAGCTATCATAGTCACTTTGCATCTCTACATCCCACAAAATGCCTTTAGTTGATTTCACGGCAAGATCTGATAGTCTATAATAAAAGTCAGGGAACGTTTGGTAGTAACGTATTAGCTCTGATATTGGAGTTAAGTATTGATCCTTTGTGAAAAAGTCCATGGCATGAGCCATGCTTGCTAGTTTCGCTGCTAATATGTTGCCTGGCAGAAGCGTTTCATACATTAGGTCCGCTGCGCATTTTCTTCCTGATGTGTCCAGCACTATTTCGACAAAGGGCTTGACCGACTCAATTGCTTCCTCTGACCAAGGATGGTGGTCAACCCACATTATCTTCCAGCCGTTGAGTGTAGCATCTGAAAACAGCTTCCTGCAGGTGTCGATAAGCTCGTCATTGAGGCCAAGGTCTGAGATGATTGCCTTTCCGCCTTCAGCCGGCAGGTATCGGCTTGCAGACTGAATAAAGTTGCCTAGTTTGCTAAAACTTTCAGCGCCGTAGCCCAAAAATACCGTTATCGCTTGGGGATAGCGGATTAGTGCGATTGCGGCAGAATAGAGGCCATCAAGATCAGATTCATGTGAGAAGATTATTACTTTCATCCTATGAACAGCTGCTCCTTCCTTCCATAACACACGTTTGTCAATATGCTTTTCTTTTCATTATCATATCTGGCAGTTCGTATATATCTTATCAGATGAAAATTTTACGAACCGCATTAATAGGCACTAATGGCAATACGATACATCTAGAGAGCCATGACAGGAAACAAACTCTATGACAAGAATCTAGAATTATAAACGTAACATATGTTGACAATCAATAAATGCAATACTGACTTCATTGTCTTAATGCCAATAGCACAAAGCAAACGGAAGTTAATTGCTGCTACTGCTCTATTTATAGCCGTTGGGTCACTAACGGGGGCAATAGCTACGGGAGGAGCAGTCACACTGTCTTATGCAACAACTCAAGGGCAAGCAGATGGCGGCTCTAGTACAGGTCAACAAGGTGGACAACAAGGACGAGTTATTCATCAAGGAACAGTAACTTCGTCACCAGTCCCGTTACCGGGGCGTGAAGGAGAACAGTATGCGGCAATACTGCCACTAACACCAAATGGTACTGTATACAGTGGAGTACTTACCTTCACCGCTACTGAACCAGTGGATGTCGTAGTTTTGAATGTGCAAAATCTCAATCAAACTGAGCGACTCATCCTTAATGGTACTGACACTGATCTTGGGACACTCAATACTGCACCACTTGATAACCAAACTAGCATAGCAATCACTAGTATAACCCCTACCTATGGCGATTCACCAGCACCATCAGCAACGCTTCCATTCGCAGGTAACGCCCTTTGGCTTCACTCACCTGAAGGAACCCGATTCGCAGCATCATATGCAGTAAGCGCTCAGGTTATGCCAGCCGAGAATGTGAATGAAATAAGCAACGTGACGCTGGCAGCCACAGATGGCGGCGGCGATGACGGCGGCGGTGACGGCGGCGATGGTACCGTAGATGAAGCAGCAACAGCAGCAACGGCCACAGATGGCGGCGGCGGTGACGGCGGCGGTGCCGTAGATGAAGCAGCAACAGCAGCAACGGCCACAGATGGCGGCGGCGGTGACGGCGGCGATGAAGCAGCAACAGCAGCAACAGCAACAAACGCTAATGCCACAGACGGCGGCGGTGACGATACCGCAGATGAAGCAACATAGACCAGTACAAGTTAATGAGGACGAATGAGGAAGACGCATTAACCCCCCTTTTCTTTCTTTTTTCTTAGCATGATGGTACCTGTGCTTTGCTACGTTTCTGTATCGCAAATAGTTATGAAATAATGCGAAATAGTCCCTCTATGGCTGCAACAGGCAGTTCAAGTACAGAGTGGAGCTTTTTCTGCGAGAAGAATAAAATTAAAACTAAATTAAATGGATTTTATAGCATTTGCCTGTATGTCTATGGTAGTTTAATTTTCGGAATTCAATTAGAAAATTTTCTATAAATGTTATTTGTGGTCAGTTCTGAAAAATCTCGGAATGAGACAGCGGGTATCCTCTAGATAACAAAGCTAGTCATCTATCAAGATATTTCTCAAGAATACTTGTTGCTCGGTCTACTCCTAGATCAAGTATGTAATTGCCTATCCTGGGCCCTCTATCAGTATTTAAGAACATTCTGTACAATAAAGCAAAGAAGGCCTTTGGCTCAATCCCGTTCGCTCTTGCAATAGAAAATACATTAGATTGGAGGTTCTTTGAGTTGTCCGGAGAGTCAGGTAGGCCTGTAAAGGGTCTAATAGCTTCGATCAACTCCTGCACTGCTTTCCTCTGAAGATCAGACAGTTGCATTTCAAACTTTTCATCTTTTGCCAGGTTGCCATCTCCCCAGTCCGATGCTAATCTTATCTTTTGCATGATCTTTTGATTCGTTTTATCCTTAATCATGCCATATTTGAGAAGACGACTGAACACTTTTTCGTCCCGGCCGCTATCGTTGGGAGGAAATATCGACGCCTGCTGTGCAATAAAGCGATATGGAATGTGGGGATCAGCTTGATTGGGTGGATTGAGTTTGTTGATATATTCGTAAATTCCCTTAATCTTTGTAAGCTTGGAGAGGTTGTCCTCATTTACTTTTCCAAAGTAAACGTCTTCATAATAATCATATTCGTCCATGAGAGTGGGCACATCGTCTAATCCCACGTGACGAGTACCAGCAATGCGTTTGAATAACAACAGCAGTATAGACTCAGGTGTACCGTAGCGCAGCCACATCTGGGGCGTTAGCACATTGCCAGAAGATTTGCTTATTTTTTTGCCCCCTTTATCTAAGAACATCTCGTACTTAACATGAAGAGGATGAGAATAACCAAGTATTTCATCAGCAACCCAATCATTTACTCTTACAGAGTCCATAATGTCCTTCCCGTACGCCTCAAATCGTATATCTAGGGCCTGCCATCTTGCTGCAAATTCAACTTTCCAAGCAAGCTTACCCTCGTCCTTTCTAATATCCGCCTCGCCCTTGTAGCCACACCCTTTAATTTCCTCGTTAGCTATCCTGCCACCTTGACATACATACGCAACTTTTTTTTCATCATGTAGGTACTCTTTCGCTACTGCAGTGTAGAGCCTACCGCAATTGCGGCATATTGGAAAATAAGGAAGGACTTCAGTATATTTGCCCTGACCTACGAATTGATCTATCTTCTCTCCTATGTTTGCTCTGTTCTTCAATATTGTATCGATTTGTTTGACCAAAGTTCCTTGCTTGTACGCTTCCTTTCCGCTTTGAAAGCGATATTTTATCCCTGCTTTGTCGAGACCGTCTAAGAGAAGACTGCTCATATGCATACCGTATGAAGCGTGGCAGTTGCCAAACGGATCCGGGATGTTTGAGACCGGTCTTGCGATGTGATCGTGCAGCCAATTCGGCAAACCATTGGGTATTCTGCGAAGGCCGTCCATGTCGTCTGAATAGGCGATCAGCTCCGACTTGAAACCAAAGTTGTGAAGTGCAAGAGCAATACCATAAGACCTTACAGCGTCGGCCATGCTTCCTATATGAGGGATACCGGATGCACCAAGACCGCTCTCCACTCTTATTAGACTCAAGTTACGGCCAAGCTTTTTCTCCCTTCTGATTAACGTATCTGCAACCTTATCTATCCAAGTTCCCTTACCTATTACAATTTGCTCTTCCAATTTTTATAGCACCTTTGAAACATAAGGCCCGTCCTGCTGATATCCTAGCTTTTTGTAATATTGTCGAGTACCTACAGCGCTAATAACTGCTATCTTGTCAACTCTGAATTCATCTCTTGAGATACGCTCAGCCTCTTTGAGCAGATTCATGCCAAGTCCTTTGTGCTGATAGCTATCACTTGTATCAGTTCCCCCAATATTGATTACCTGTCCATAGACGTGGAGCTCACGTACCGTTGCCCTTCCATCAAGTTCATGCCTGTGTGTACTAGGTATCTTTCTCAATCTCAAGAATCCTAGTATTATATCTCCTGCCCTAGTTTCATATGAGAGGAATACTTCTCTACCCCCAGAAGCATTATAGTCTGTTCTTCTTAATACTATGTCTTGTTGGTGAGGATACCTTCTCTGCAAGCCTGTTTCTCTGCATCGGATGCACCTGCATCTTTGCCCCTGTTGTCTCAGATTTTCCAAGACTATTTGCCTAAGGTTGCCGCTCTTGGGCCCAGTGATGATGTCCTTTGACTCAATTTCACGCTGGATGCGCATTATCCGCACCCATTCAGGTACTATCTTTTTGGCCTCCATGATTACTCTCACCAGCTCGTCGTCAGAGTAGGCCTGATATTTACCACTCTTGTGCAAATTATAGAGACCAGTGTGTTCCAGTACAAGTGTGGGGTAAATCTTTAGCATATCGGGCTTGAAGGCATCCTCTTCAAATAATCGCCTGAAATCCTTAATGTCTTCTTCAGGCGAGCTCCCAGGTAATCCTGGCATCATATGTGCAACTATCTTGTAACCAGAGTCCCGAGCAACTTTGAAAGCGTGGACTACTTCGTCCAGCGTGTGTCCTCTATTGACCAATCTGTATACCTTATTGTTAAGAGATTGCACACCGATTTCGATTCTTGTCACTCCAAGCTCAAGCAGAAGATCAACGTGTGATTCCTTGCAATAGTCAGGCTTTGTCTCAACTGTGAACCCCACACACCGGTTATCGGCAGTCTCATTACAAGCGATTGCTTGCTGTAGAGTGGATGATTTGCTGCCGTTTAAGGCATCATAGCAGGACTTGACAAATTGCCTCTGGTAATCCTCGGGCATGAACGGAAAGGTGCCCCCTACTATAACTACCTCAGTCTTCCCAGTGTCATGTCCCCGTGAGTGAAGCTGCTCCATTTTCGAGCGCACCTGTTCGTAAGGATCGTAGCTGAACCTTTGGGCGACCTTCGTTGCAGGCTCGGCCCCGGTATAACTGAGAGGAGTATTGAATTCAAGGCCACCAGGGCAATAGATGCATCTACCATGTGGACATGCATAAGGCTTAGGCATAACTGCTATAACTGCAACGCCTGATGCTGTCTTGGCGGGCTTGACCATAAGTAAGTGCCGGTAATGGTTATCATGCAAATAGAGGATAATGTGCTCATTCCTAGGTATCGTAGCCAAGTTATATTCTGATGCTACATGTCTGATGACTTTGAGTATTTGCTTTAACGACAATAGATTCTTACTGCTCTCTATGTGCTCTGCAATTGATTTGCACGCCTGCTGGTAGTACTCATCCTGCTCAGCTTTGCTCCTGTCGTTGTCGCCATCAGCTTTTTCCGTTACCGAGGAAAGCAATTCTGGACAATCAGCAAAGAACGAATATTAATTTTTGTAATTTTGTTTATAATATTTCTTTTTTACTATCTAATCTGGCAATAACCTCTCCGCTACCTTTCTCTATCTTACCTACAACTTCACAGCGCATCTTGTGCTTTCCAAATACACTAACGATATCATCAGTACATGCCTTTGAAGTAATTAAGCAAAAACCGATTCCCATGTTAAATGTGCGGTACATTTCCTTGCTGTCAACCTTACCATCGACTTGTATCTGCTTAAATATGCCCATGGGTGATGGAAGATTATCAAAAACATATCGCACTCTGGAGTCTAGGCGAGGCAGTTTTGTGAAGCCACCCCCTGTGATATTTGCAAGGCCATGTACCTTTATTCTTTTCTTCAAAATCTCAATTACCGGTCTTACATAAATTCTAGTTGGCATCAAAAGTTCTTCGCCCACTGTCTGTACAAGATGATCAGCGTAATCATCTACTGAATACTTTGAAAGCAAAACTTTACGAGCAAGTGTGTATCCATTAGAGTGGAGTCCACTGCTTTCAACTCCCAAAATAATATCGCCGGGTTTGATAGTTTCACCAAGGATCGGTTTTCTCCTGACTACTCCCATTACCATTCCTGCAAGGTCGAAGGTGTTTTCACTGTCGCCTGCTATTATATCAGGCAATACTGCTGTCTCGCCACCGACTATTGCCAACCTGCTCTGTTGAGCACCCTTCACTAGGCCTCGGGCTATCTCCTGCAAAAGCCATTCGTTTGGTTGACGCAGTGCAACATAATCGATAAATGCTACTGGTTGTGCACCAACACAAATTACATCATTTACGTTCATAGCTATACAATCGATGCCGATTGTGTTGAACCTGTTCATCCTCTGTGCAACAATCACTTTTGTTCCCACACCATCAGCGTGAAGTGCAAGGGTTTCTTTGCCTAGTTTAAGAAGACCTGCGTAGTGGCCAAAACCATTGGTCACTCTACCAATTGCAAGCATCTTATGCGTTACCGATATTATTTCGCCTATACTCTTTTGTCCTCTGTGTATGCTATCAATATCGACGCCCGCATCTCGGTATGTGATTCCCTTGGTCAATTACAGCATCACTTGATGGCTTGAGCTTTATAATAAGTAACTAATGCCATGTTCTAGTTATAAGAGAGCGAGATGTATACCTAAGATTAATAAAAATAAAAGAGAAAATCTGCATTGTAATATAGGCTGCCTAAGATTACAAGTTGACAACAATAACATTGCTTTATATAGAAATTTGGTAAAGTTACTATTGTTGCAGTAAAAATGGATGCACGAAATATTGGTCTTCGAAATATAGAGGTTGCAGACACCAAGATATGCTCAATTGATGGTGAGAATGGCAAACTCATCTACCGTGGCTATGACATTCTTGATCTTGTCAATCACTCAACTTACGAGGAAACTGCTTATCTGCTCCTTTTTGGCGAGTTACCAACTACCGAACAGCTAAAGGATTTCAATCGTAGGCTAATAGAAGCTCGTGGGCTACCGGAGCCTCTCATAAAGAACTTAAAGAACAGACCTAAACGTGCGCAGCCGATGGACATCCTTCAATCATGTGTCTCCGAGCTTGGGGATTACGATCTTAATATGGAAGATTCCGCCAAGGAAGCTCATATAAGGCGTGCAATAATACTTATTGCTAAAATACCTGCTATTGTCTCCGCTTGGAATAGAATTAGAAGCGGCCATCATGTGCTTGATCCTCTTGAGAAAGTCTCACATGCTGCTAATTTTCTATATATGCTTAGAGGCATAGAGCCCTCTGTCGAAGAGGCAAAGGTAATGGACATTTGTCTCATTTTACATGCAGAGCATAGCTTTAACGCTTCTACTTTTGCTGCACGCGAGATAGCGTCCAGCCGGGCACATATGTATGCAAGTATCGGAGGTGCTATAGGCGCGCTTTCTGGAGAGCTGCACGGCGGGGCAAATGTTCAGGTGATGAAAATGCTACTTGAGATAGCCGAACCAGAGAATGTCGACAGATGGGTTGCAAATCATCTCAAATCTGGGGGCAGGATCATGGGCATGGGTCATGCTGTGTACCGAACTACTGACCCCCGGGCTGACATCCTTGCAAGGCTGTCTGCTCGAATATCTCGAGAAAGGAACAACAAGTGGTATGACATCACGCGGCGCATAGAGGAAGCTACAAAGAAGTGGATGCTTGAAAATAAACACCAAGCAATATATCCAAACGTTGATCTTTATAGTGCCTCAGTTTACTATAGCATGGGAATCCCACTAGACCTCAACACTCCTATATTCGCAACATCGAGGATAGCAGGATGGTCTGCACACGTCATTGAAGAGAAGTTTGCTGAAGCTGCACCCAAGCCTGCGCTTTATCGGCCAAAGGCAGTCTATGTTGGCAAGTATTGTGGTCCGATGGGATGCGAGTACACTCCAATCTTCAGCAGGAACAAGTAAGAGAAGCTAAGAGAAATAGTTGATACCATCATAGCTCTTCTCCTGCAATGGTTGAAGCACTAGAAAGAAGTCTGTGGTAAGATCTATGACTTTTAATGTATTTGCCCAAACATCTGCATATACTCAGTAGTAAGGTCATGTCACCTAATATTATTTTGACGCGTTTGCTTCTTTTTTAGAGCACGCTAGACGCTTCATGACATTCGTTGCAACTTCAATCCTATTTTATGGGCTATTTTGCACTAATTTCATAGTCATGAGCAGACTTATTGCAAGTTAAAGACAGGTTGGGGAATTTTCTCGTCTCTACTCCTATTGGTTGATCCTGTCTCTCAACCAGTCTTTGGCCCTTCTTTCAACCATGTGCTTTCTCAATATTATCATTGCCATCTCGTAAAATGTCAAACCGCTCCTCTGCGACTGAAAATCAATCCATTTCAGGCCTTCTGCCAGCTCAGAGTCCTTTTCAGACATTACAACGAGATCGTCTATCATCTCCATGAACTGGTCATCAACACTATCTTTGCTCCCTAGCATTTCTGTCGTGTGCTGTAGTGTAGTTGCGATTTTACATAGTGATTCAAGCAGTATTGACACTTTGAATATATTATATTGACAAAGTCATGAGAAATTCTATTGCAACTGGATGCTTCAGCATTCAAAGACTTAAAATACATCCTTCAATTGATTTTACTTAAATTGAATAAAACATATCTTCTCTTATTGGTTGAGGAGGGTTCGTAAGTTGAAGATAAAGTTTGGATTTACGCAAGGGCTCAATGTTGCCCGCCTTGGACTAGATGAGCAGCAAGTAATGACTGCTGCTCAGATGGCCGATAGACTAGGTTATGACTCTATCTGGGCGATGGATCATTCTAATGTGCCTCAGTGGAAGAATGCAATAGTCAATGATGCATGGCTCTTGCTTGCTGCGCTAGGAGCCGTCACCCGTAATGTTGAGCTTGGAACGTGTGTCACAGATGCAATACGGAGGCACCCGTCTGCCATTGCTCTTTCAACCATTACACTTGACAGGATCACACAAGGAAGGGGCATCCTTGGCATTGGGGCAGGTGAGGCCCAAAATGTTGTCGACTTTGGAATCGAATTCAGTAAGCCTGTCACAAAATTCAAAGAACAGTTAGAAGTCATCGAACTCCTATTTGGATCCGATCCCGAAAATCGTGTCAGCTATGATGGCCAATACTACAAACTCATAAATGCTTGTCTTCAGGCAAAAAGCATAAGAAGCCCAAGACCACCGGTTTACATTGCAGCTGGAGCCCCAAAGACACTCCAGTTATGCGCTGAATATGGCGACGGCTGGATTCCGATTGGTTATACACCAGAGCTCTTCACCTACCATGCTAATGTTATTAGAGATCACGCAAAGAAGCTTGATCGAGACTTGGCTGATTTCCAATTCGCAAACGATGTCGATGTTTACTTTACAGAGGATGGCGAGGAAGCTTGGAACAAGATGAAAAACGCGGTCAAGGTGAGCCTATACAAACCTGAGCTGCTCAAGGTGCATGACATTCCTCAAGACTCCGACTTTGACTTCCGCCGATATTTCACAGAATATGCTATGAACAAACCAGAGCTAATGGAGCAGATGAAGCGAGCAGCTCTGAAGATACCTGACAGCATTGCTCGCAGTGCAATTGGTGTCGGTAAACCTGATGATGTTATTGCTATGTTAGAGCGCTTTATCAAAGCTGGAACAAACCATTTTATTATTAGGTTTTGGGGCGAAGGTTACTTTAAGAATATTGAGATCTTTGGATCCAAGGTCATCCCCTACTTTAGGGATGGAGAAAGGAAATGAGAATTGCATTTTTTATATTGCAATGAGTCATTATATTATCATTCTGACTTCTTATTTGATTTGTCAATATCGCTAAATTCTGTGATCCGCTTCTTCCAACCAATTGTGAAATATCGCTTACTTTGCGCAAATTTGATCATGCTATAGCACTATATGCTAAATGCAGTGATGAGTACTACTTCACCACTATAAAAAGGAGTCAAGCGATATCATTTTTTCTTGCTTTCTACTCTTTTCTTGTCCAACTGCTTCTGCGTTAAATCCCATTCGCAGCAAGGCTTCGGCAAATTCTTTAGCAAAACCATGAAAGGTGTAGACCTTTTCAGGCTGGCACTGCTTAACTGCAGCTACCAATTCACTGTAGTCACAGTGATCAGAAATTGGCATAACATAGTCAAGGCCCATCATGTACTTGTAGCGACTGCCTATTGCCCATCCTGTAAAGCCTATGGTTACAGCCCCACATCTCTTCTTAATTTCGCTTAAAAAGGCGCATCTGGAAGACATAAGAGGGGCAATCATTACCCAAGGTCGGTTCTTTGTCAGAAGACCCTGCTCCTCAGCCTGTGAGTGGGTCATAACACTTTCAAGTTTTACTCCAAGTTCGGAGTAAACTGAGTTCATTTTAGCAACAGAGTCATGTATTATAGGCTCCCAATGACCGAACAGCTTTGTCAAAAGCTGGGCTTTGCCAAGAGTATACCCCATCAATATTATAGGTATACCAAGATCGTACATCTCAGAAATTATTTTATTTGTCCTGTGCATTATTTCAGAGACTGGTGGGAAGATATACTCAGGTCGACCAAATGTTGATTCGATTATTAATGTCTTGGCATGAGGCACTTTCTCTGGCTTCATGAATGCACGTTCCCGCATTGATATATCTCCTGTATAGTAAATCTCTTCGCCAACCAAAAGACCGCGTGATCCCAAGATGTGCCCCGTATCTACCAATCTAAATCCATCATGATGTTCGGTAGGCCTTCCGATTTTGTAGCCCCTTGCTTGTGCAATTAGAGCTGTCTCTTTTGATGTCAGCACTTGGTTTTTATTCTCTTTTTCTATACTTCGCTTGTGAAGATGATCGACATGAGCATGAGATACAAATGTAAAATGACAATTTGAAAGGCGCGATGGGTCAAGTGCTATTGTAGTATCTTTGTGGGATACTGTTATGCCTGACTGACCAAGACTAACTTCCGCCTTCATTGGAGCTCTCATGCTTAGAGGAGATGAGTATTTTAAGATTTATCTGCAAAAGGAAGAAGCAGTCTATATCTTGGAACGTATTGTATATTAGCAGTACAAGACAGGCACACAAGAGTCCAAATGCGATCCTCGATACTTATTTTTGATCTTGGAACATTAACGCTCGTATGTCTCCCTCATTTTGGTGGTCTCACTTTATAGTATCGAAAAATTTGTTTAATTTGGCCGCTGAGATCTCCATCCACCTTTAAAAATAGGCTGAGGACTGTTATAAGTCACTTGATCAATCTAGCAATGCTTATCTCAGGCAGGGGAAGCAATATGGACGCAATTTTAGCATCAATAAAGTTAGGTGAAATAAGGAATGTCAAGCCATCTATTGTGATTTCAAATAAGCCAGAAAGTGCCGGGCTTAAGATTGCCCTAGAAAAATATGGAATTCCTACAAAGGTAATACATTCTGAAGGCATGAAGGGGTGGCAGTATGATCAAAATGTGTTTACTACTTTGTACCAATATGGTGTTACACCTCAGTCAGGGCTCGTCTGCCTTGCTGGCTTTATGAGGATAATGAGCCCCGAATTTGTGAGGCTCTATAGAATGCGGATAATGAACATTCACCCTGCTCTCCTGCCTGCGTTTCCTGGACTTCATGCACAGAAGCAGGCACTTGATTATGGAGTAAAAGTCACCGGTTGTACAGTTCACTTTGTGGACGAAGGAATGGACTCTGGTCCTGTGATACTTCAGAAGGCAGTGCCCGTAATACAGGGGGATGATGAAGAGAGCCTTTCAGCGAGAATCCTTGAGCAAGAACACCAACTCTACCCTAAAGCTGTAAGGATGTTTTCTGAAGGAAAGATAAAGGTAGAAGGTCGGAGGGTTTCGGTCCCCTAAGTCCCTGGTCTATCTAACTTCCGCTTAAATGTGGAAAAGCGCTGACCTGCTTCTTTGAGGGCTTCAATGAGCTCTCTATCATCATCTATTATGCTCACAAGTGCCTCAAGGCCGTATTCAGGTATTTGATCTTCGAGGGGCACCTTTTTGTTATGCATTGTACAAAAAATATTGCTCATCACTAAAAACGATTGCTCTCTCTTTCTCTTGGATATTGCAATGGCTGCTGCAAAAAGTTAGCACAAAACATGAAGATATAGGCTTACAGAGCTAAAGGCATCTCGGCAAACCCGGCAACTGTTGGACCAGCGGTCCATCCAACAATAAAGACAGTGTCTTAAACACCTAGTTTTAAACAATATTTTCCGAAGGAGTATTGGTTGTCATCACGCTGAATGAGACCGTATAAGATATGTATATCGGTTAAAAAACCAACAATACAATTGATATTCGAAGATAAAATTGACAGGTAGGAAACAGATGATCATTCCTACTGCTGCTCGGCAGTAGTGACAGCTGCTCCAAGACCAAGCTCTGTATAGCTACATGTTCTTTTCAAACTCGCGCAAGCGTGAGTTCCAAAACGGAATGCATGAATGAAAGTGGAGATTATTTTGATGTCCTCAGTTGTAATGGACACATCGAGTAGCAAAAACCGGCACAATATGTGAATGCATTCCATAAGGGTTGCCTACAATAACCTAAAATAACCTACAATAACTTCGCAGATTGCAACCAGTACGATAGCGTGATTCATTGCAGCTCTGCTATTACTTATATGCGGCTATGATTACTGCGCCGCCCATAATCCCACTTTCAAAATGTACTTGGGAAAATTTTTCCTTAAGCATACAGTTAAGTTCTGAATTTTTAGGCCAGCGTATATACGTACCATAAAGCGTTTTGAACTTCAGTCCAGGTTTGCCTGCAGCCAAGTAAGCAAAAATTCCCAGAAAGTATTTTAAATAAAAAGAAACCATTGCTCTTAATATACGATTATCTGGCTTACCAAGATCAATTATCACAAGTCGGCCACCACTCTTTAGCACCCGGTGCATTTCGGCTATGGCCTTTTGGAGATGTATTGAGTCTCGAAGAGAATAACCACACAGAACGGCATCAAATGTGCTCTCACGAAAAGGCATATGCTCGAAAACACCGCAATAAAGCCCTGTCTGCGAACCAAACAAGTAATTTCTGACATTGGCAAGCATCTCTAGAAGAGGATCGTACATGACAATCTTTGCGTTGCCGTCAGCTTCTGCAAGAGCTAAACGTGACATATTTCCATAGCCAGAACCGGCGTCAAGTATAGTATTGCCTGGCATGATGTGACCTCTGATACCTCTCAGCCGATATTCTTCGTCCTTGCCAAATGAGATGACCCTATTGACTTTGTCATAAACTGGGATGATCGCCCTCAACACCTCGATCACCTCAGCCCAGTAGCGGCTTCCAAGACCGGACAACTATCTGGCAGCATCTATCATGCCATTATTATAGCTAGTTTTGCAGCCCTCGAAGCATTTATTGTTATATAATTTAACGGTTGGATATTATGAGCAGCACCACTAGTATATCCTGGAGCGTTGGCGATTCGGGTCTCATCAAATTCATTAGATAACACTAGGTCACCTTGGATTCGATCTCTATCTACTACATGAAACTCCTGTGTTAGCAGAGCGCCAACAATGTGTGTATGTGTGTAGTATCCGAAACGGATAACTATATAGTACAATCGATCACACTTATAAGAACGGACAATATTTCTATAACAGATTCATACGATAACATGAAAAAGGTTATGGCATCCACTACCATCCTGCTATGTAGTATGTCAAATAATATTAAAAAAATTCTGCCCTTCATTTAAGGGCAGATTCTCAAAAGAAACAGAAAAGCAATTATCTTGCTTGTGCTTATGCGCCAACGGTTTGGTTAACTACCGCTGCCCAAAATGCAGTTCTCTACATTCAGTTGAGGTTAATAGAATATTTGATGGGCGTCTGATATTTCGTTGTGTAAAATGCAGCGTTTGTTCTATAGTTCCCATAAGTGACAGCACAGATGAAGCTTACCTTGAATTTTTGGATCGTTATGAAAATGGAACAGGCATTGCATATGCCAGCGATTTAGAAATATTGATGGAAGAAGAAGGGATAATTCGGCCTTCTGCACAAATAGATGCTCTTTTAGCTTCTGCTAAAGCTACCGGTGACCCGCTTCTGGAGGAGACGTTGCGCTCTCGATCAGATTACATCGTTGACTTTCATGTAATAGACGAGCCTCCCCCTGAGCTTGGGTCTTTGGTTGATGATATACCGGTGAATGAAGTTATAATTAGCGCCTTGAAAGCAAAAAAGATTGGTTATCTTTACAAATTTCAAGAAGAAGCAATTAAAAAAATCCTTCAGGGAAATGATGTGATAATCACTGCACCTACCGCTTCAGGTAAAACTGAGGCCTTCTGTATACCCGTGCTGCACCATTTGGCAGCAGAACAAGTATCACGCTTTGGCTCATTACGAGTCGGCAAAAGTAAAGTATTTGCAATTTTTATTTATCCAACCAAGGCACTTTCACGGGATCAATTGCTCAAAATACAAGAAATGGCAGCGCCTCTCGGTGTAACGGTGTCGATCTTAGACGGCGACTCTTCAGAAAAAGATCGCAGACTCGTAATTGAGTCTCCGCCTGATGTAATCATTACCAATTTTGATGTTTTGCACTATCATATGATGCACAAGACAAGATTCTCACGCATACTTAGAACTGCAAAATTTCTGATAGTCGATGAGGCACACGTATACACAGGTATCTTTGGAGCAAACGTACACCATATCATTTCAAGGCTTGAGCGGCTTATTGGAAGCAGACTTCAAATCATTGCTGCATCGGCCACACTACCAAATGCTGCTGGATTTTGCCAGACACTATTTGGCAGGCATATGCAACTAGTTAGCGGACGAGGCAGAAGAGGTAGGATAAATCTTGCCATAATATTTCCTTCGCTTAGATCTTACAGATCGTTGATGCTTGACTTACTTAGACAGACTACAAAAAGAAAGCATAGGACTATTTTGTTCGCCAGTTCGCATCTTAGCTCAGAGTTGATGGCGTTCTATGCAGCACGACAGGGGATTAATATCCGAGTTCATCGCGCGGGACTAGCATATGCTCTCAGAAAAGAAATAGAACAACAGTTCAAAGGAGGACAACTCATGGCAATTTCTGCTACGCCTACGCTGGAACTGGGTATCGACATTGGAACTGTTGACGCAGTTATCTCCAATATCGTGCCTATCAATCGGCTTTTTCAGCGTATTGGAAGAGCAGCGAGAAGGGGCCAACAGGGATATGCATTTCTTGCTCTTGGTAATGATCCAATAAGCCAGTATTATAAGATGCACCCTGCAGATTATATGAACGATCAGGAATTGGCATATACTGATCCATCAAATCCCTTTGTGCTGGAGTATCAAGCACTAGCAATGGCCTGTGACAAGCCCCTGTTGATGGCAGAATCTGAGAAGATGTGGGACACGATTCAAAAGCTTGTCTCAAAGGGCTTAATCAAAGTAGCAAGAGGTAGGTTCACACCAGATCTCAAGGAGGTGTTGAAGATACTTAATACGTACAGCATTCGTGGCATAGGGATTAGCGTCGATATCAAGTTTAATAATAAGATCATAGGTGATCGTGCTCTACCCCAGGCACTTGAAGAGCTTCATCAACACGCAGTATACTTTCATGCGGGTAGAAGGTACAAGGTGAAAGAGATCCATTTTAAACCAAACAGCCAGCCCTATGCCGAAGTTGCATCTCTTCCTTATGACTATCCCTATTACACTAAAGCGTTGACCCATGATTGGCCTTCTGTTCTCGAAATCTACGAGAAAAAATTGGTTTTTGGAGTCGAAGTAGCCTACTGTGCACTCAGTATCCAAAAGAGAGTACTTGGATACATCAACGTTGAAATTGGTCAAGAGGTCAATCAAGGAAAAAAAATTATGCTTGATGATCCGCTAGAATATGAATTCTTTACAAAGGGTTTTGTGTTTCGAGCTCCTAGGCCATCGTTTCTGCTAAAGGGAGTGGAAGATGAGCAGTATGTGGAAACGAGTGGTTTTCACGCTTCCGAGCATGTCATAATTGAGGGAAGTGCCATGATAACAGGCGGTGCTTCGCAGGATCTGGGCGGCATTTCTCTTGGTTCTTCGGGGTTAATAGTTGTCTACGACGGTAGCCTTGGCGGAAATGGAGCTAGTAGGATATTATACGAGAGGTTGCATATCGCCTTTGGGAGATCACTTCGTATATTATCTGAGTGCTCATGTAAAAGCGAGACTGGATGCCCTCGTTGTACTTACTCATACCGGTGCGGTAATAACAATGAGTTTTTGCACAAGCGCGCAGCAATTGAAGTAATGAATAGGATAATAGAAGGCGAGAAAACTAAAATTGGTGAAAAGGTGTGGGGCGATAACGCTCTAATCTGAGGGGACAAAGTTTAAGAGTAATTATAGATGGCTTTAAATAAAATTGGAAAAAGCCGTCATTTCTGCTGCCACTTCACACGCAAAGTGGCAGACTCTTGAGCATAAGGGAGTTGCCTTCCCTCCTGAATATCAACTAAGAGGCATCACAATCACTATCAAGGGAGAAAAGCTGGCACTTAACCAAGATCAGGAAGAGCTTGTTTACGCATGGGCAAAGAAGAAGGACACTCATTATGTACAGGATCCAGTATTTCAGGAAAACTTCCTGAGCGACCTCCGAAAGCTATTGCCTGAGAAGCAAAGCGATCTCACGATAATGGATATAGACTTTTCGATGGCTTACGTGCTTGCAGACGAAGAAAGAGCTATGAAAGAACACGAAAAGGAAAGATACAAGAGCCTTTCAAAGGAGCAAAAGAAAAGCATCACTCAAGCTAAAAGAGCTGAACGTGAGAGGCTCAAGGCCATTTATGGTAAGGCAGTAGTCGATGGCATTGAAGTTGACATCGCAAACTGGCTAGTCGAGCCGCCAGGATTATTTATGGGCAGGGGCCAGCATCCGATGAGAGGTCGATGGAAACCACGGGTAAGACCCCAAGATGTTACACTGAATTTGGGTGAAAACGCGCCGGTTCCGGAGGGGAATTGGAGGGCGATCATCCACGATCATTCATCGACATGGCTTGCTACTTGGATAGAAAGCTTAACTGGTAAGCGCAAGTATGTCTGGTTACATGACTCTGCTTTGCTCCGCCAAGAAAACGACAAGGCCAAATACGATAAGGCAAAAAAGCTGGCCGAGCGTGAGGCCAAAGTGTACAAGGAGGTAATGCGTAGAATGATGAGGGGAGATGGCAAGGTAGCTACCGTGGCCTATCTGATACTAAAGCTTGCTATGAGAGTCGGCGATGAAAAAGATCCTGATGAGGCTGACACCGTTGGTGCAAGTACGCTTAGAGTCGAGCATATCGAGTTTCCGAAGGTGAATGATAAACAGATTATAGAATTCAATTTCTTGGGCAAGGATAGTGTTCCATGGCAAAAGAAGTTGGAAGTCAATTCAGAGGACACAAGAGCACTCTACAACAACCTCAAAAAATTTATGCAACACAAAAAGCCTAGCGATCAAATATTTGACGGAATCAATTCTCGAAAGGTAAACTCATTCTTGCAGCAGATAATGCCAGGGCTCACCGCCAAGGTATTCAGAACTTGTATTGCGACAAGAGTTGTGCAAACGCAGCTGTCAAGTGCAAAGGTCTACAAAGACTCTTCTGAAGCACAGAAAATCTATGTAGCCAAGAAGGCAAACCTTGAAGCTGCAATAACCTGCAACCACAAAAAGGGAATCGATCCACGGAACCCTGCAGCTAGAAAGGCACTAGAAAAATTCGAAGAATCGATCACAAAAAAGAATGAGGTAATTGTCAAGCTTAGTGCAGATATTGCGGCGAGGAACTGGAAGACAGCGGTGCAGGAAAAGAGATTAGAAGAAAGACTAGAAAAATTACGAATGCAATTAATGCTTCAGCGCGAGACACGAGATTATAACCTTGGCACATCACTACGCAATTATATTGACCCGCGAATTATGAAGGCTTGGCTCAACTATGTCGAGCTTGACTGGACTAAGATCTATACGTCAACTCTGCAGCGTAAGTTTAAATGGATTGAGTCTTACAAAGACAAGAACTTTAGAACTTTTTATCCTGAGATAAGAAGTTAGTCAGGTCAGAAGACTTATATCGTTTTCAGCTTTCCTTTAAAGCTTGGTAAACTCGCTTTAATGGTAACTGCACCTCATTGGAAGGATGGAGTCGGAGTTTTAATTCCGATGATCCTATTTCCTATTGTTATTGTTGCCATAATCCCAGCATCTGCTCAAGATGTTGGCGACAAAAGCGGGCCCGATTCAGCTTCGTCACTCTTTATTGCACTCTTTGCAAACGGAGATGCGCTTGTTGAACAAAACGTCGAAATAGTGGATCCTCTTGCTGAACAAATAAGGATCAATCTGTATGCAAATGACATCCGCGACCTTTTCGTCGTTGACTATGGAGATAATGCCGTTAAATTTGACAGAGGAGAATTGCCAAATGAAATTGTACTTAATAGGCCAAACGCTTCTAATGTTAAGATAAGTTATACCACTTCTGACTTTTTATCCAAAGACAGAAGGGAATGGATATTCCACCTTAATTCTACAGACAGCTTCTCAGTGAAGCTGCCTCCAAAAAGCATATTGACAGATCCTGGCGAAAACCCCTCTATAGTGCTCGTAGGTGATCAGCAACTCCTTACGTACAAGCCAGGCAACATCAGGTTCGTCTATGTAATAGGCAGTTTGGGAACGCAAGAGCAGGCAAACATTGTCATCCAAGCAGCCCAGACTACCATTGTTCAGATAAACAACAATTATCCTGGTATTGTACTGACAAACGCAAAGGATCTGATTCAGAGAGCGATAGATGCACGGGACACCAATAGGTTCACAGAAGCCGAGAGGTTAGCGGACCAAGCAAATGATGCTGCTATTGCAACGGGTAGAGATTACACTTCAGCTCAAAGTGCCCTCGCGAATGCAGAGACGCAGATAAATAGCGCTGCTGCAGACGGCAGAGCTTTGGACAATGACGCAATTAATCAGGTGCTTGCCCAAGCAAACAATGAGTTTGCAAATGGCAATTATACTAAAGCTATAAACACTGCCCAAGATGCTATTGCGGCACTACAGGATGTATCTTCACCCACTGAAATCCCAGTATATTTGATCATAGTGGCGATCGCTATAGCTGGATCGGCAGGAGGTGTTGGAATAATTATATTTCTCAGAAAACGCAATCGTTCAAACCTATTTCCACCACCACTTCCTGGGTCGAACAATATTCCAAAGTCCGACAATAGCAATAGCGACGCCAGAAGAACCGCAGAAACTATATTTCGACCTACTCATCCGACAGTATCAACTGATAGCAGAAGAGATGCTCTTGGAATATCGCAAGACCCGGAAAACGCCGAGTCGTTGGAACGGACTAGGATACCTCCTGTGCCAGGTACTACTGTCTCTAACTCTCAGATAGATAGTTCTATACTTTTGCATATTGTTGGCAATATACTTACAGAAAAACCACATCTGCGCCCCGAAGATCAACAAGTATTAAAATTCTTGGCAGAGAAAGAAGGCGCAGCTTTTGAGAGTGAGATCAGAAGCCAATTTCAGATTCCAAAGACCACAGTATGGAGGTTAGTCAAGAGGCTTGAGAGGGAAGAGCTTATTGAAATTCGTAAGGCAGGCGGTCAGAACCTTATAAAACTCAGGTTCGAAGACAAACAAGCTTAGCCACGCTTAAATAAAGCAAAATCAACAAATTATGCAATGGGTGACTCTGCCATACCAGATGATATTTCTGCGCTGTTATCTTCACCTGTTGAACATTTCATAAACACTAATGTGGTCATTCTCGAGGGTGAAAAATTTACCGACGAAGCATTAAGTCTTATGAAAGAGAGAGACGTTAGAAGTGTACTCGTATCACATATTGGAGAAGTAGTCGGCATCGTGAGCAAGACTGACATTCTCTTCAAAGTGATGTCGCAGGGAAGAAATCCTAGCAAAGTTAGGCTCAGAGAAATAATGACAAGCCCTGTTCTTGCAGTGGATCCTCACAACACGGTTCAAGAAACTCTATCGATCATGGATAGGCATGTGGTAAGGCAAGTAATCATTAGTTCTCATTCAGCTGTACTTGGAATGGCTTCCCGAGACGATATCTTTGAGAAGATTCACATGGCAACAGTGTCGACAGCCCATACTGCAATCAAAGGCACACCAGTTTGTATTATAAATCCAAAGGCGATAGTCTATATGAAAGATGTCAGTAGTGCCAGGTTGACATGCCCATACTGTGAATCTCCTTTTGATACAAAAGAAGGGCTATCAAACCACATCGATAGATTGCATTCCGGATCAGGTGTACTTGAAGGCGATGTACGGCGAATGTTTGAATAGTTGTGTAAATATTATTATTTAAATCCAGCTGACTCATTTCTGCTTGCTTGGATGTCTGTCTCAACCTGGGTTATGACGACACCTGGACCTCCACTCCTCACATATCATTACAGCAAGTATTTCTTGCATGACTTATATTATGTGCAACTAAATCCAGTGGCGTTACACTAGTGCCGGGGTAGCTCAGCTTGGTTAGAGCGTACGACTCATAATCTCATATGATAGGAAATCGTAAGGTCGCGGGCTCAAATCCCGCCTCCGGCACTTTTCATAATAACTAATATGAATGCACTTCAGATTTATGTTCTCGAAGATACTTTTTCTTTTTGAATCGCTCATTACACTTTTCACACTTGAAAGGCTTTTCAAATTCTTCAAGGAACCGCCGCCTTCGTTCTTCTGCTGAATTCATAACGGGATTAGGATTATCCGCGTTGATCATAATATAATCAAACTATACCTTTTTTGCTTATTTACTTTAAGTAAGATAATTCAGTGATATCCATATTCGATAAATAACAGTCACACCTACAGGCCCTGAGTTTTAATTATAGTTATAAAAAAGTACAAGCAAGCAAAAATGTGATTGCAAGGATTATTGTAAGTGGATGATTTTGAAGTCCCTTCATATATCTATGACTTATAGATCGAGGAGAAGTTCTAGCTCATCAGCAGGACCATCGCCGCAAATTCGAAAATAATTAGCTTCATTGCACTTAAGACACGATTATATATGATCTTAAAAACTAGTCTTCTAAGTGCCGTCGTAGCTCAGCCTGGGAGAGCACTCGACCTTTTATGGGGTGAAGCTGAAGACCGAGCTGTCGTGAGCTCAAATCTCACCGACGGCATTTACATCCTTTTTGTAATATTTAGGACCAGTGCAACGGCATTTTCTATTATCTTGCCAGACGCCGCCATATGGTTTTTCGCATCAAAAATTGATGCTAATTCCTGACTTGACAATCTAGAAGAAATATTCTCATCTCTACATAGAGCATCAAAAAAGTGTTGGTCATTTTCAAGCGCTGAAAACGCTACTCTTTGAATATCTCGATATGCGTCGAAGCGAGCGACTCCTTTCTTTATTAGCGCATCTAGTACAAATTCAGCATAAATTTGGCCCTTTGTCATCTCAATGTTGTAAGCTATTCTTTCTTTGTTTATTTTTAGCTCTCGAATTACCATGGTCATGGCATTTAACATTTCGTCAAGCAGGATAGAGGCCATTGGAAGCGCAAAGCGCTCATTAGCGGAGTTTGAGAGGTCACGCTCGTGCCATGACGCAATGTTTTCCATCGAAACTTCAACAAATGACCGCACGATTCTTGCAAGCGAAGACACCCTCTCACTTTTTATAGGATTGCGCTTGACTGGTACTGCGCTGCTTCCCATTTGTCCCTTCCTGAAGGGTTCAGCTACCTCTCCAATTTCTGTGCGTTGCAGGTTCCTTATTTCTGTGGCTATCTTGTCAAGCGTAGAGCCAACAAGCGCAATACAAAACTGCATCTCTGCAAACCTTTCCCGAGGCACGATCTGTGTCGCAGCATCTACCGGGTAAAGACCAAGGTTATGCGCAACGATTTTTTGTACTTCAAGTGCCTTGTCCCCCATTAAAGATCCAGTACCCACCACTCCAAGCGTTTTGCATACTAGAAAGCGTTTTTCTCCTTCCTTGATACGTTCTATGTGTTTGGCCATTTCTGCTGCCCATACGGCAAATTTTAATCCAAAAGATATGATACTCGCATGCTGGCCATGGGTCCTGCCCACTGCTGGCACATCCTTGAGCTCAGCTGCTTTGTTTACTAAAAGCTGTCCAAGCGAGGCTACTTTCGATACAATTATTGAAAATGCATCGCGCATTTGCATGCATGTAGATGAATCTATAACATCATTGCTCGTCAGCCCGTAATGTATCCACAGATTAGATTTGGCTGAAACCTGCTCACTTAACGCCTCTACCATTGCGGCGGTGTCATGCTCGCTCACTGACTCCAGTTCAATGACCCGTGCAGAGGTAACTCTCCCTTGCTGGGCTCCTTTTGTAATTTCATCCGCTGCGCTTTGAGGGATAATGCCAAGCTGAGCCTGAGCCTGAGCCACGGTTGACTCAAAATCAAGCTGATATTGCAACCTCTTTTCATCCTCAAAGATATCTCGCATCTCTTTGCTACCATAGCGTCCAGAATCTATCGGCAGTATTGGCATCTTTCAAGAATAAAGCGACGAAGTGGCGAAAATAAATCTTCTTGCAAGGCTTAAATAATATTTCTAATATAGGCCCATTATTCTATAACATAGAGTATCACAATGTTATCTTGCGGTACCTGCTCATATAAACACCCTTAAAGTTTAGAAAAAGATAGCAACTCTTCCCTTCTCGCTTCTGGGCAAGGCTTATAATTACTTTACAAGAAATAGCAGCAACAGAATTGGAAGAGCTTATCACTAGGAGCGGCAGCCACCGAGTCAAAAAGGTAAACGAACTTGAGTATAGAATAGATCCAAACCCTGCAAAGGGCATGAAAGTCCCAGTTACCATCTATGCAAACGAATCGTTAATATCAAAAATGGTGACTGACAGGACAGTAGACCAAGCTGCAAATGTCGCCACGCTACCTGGCGTCAAAAAACATGTAATTGTGCTCCCCGATGGCCATGAGGGCTATGGGTTTCCCGTAGGAGGTGTTGCGGCAACCGATCTCGAAGATGGAGTGATTAGCCCCGGGGGCGTAGGCTACGATATCAATTGTGGTGTCCGTTTGATAAGGACAAACTTGACGGAGCGAGATCTGAGGCCGAGGCTAAAAGATCTGGTCAACGAGCTTTTTAGATCTGTTCCTTCAGGTGTTGGAAGCGAAGGATCAGTCAAGTTGACAAAGACAGAACTTGACGAATTATTGGTAGAAGGCGTCAGATGGGCGGTTAGTCATGGATATGGTAGTGAGGATGATGTAGAAGCATGTGAAGAGAGCGGTATGATGAAAGGAGCAGACCCAGCATGTGTCTCGGACACTGCAAGAAAAAGAGGTGCAGCTCAGCTTGGAAGTCTTGGTTCTGGCAACCACTTTCTAGAAGTGCAAAAAGTTGATGAAATATTCGACGAACGGGCAGCTGAGGCCATGGGCATCAACCAACCTGGCCAGCTTACAGTACTAATTCATTGCGGGTCACGAGGTTTTGGACACCAAATATGTACCGATTACTTGCGTGTCTCTGAATCGGTCCTACAAAAATATGGATTGACATTAGCAGACAGGGAGCTAGCATGCGTGCCTAACAATTCCAAGGAAGGGGAGGAGTACCGAAAGGCAATGTATTGTGCTCTAAACTTTGCATGGACCAACCGCCAAATGATAACACACTGGACTCGAAAAACATTTGAGCATATATTCAAATCAAAAGGAAGTGACCTTGGCATGGATCTCATTTATGACGTTGCACATAACATTGCCAAAGTAGAGCGCCACAAGGTAGACGGCGGGAGTACCTCTGACCTAGTTGTTCACAGGAAGGGTGCTACAAGGGCTTTCCCTGCAGGAATGGAGCAAGTGCCGAGCAAGTATCGAAATATCGGCCAGCCGGTAATAATACCCGGCTCCATGGGCACTGCTAGCTGGATTTTACTTGGCAGCCAAAATTCACTTGATCTCAGTTTTGGATCTACTGCACATGGCGCCGGACGGATGATGTCTAGGTCTGCAGCAAAGCGAAGCTACACTGCAGACAGAGTGAAAAGTGGCCTGGAGTCAAAGGGAATCTATATTAAAGCGCTCACAAAGGAAGGCGTAGTCGAGGAGACACCTGAGGCGTATAAAGATGTTGATGTTGTTGCCAATGTGTCACATTCTCTAGGTATTGCTACCAAAGTCGCTAGGTTGGTGCCAATAGGAGTTGTAAAAGGCTAATGGCATCCGATGACCCTGAGATTGATATAATCAACGCACGTAAGCTAAGAGAACTTCGCGAAAAGGCAGCTGCAATGGAGAAGGCAAAAGCAAACCAGCAGCACTCGCCTACCCGACCAAGGTCACCTAGAGAAATCTTATCAGGATACCTTTATGATAGGGCGGACGAAGTACTGGATCTTGCATACAAACAGTACCCTGCTCAGACACAAACAATTGTTACAAGAATCGCTGAACTTGTTTTAGCTGGTGAAATAACAAGTAGGATATCGGGGGGCGAACTATTGATGCTTTTCAGGTCTGTAGGCATTAAGATAAGGCTCAATACAACAATCAAGGTCGAAGACAACGGTAAATTCGTCTCGTTCTCTGAGAAACTCAAGAAGCAGCAGAATGATTCGCTTTGATAATGGGAACATTTATCCTGAATTTTCAGACGATCAATTTTGAAGCCGATGCTAAGATTGCGTTAGAAATGCTCTCAGATTATCAAAAGCTCTGCAGTTTAGAAAATTCGTTTGCTCTTGACCCTCCAATACAGAGCCTAGGTTGGTCGTTTGCAAAAATGTTTCTGGCCGGTCAGCTGGTTGAGGAGATATGTAGACATCAGGCTGACAGGATAGATTCTTCTAAAGGTAAAAAGATTGAGGACAAGTTCATTTCATGGCTTCAAACTGAATTAAAGGATAGGGGCTGCAGTGCATATATAAAAATGGCCCCTGAAATGAAATCGACCTAGACTCTCCGTCCTCTTCTGCCACCTGGCTTTCTAGTAGTGTCATGCGGTACAGGAGTCACATCGTCTATTCTACCAATGCGAAAACCGGATCTTGCCAGTGCCCTAATGGCAGCTTGAGCGCCTGGACCAGGAATTCTCGGACCTACTCCGCCAACAGCACGTACGCGAATATGCAGAGCGTTGATGCCCTTGGCCTTGGCAGTTTCAGCCGCTGCTACAGCAGATTTCATAGCTGCATAGGGTGAAGATTCATAACGGTCAGCAGTAACATGACGTCCCCCGGAGCTGAAAGAGATTGTCTCACTACCACTCAAATCAGTAATGTGGACAAGCGTGTTATTATAACTGCTAAAAATGTGAGCTACTCCCCACTTTGTTTGGGTAATGTCGCCTGCTGTTTCGGACATGCACTTGAGCTTGCTTCTGAGGAGAGTTAAAAATGTTATCGCTTCTGAAAATGCGTATAGCCTCTATTCTCAAGTTGCTTATTCCTTGCGAACACCTTTCCTGAGCCTCTATGTACCCTGCCTATAACATGCAGATTTACTCCTGCTTGCCTTGCCGCCTTCTTGGCCTGTTTTATTTTTGTGCTTGAAATAGTTGCTACGATCTCATACTCTTCACCACCGTAAAACACCAACTCATATGGGTCAACACTGTTATCCTCTGCAAATTTTTCCAAGCCTTCTGCAATTGGAATGCTATCAATTGTAATATCAACATCTCTGCTCTGGCTTGCAAGCTCGTATAGTGATGCTGCGAGCCCGTCACTGGAATCGATTGAGGATGAGAAATATCTAGCAAGCGCCAATCCAAAACACAACCGTGGATATGGTTCCAGCACTGATTTCATTGCATGTTTTCTGAATATTCTATTGTTGTTGTTGTATAAAATCGCGTTTTTCAGTAAGATAGCCAGTCCTGCGGCAGTAAATCCAAATGTTCCAGAGACAACTACATAATCTCCAGCCCTCGCACCATTTCTTGTGGGAATGTTGAATCTGGTAAACCCAATTATGCTGCAATCAATAACAAGATCGCAAGCTTCATTTGTATCTCCGCCAACTATTTTGACTTCGAATTCTTTAGATGCAATAGCAAATCCTGTAGCAAGCCCTTCAATTGTTGTCCGCTGAATCGAACAGTCGTTTGGTATTCCTAGTGAAATCGTTGCTGCATATGGCCTCACTCCTTTGGCAGCAAGATCACTTATGCATGAGACCATACTCTTCCGTGCAATCTGCCAAGCTTTCATGCCCCGAGGAACATCGGTGCTTGATACCAGCATATCGCTTTTAATAACAATCCCTTTCTCTAATACTGCCACATCATCGAGATTGTTTATACTCAGTTTATTTGAAAAGATCCGAATAATCTCTTTTTCATCTAACATGGTCGTATACTGTCTGAACTTTTTCGCTTGCCTTCTTGTAAATGGCTTGTGCCTTCTCGCTTTTGGATTCAACAGATATCCTTATCGCGTGTTCGGTGTTAGATGGCCTGACCAGAACCCATGATTCTTCGTCAATTATCGCCTTGACTCCGTCTTCAGTTAGTATAGAATATGAATCACCTTTGAAGATATCAGGCAGTTTTTCGATCACTGCTCTATGTAGCGAAGAATTTGCAGGTATCTTTGAACGTATTTGTTTAAATTGCGATGCAAAATTCAGGCAATCTTCTACGATCTTCTTATCAAGTGTTGAGATCGTTGCAGCGGCCAAGAGACCATCTCGACACATGTTAATCTTAGGCATAATAAACCCGGCGCTGCTACCTTCACCTCCTGCATCAGCATTTACATCAAGCATCTTGCTTACGACGTTTGCCTCGCCCACTTTGGAGTATGCAACTACTCTGCCATTGTTCTGATAGATATATTTCTCTATTGCAACACTCGTATCGATGCTTGTAACAAATTTTTTTAGACCTATCTCCAATGCTCTTGCGATACAAAGTAATAGAGTTGCATCCGGGTTGAGTTTTTCTCCTTTGCTGTTAACAACTACAAGCCTGTCAGCATCCAAGTCGAGTGCAAAACCATGGTCTAGTTTGTTTCCCGTTACAAGTCCACGCAGGTCTGCCAAGTCATCTGCAGTCGGGTCAGGGCCCCTCGAGGATATTCCGGCTATACCATTGACGCTATAATACGTGTGCCCTAGCTTCTTGAACAACCGCTCTGCATAGCCACATGCAGCCCCTCCCGCGAGATCAATTCCTATCTTGACAGCAGCATTAGCACTCCTTGCCACGTCCGCAATTACATCAATATAGTTGGAGGAAATCTGAAAATCACTGCCAAATTTTCCTAGATGATTCCCCTCAATCTTGAGCATTATTTCCAACTCCTGCTCAAACAGGCCCCTACCATCTATTATGAACTTAAGCCCATTCCATTCTAAAGGATTGTGTGATGCTGTTATTATGATTCCGGCTCCATACGTACGCGCTTCCCTAAACGCAGCTGGAGTAGGCGCAATGCCTAGGTCATAAACATTGATACCTTCAGCCATCAGGCTTGCAGTAACGACTTGAGCAATAATGGTGCTGGATTGACGAGTATCCCGGGCAATTACACATTTGCCAGACTTGATAAACCGTGCAAACAGGCACGCAAATCTATTCACCTCATGAAGGTTGAGATCTTGTCCATAGACCCCTCGAACTCCTGAGATTGATATCTTCACATAAAAAAACTGTTGTCAGTGTTATTTATTCTAGCGTGAAGCATTAAATAACGAGGAGCTGAAGTTGCATTCGTTTTTGCCCTAGTAGCTCAGCCTGGCAGAGCGAAGGTTTCGTAAATCTCCGGTCGTTTAAGTACGGTTGGAAAGCGGAGACCTTAGGTCGTGGGTCCAAATCCCACCTAGGGCTTATCTTCTTCTCATTATCATTCACAGTATTTCCAATACTCAACCTTCTTGCTCGCTCAAGCATGTCGTCAGTCATATCTATCCCGATAACTCTACCCTCATTGCTGACCTTCTTTGCTGACAAAAATACATCAATTCCTGCTTCTGACCCAATGTCTACAACTGTTTCACCTTTCAGCAAATCAGCAAAATTGACTGGAGCTCCACAGCCCACTCCAAGAATTGATGCTTGTGGTATTGATTCAAGCTCATTTGCATCATAACCTATTACCGCAGCAACCTGCGTTGGAGAATCTGTCCCTCCTCCTGAGCAGCATCTAAGCCCGCAACAGGAGGAAGAAGAGGAACCAGATTCGCTGTTAGTTTGTTGCAGTGCTAGCTTGCCGTATGTCTTGCGGATTGTTTTCTTGATATCTTGTTGTTGACGTTCTTTTTCCATCGCTATGCTTTACTATGGAAACTATTTAAGTTGTCAAGGATAGACAATTGCACTTAGTGTAAAGATGGGAACTAAAAGGAAGAAGAATAATAACCATGGCGTGGTAATTAGTCCCTTAAGAATGGGATGCAGCTAGTGCTATATCATTGTGATAGCATAGAATTATTCAGCCATTTCATACCTGCATCTACTTTCTTGATTGTCGCAGAAGCGGGGGTAGTCTTTGGCTTCCTCATTTGTTAGAATGCTAAGAAATTGAATAGCATATTACAGCCGATACGCCCTAGTATTCTACCCGAAATCATAGAAAGATGTGATTGAACTTACTGGAATATAATCAATACAATTTACTATTTTGTTATAATCCTCCTGAATGGTTGGATGCTTCATCTAACCCCACAATTGCTCTCTGGCATTGAGCTTGTGTTAGAGATGTTAACTCCAATATGTTACTATATAATAGGCACTTATCCTAGTCAGTCTGATTGTAGTCATAATCCCTCTAGGCATTCAAGTACGACCTTTTTAATAAGGAATTCTAAAACTAAATTGCTAACAGTCACTTTTACTAGAGGTTTCATTCAAGGCAATCTGCGGCTAATCCTATAGGTACCTATCAATTTTGTATAAGTATATTTTATAAAAATTATTATAAAAATAATTTTTTCTTGTGTAACATTCCTTCGTAATCCTATTTTAGTATCATGCATAAATCGTCGCGGGATACACATGAGACAGAGAAGCAGAACAGACATTATCGGTGATATTTTAGATGCCGCAAATGGACCTAGCGGGTTAAAAAAGACGAAGATGATGTACAAGGCTTTTCTTAGCTACGCTCAATTGAAAGAGTACCTGCCGGTTCTGACTGAGAACAGGCTGCTTCACTTTGATGAGGATGCTCAGATATTCAAAACCACTGAGAAAGGTCTTAAGTTCCTCAACACCTATTATCGCATTGGAGAAGTAATGAAGATACGATCTATACAGCAGCAGCAATTCAGGGCTCAACGATGATCGGTCTTCTAAAGGAGAAAAATGTAGTATCAGGTTTCCATGTTTGAAAATATGTTTTACTTACTAAGAGGAGGCGAGAACATAGTATTGTACTTTACCAGAACCGCCAGATATCTTTGGCTAAGGAGCTATTATAAATCGCTTAAGAAAGATGTTTAATAGCGCACTGCCTGCCACCCTTCTACAGACCGCCAAAAGATTGACAGGAAGACGACTATGACATGTGGATGGAAGCAATTTGAATTTCTCATCTCAGGAGATATTAATAACGGCCATCAAACATGGAATCCTTGATTAAGGAACTAAATTCATCGCTGCTTGAAAGTGCTAAGGTGAGTTTCCTCAATAGGATGATCTTTTTCCTCTCATCCCCTCATTGCTTACTCTCATACACTGCTCTGTCTAGATTTTTCCTCCTCCTCCTCCTCCTTCTTCTTTTATTTTTCTGCATACCAAAAACAGTACGACCTTTAACATCTCGATCTCCGTGACTAAACTTTCAGCATGTTCTAGCTCTGTTGCTTCTTCCTTTTGTCTTCTTTTTGTCTTCAAGAGCCGCTCTAACTTGCCGGCGTCACGAGGAGCATTCTGAAGCGTGTTTATTTGCAATTCCAAATGTCTTTTGATAGCGGGATTCATTCCTCGCCATGAACCTACAGTAGTAGTAGTAGTAGTCGATTCTCCTCTTTCTCCTATTCTTTGATTTTTATTGTTTTCATTAAGGTTGCTGTCGCTGTTAGTGTTCAACTTTATCATTCTTTGACTTGCTTCTATCATTTTTTGTACGGCTACTTCTGTAGAGTCATAAATTGAGAATACCAAACCGATAGGACACCATAACAACGGGACAGCCTGGTGGTTATAAACAGCCCTGCACTGGAGGGGGAGGGGGGAAAGTTATCTCTTATATCAAAGATGTAATTTTCACCCTCTTCATGAGGGTTTGAAACGTAAGATGCTAAAAAAGAGGCTTCATCGATCGTCGAAAAAGATTAGAATTATTTCGCGGCAGGAATTATCATCTACGTGTAAAACATAACAACTAAAGTTCTTATCCTCTCGAATTTTTGGAGATTGAACCAAAAGTCGCCAGCAATAGGATATTGCTAGCAGGTAATTTTCAGCCTACGTCAAATAATCTCTTGAAGAATCTGCAAAGGAATTAAAGAGAGCCGTAGAGATGCTCGTGAGAGCTTTCAATATAATATTCCAGGGCACAGCGGAAAATAAAGTCGGAGATTGAAGAACCTCATAGCTATGACTGCTGATATTATGAATGATCATGACAATCACTCAGGGGAACAACCAAAGTTTTTCTGAGGATAGAGAAGAGTACAAAAGTTTAGGGAATTTTAGCGACAAAGTTTAGGGACCATGTAGCCACAATTACGATAACTCTTAGCTTTTGAACTGCTTCTTCTCCTTTATGAAATCTATTCTTCAAAGTAAGGTAGTAATGTGATATTCATGAACTCTTTTATCTGTCAGCGTTGTGATTTTCTGCATTGATTAGGATCAACTTTCAACAATCAGAGGACATTATTCCTATTATTCAAAAATTCTATACAAAGAAGTTAGCAATTATCAGGGGATGCACGTGAAATTAAAAAGAAATGCTTTCAATAGAGCATCCGCTGACTAAGAGATGAAGGCATGCTAAGAGAGGAATTAGAACTTGATGGCAAAAACTGTATACTAAGTATTTCCTTTGATAGATGAACCTATGTTTTTTTACTAGCCTTTAGACGTAATCTAGACTAATCTCATAATAGGTACAAACATCGATTTCTTAAAAGGAAACAAGAGGACTATATGGCTCTAAAACTTCAAGCTCAAAACCAATTATGTATTGAGATTATAAAGTTAGTGTATGCTATAGGATAATTTTTAGATACAAGGTTCCAGAGAACGAGTCTTCATAATCTGATGTCTTTTAGTCCCTTTTAGGGATAGGAAATATTTTTTGATTCGACAAGAACTTACTGTAATGCAACTAGTTATGATAAGATTTGACGACTAAGGGTTCATTCATAGAGGAGGAAAACTTACCTACGCAGGTTTAAAGAACCCAAATTGTTATTATTATTATTATTTTTTTCATACACCAGCAGGTAACGACTGCATTACCAATATTAAAGGATGAATATGTTGTGTTATCTCTGACCTGATTGACGTAAACTACCATTTAATCTCGATGTAGTACGTGCTCTAACTTTTCCTGCTAGTTTTTCTTTTCGTTTACTTTCGATTGTGATTATCTGTCTCTTTGTTCACTCTTATCTCTCTCAATCTTGCTTGTTTTTACATGTGTGAAGTTTGTTCCTAATCCGTTTCGACCTGGAGGTGGAAATTGAGGATCTGTGCCAATTTCTTGTATATTCACATCTTGCGGTTTCTCATCGTCATTTTTGCCCATTTCACGCCCCATATCTCTGTTGGGCATTTTCTCTTTGTATGGATCGGTTCCCATATTATTGATCAATATTGGAAAATATCCCTTATATAGGAAGTTGTATATTCTCGCCAAAGTATTGCTCTCAGGCTATAATTTACGAACTTGTCATTTATGTAAAATATTTAAAACAAGTAAAACTGTTATTTCGATCGGCTGGTGGTTATAATTCGATGGACGTTTAAGGCCTGCAAATGAATCTCTACACTACATCTTTGATAATTTACGTAAGGAATAGCTATCGGTGATTTTCTTATTTGATGTCTTAGACCTACTCCGGTGATTAAATTTGAGAAAGTATGGGAAGGAAGCAAGAGGCTGACGGTACTACCGGTGACAGGTGTGAATCGTTAATACTAGAAGTTTCTCAAAAGGCTATAATTATGCCCTACTCATGCACATTCAGTAACGAATAAAACCGCAGCGATTACTGATTGGCAAATTGCTCCTTTTTGAATTTGCCTTTAGACCTGCTGGGATTTTCAAACATTACTATCATGTAAGGCAGCTAATTTCTGTGCATTTGCAAGATATTTTTTGCCGTGGTTTGAATCGCGATTGCTACGGTATGGTACCACATATTCTGCCTCCTCTAATATTAGAATAATTTTAACTCGCTTTATCTGGAACTATTGACTATAGTCCATCAATATCTGATAATTGATAACTTTCATATGCCAAAAAAAGTAAAACCAGTGAGTGATTGGAATAGATAGATAGACTTTCGTGTGCTAATGTTAATACCAAGCGACTACCTTGGGTTGAACAAAGCGATTCTCTACTTCATCCAATCTTTTCATTGAACCATTACATTCTCGGAGTTGTGCAAAAGACCCATCGCTACGGACTTTAGAAAATGTAGAGACAACTTGCTCGTGGGTAACGCCATGTTTAACATCATATTCAATCTGCCTGCAGATGTTTGCAAGGCTGCCATATTTTTTGTGATTTCTCTTGTCCCAGCCTGATGCATCTTCTGACAGACCTTTGACATACTTTACAACTGTCTTTTCCATGTGTTCAACATGCCATTCTTTCATCGGAAAACTATTTTGCACTAAAAAACCCTACTAGTTGTACTGTATCGACGAGTATATATAAGTGATTGGAAGATGTTAAGTTGGCCTGCGAACAAACAATAGCGAAGATGTTGGATATAAAAAATCTTGTTGTCTGAACTTTAAATTGCAATAGCAACATGGACTCCAACAACAATAACCTGTTTTATTGCATAAATTGTTTGCACTTTGGGCTATTAACTTTATTTACCTGTTGCTAATACTCTCTACTTACGTATTCAATACTGCTTTGCGCAAGGAAGTTTAAGCATAATCTTTTGTTAAAATTAATTGTGAGTCTCTATCTAACCAAGGGTCATTGAAGAGTTGACCAAACCTAGACTCTTGTCCCACCCATATTGAAAAATTTGCATCTCTTGTGTCGTATAAACCTTAATTTACTTTTACTACCGATGCACTCGCAGAAATAATGATTATGCAAATTAGTGGGATATACAATGTAAGGTCTCTCACGACTTTTACAATCGAGTATGATATATGGAATGAAAGACATTAGTCGTCTTTCTTTATTCTCGAAAAATTCTCAAATTTGAAATAGAATTGGTTTAAGACCCATAGAGCACAAATTGTACCATATTCGGACAGATTTATTCTATAGCAAGCAAAAAGTTAGCAGAATCAACGACCTGTGGAATATGGAGAAGTCATTCCAGAAAGCATCATGACCGTGCTGAATGTAGAGTTCATTCTCACGAATCCCTCAAAATTGAAGAATTTCTAAAGGACTCTTTTTAATACAAATGCAAAATCATAGGGCGAACATTTAACCTCAAAAAGGTTGTTCAATGTGAAAGAAAAGTGTAAAGCATTAAGATAATCTGTATGGAACAATTGATTTCGTTGATGTGTTTTACACAGGAGCAACTAGTAATGAGGCAAAGCTGCAAATTCATTTACCTGATATCAAAAACTAAGTGCCTATATGAGAGAATTAGAAATACGGGTGCTGGAATTAGCGGCCAGGTAAAGCTGGAAGGGAGGAGTTCAGAATTGATGCGAAGTTAAGCGACCTCAGATGGAGACGCCCTCTATAAATTAGAATTTGGGTGACGCAAAAAGCAATGGCTAGTTGCATCGTCAGCAAAAATAAACATAGGAGTACCACTTGTGGCAGAAAAGATCAAGGCAAATTAGTTACGGTTTCTTTAGAAGAATGTAAATTTAATGGACTCTGCAATGCACTAACCTAGTACTATTGTACTTGTTTATTTGGTTCTGATAGTTCAATGCGACGGACTCTAGCGCAACAAATATGGAGCGGAAAATTTATCTTGAAGGAAATGGAAGTATATGCTTGTAGGATGCTCATTACACACGAGGATGATGAGTGGCATGGTTGAGGACACAGAGGAAGAAGGGTTTTTTCGTGATAGATATGCGGATGAGCTAAAAAAGAAAAAGCAAGACCTAAGAGGTGATGAATTAGATGACGAAAGAAGGAAAGTAAAACAGCAAGGAATGAAAACACCTGGAAGGAGAGGAGAGCAAATAAAGCACGAAGAGCTAGATAAGGAGATCAGCAGGCGGTATACGCTTGAGAGGGTAAAGAAGACTGAGGAAAAAAGTAATAACTAGTCCATTATTCAATTCTTTTTCTGATGCAGAAAATATCGCGCCTCTGAGTCATTATTTGCCATAGGGATGACTTCTTGAATGTCTTAGATTGTCTAACTGCTGTCGCTAGACGAATTGTTATAGCGCTTGGAGCCTAATTTTTCAATTGCGAAAAATTAAGAATATATTAATCAGTCTCTTATCATCTTCTAGATGACGTTCCTCCTCTAGTATGTGAGGGGGAGCAATAGCCACAATAGTCGGTATTTGGTCTCTTGTGACAAATGCATTCACACTTGCCACCGCTGCTCGAATATTTTCTTTTCAAGTAATCAAAAAGTGAATCATAACCTAATTAAAACTATGCCCGTTAGAAAATTACTTTAAAATAAGAAAAAACAACTGTGGTACTTTCCGTCCAATTAAAAGGTAGTTGCCACATTTTTTGTTGAGGGGTAATCCTACATTACTCGTACATGCTTTACTGGTCTGTTGTAGTAGTAGTTGTTGTTGTTGGTGTTGTTGTTGGTGATGGTGAAGTCAATTCTGCAGTTGCAAACCTTGCACCTACATTAGTGATTTTCACCTTGCAGCTTTGGCCTACTTTACCGCCCTTTACAAAAATGACAAATCCTTGTACTCTGGCAATGCCGTCGCCTTGTCTGCTTGTTTCAGTAATTTGCACGTCGTATTCCTTACCTGTTTCTACAGGCTTTGGACCGAAGCTACCGCCGAAGCGGTTGCCTCCGCCATATCTTCTTTCACCGTATGACATTAGTTCAAGACATTATCGTTTTTTTCTATAATATAAATGGTAGATTGATTGCTCGGGTCGGCTCTGGGGGAAATGCTACAAACATGACAGCTTGAGGAACATCCATAACCTTAGCCCTACAGAGAGGTTTTGACTATGTCAAATCTAGGTGACCCGAGTCGAGTGTTACATGAGAGTAGGAAGTGTTATTGGAGCCAAAAGATGATATTTTATATGGGATAATAGCTGATGCAAGCGGACAATACACTATCTAAAAAGAATGGTAAAAGCGCCTGAGTGCCTGCCACATTCAGATGCGGGAGTTATCGTTGTAAGAGACCAAGCTGTAAAGAAAAAGATGAGACAGGCTTCTGCAAACCAAAAATCTATCGAATAGGCACCATTATTAATAGCAGTCTGCTCAAACACTTCTGGCTCAGTAAGCTGCTATGGCCAATGCGGTAGGGATTTTTTATAGTATTATTGACGGTGGTGCATTTGCATCAATACTCATTTTACTCACCGCAGTAAATGTCAGGTATTGATAAATTTGACGAGCACAAAAAAGAAGGAAGGGAACTAGCTGCTAAACATATTCGCCTCTGCAGTTCTTCTATTATTATTGTCGCTATTAGACCAATCTACGAAATGGTGTAGGATTTTGTTTGGATCACAGTTTCCTGCATTGATGTCCTTCAGTAAGATCGAAGCGCCAAAATTACCGCCCCTACATTAAATGTAAAGCCTACCAATGCATCAAATTGTTCTTGAGTCAACCTAACACTTAGAGCATTATTTACAGGAGTTTCAGCTATATTGTAAACATCCTTATGGAATAATTGTTGCGCGTCTTGATATGACATTCCAGCTTTTCCAAATGTTTTCTTGTAGTTATTTATTGTAGCGGGTGAACATGCACTCTTGCTTACTAAAGAGCCTATCCCCTCTGTACAAAATCCTTTGCTGTCCTGATATAGTCCGTATTTATCACCTGATACTTTACAGTTCAGAGTTGTTTTTCCATTGCAATTTGCCTTTAGTAATCCTGCATATCCTTCATACTGTTCAATAGTACTAAGTCCTGCTTGACTAGTAGTTTGCCCCTCTGCATCTGTAATTTTTTCATCAGTGAAATCTTTGACTATAATTTGAAGCCCGCCAGAGCCTCCTTCTCGTTCTTTTCCCAAGTCATCTTAATGTATTGAGAATCTGTTATAGTTACTCCGGGGTAGACCTTCTGATCAAATTCGAATTCTAATATTGATGTTTTTTCTTGGTTGTTATTAGCCGGTGTTGCAGTCCATACTAATATCCTAATAATCCCACGCCTAGAAAAGTGTAACCTCGCCATAGCGTTCTTTACTTCATTGAAGAATAATACTTGTTTGCTGGAAATGCTAACGCGGGCTTCTTCTATGTACTTAACATCTTCCGTGCATGTATTATCTCTTTGTAGTGACCGAAGAGTATTGTCATCATGACTGTTGTCATCATGATTGGCTGCAGCGGCACCAACTGACAAGAACCGGAGCATGCCATAGCATAGAGTTTAGGAATGTCCCACATTTCGTCGAACGCTTTCTTTTCTGATTTGTTCAAAGCATTACGGAAGGGCTTCCATTCCGCTTTTTCTTCTGCGAGAACATTGTGAAAGGACGGAACTGTTCTACCCATTATCTATTGTTGCCACTATCACTAACGGTCGAAGGCTAGGATAAAGACCAGCCAGCACCGACGGGAGAGGCATATCTGAATTATAACAACTGGTCAATTTTTTAACAGACCAACACATGTTCACTATTCAAGATGCTTACGAGCATGACGGGGGAATAATAGAAGCACATAAATGGAAAAATGTATTCGCAATTGGTTTTGCTCATTGAGTATTATTATTATTTTTCCTATCCCTCCTCTCAATACCTGCTTGGCTTCATCAGGTAAACCATCATAAAACGATTGAAGTTCTTTTGGCTTCGTGAACATATCCTCAACAATCATATTAACTAGTTTAAAGAGTCTGAGAGCAGTTTTCGTATCGTCCTTGAGGTCTAACATTCCCAGCGGGTGAACGGCGTTATTTCCTGTAACTCTTACAACATCTAGTGCTTGTTGTATTTCCTTCCGAAGACCGTTCTTTACCAAAATTCCAATCTTGCCATTGATGTCATTCTGATGCTTTTCTACAACGAATTTTCTTTCCTTAATTATTCTATTCACTAATTTTTCAACAACGAGACGAAGCAATGCTGCGGCGCCTCTTGGTGACTGTGTAACAATCGCACCTGCTTCTAAATAATCATCTTTGATATGATCCTTCTTATCTTCAGGGTCATCCTTCGCATCAACTGGGAGGTCACGATCTGGAAAAGGGGCCATCCCTCCAGTCGGATAAAGCGTCTTTTTTTCATGCCAAACCGAAAATTTTTTACATCTGAAACATTGTGCATGCCACGTCTGAGGATCGTCGTCGTCCTTCAAACCACCATATCGGGTTCCATAGTAAGTCCGACAGCGAGTCCAAGTTTGGTGAGCATATACTGCACAGAAAGGACAAGTAAACTCTTCCACTTGAAAAATAGGAGCAGTAGTAGTATCTTCTGAGGCCAAATCTATCTGTCATCTAAGCAATTATGTCAGTTTTTTTCTTTTTCTTTTTTAAAATCTTCCAACTCCCGCAGGATTAAGCAGATCTTAGATTGTAAGGGGATATTATGGATATACTGACATTGACCGTGACTAGTCAATCAGAACCACAATAACTTAGAAAAATTAATCATATCTACATGTTAACGTGTCTCCAATCACCGTGTAGATGTTGATGATACTGATTCAAAGCACTCAAATGATATCGAGAGAACATGGAAAAAAGGGATTTCGTGGATCGTCTCATAAAATAGCAACAGGTATATACTCACTTACTATGAATGCACATTATGATTCTCTTTTAGCATCGAGCTTGTGAAGAATTCCGTTAACCAGAAGATCGGCTAACCTCTCATTGAAGCCTGAAAAAAGCAGGCTTTCAGTGCGGAAGAAATTATGCAAATAAGTAGGCAAAACAGGCGCCTCCACTTAAATCCTGGGGGTCTAGAGGTAAATATGCCATGTGAATAATGTGTGGGAACTATAAACAACAAGCACCATTTTTCTGCAAAGTTTGAGCGATTTCCTTGGCTATGTTAGAGAAGTATTCTGAGTAGAATGTTGCAATAGGTAATCTTTGTCTGCAATATATTATGAACTGAAACATTCAAACTGTATGAGCAAAAAATCAATCGCATAACATTCCCTCGTGGTGAGCAGGACGTTGGCAAATCAGAGGGCTAGCGCACATCGGCCAGGCTCGTGAGTCTTCTCTTTAAAAGTTCTCCATAAAAAGAATGTTCGACAAATCCTAAATTTTCCCGGGTGCAACCATTTAAAGGTAGCATGCTTCAAAACAGCATAGATTTGTTTGTAGTTACTTTTTTGGCCTGTGTATTGAGCTTCTCACTTCTGGTTCTTCCTAGTCTAATGATTATTGTTGGAGAGCGACTGCAGGTTCTATACCTCTCTCAAAGATTATTGAGACCGCAAACAGTCGTATTGTCTTCAGAAGCAGAACCATCTAATAACAATGCGCCTATCCTGGAAGATAGCGACCTGCAGGTAGAACAGGTAACAAGAGGTTTAGAATCTCCAACAAGTATGACCTTTATTGGTAATCATGGTGATATGCTAATTTCAGAAAAGAAAGGTGAGGTGATCTTCTTTTCAAATGAAAATAATTCCAAAAGATCAATATTTAATTTTACTAATGTTGACGATCGGAATGAGCGAGGATTACTTGGTATAGCCGTAATGGATAACGTGTCGGACATCGATATATCGCCATCAAATGCCGGGGTTAATACTACTAATCACAGGACAGCAATAAACCCTACTACCGCAACAATAGACAAGAGTATAACTGATGTTGGTCCAACGGAAATGATGTCTCAAACGTCAGCATCCACGTATGTATTTTTTTATCTTACTGAAGCTAGTATGGAAAACAGAACTCAGGTACTAGGCAATAGAGTATACAGATTTGAATGGAACGATACCGAAAAATCTCTTTCAAACGGGAGATTGATTTTAGATCTCCCTGTATTACCTGGACAAAACCATGACGGTGGTAAGTTAATATCTGACAGAGAGAATGGCCACATTTATGCTGTGATCGGAGATCTCAACAGAAGGGGAATGCTTCAAAATTTCAACAATGGTTCTCTGCCTGATGATACCTCAGTGATACTGAGAATAAATCCCGATGGTTCTCCGGCGCAAGACAATCCCTTTCTAGAAATTAGCAGAACGAATGGTAGTTACGCTAACCTAAGCAAGTATTATGCTTATGGCATTCGAAATAGCTTCGGGTTAGCAATAGATCCTGAAACGGGTACTCTATGGGACACCGAAAATGGCCCTGAAGGATTTGACGAAATCAATCTTGTTAGACCAGGCTTTAATAGTGGTTGGGCAATGGTTATGGGACCAATTGGGTTGAGTAACCTAACTGCTGATGAGGATTTGGTCAACTTTGATGGTTCTTCATATTCTGACCCTGTATTTAGCTGGGGAAGAACTGTGGGTGTTACAGATATAGAATTTTACGACTCAGAAAGACTGGGCGATGAATATACCAACAACATCTTTGTTGCTGATGCCAATAACGGTGATCTTTATTTTTTCAGGCTAAATGAAGACAGATCGGGTTTGCAATTTGAATCCTCAAGAATAGCTGATGATCTAGTGGCAAGCAATGAAAGAGAGAGAACTGCAGTAATATTTGGTACTGGATTTCCAAGTAGCATCACTGACATAGAGACTGGCCCTGATGGATACCTGTATGTGCTGACATTTCATCCTACGATGGGTGCTATATCCAGAATAGTGCCACGGGAGCAATAGTGTCTCCGTATCTATGTGGTCTACGAAACATATCTGGACATAATTGCACAAAGCAACAGTATCGTTTACAACCGCAGAGTTGGCAATTTTCAATCGAGTCATACGACGGAGGTGTCTCTCGTTCAGTAGCATATAGAATGTAATCCAATGATTCTGCTCTGATTAGACGCAGTAGGAAGCATTAGTATAATTTATTCCTCTTACGGCAATGATACCAATGACCTCGAAAACAGTAGCCTAACTAAAAGCGCGATAAAAAAGTGCTCCTGTGCAAATGTGAAATGGAATTATTGATCTGCTTCACCCTTACCTCAGCAACTGAGTCATGTGCTCTAGATCTCTACTAGTTGCAGATGGTCAATTCGCATAAGATGGAGAAATTATAGTTGTTTTATCCTCCTTAACTATTCTGAGATAACTCTAAGTCCAAAGAAATGAAAGTCGTCCCGTGCGGACATACTGCAGAGTGTGTAGGTAGCGCAATGATTGCTACCTGCTTGTTATCTCTCTACCAGCAACTGCATAGAGACTGACATCGTGAGCATTCGTCTGACTTTCGTAGTAATCTGTTTCCACATCTATCCATCGGAAACTTACGTTTTGTACTTCGAAATGTATATGGAGGGCCTCCATAATGGTGATTTAACGGATCTCTTTACTGCTCAACTTTCAGACGGACATTAGTTTTGAAAATACTCCTCTCATGGTGACA
>JBJMEA010000132.1:0-4655 GCA_045809625.1 Nitrososphaera sp. | reverse complement strand
TCCGCCTGCTTGAAGTAAATAGAAAAACTCAACCAAAGCCAGTGTTGTGAATCCAATGGCCATAAGGAGCATTCTTGTGGTTGTATTTCTCAAGTATGCTAGAAAGGAGACTATGCTTAGGAAAATAGCTATTGTAAGACCAGCGATATGCAAGAGAATGTGATAAATCATTGAGGGATGAGTGGCATGAGGAATTACAAGGGGTGCAAGAACACCTATTACTAATGCTGTTACAAGCGCCAAGAGAATAGGCTTGCTTATAGATTCTTGTATGGGTGTATGGCGCCTCCCTTTTTGCATCCCGACCAAAATTAGGTTGTCTTGAATTACTAATAAAGACATTGGTACATGCGGCGAACAGAAAGATCAAGAAGAAGGAGACTTTCGTTTCCTGGATTCTGTATTGCTTGTTATTCCTGTGCTCCCTGTTAGGTTTTATTATTAGTAGCACGGGCTGTTCGTATAGCCAAAAGAGTGGCTTAACCAGTTGCGGACCATAGAAAAAAAAATATTGGCAGGTACCTTCGAACAAGGCTAACGTTAATTATCAGTTCTATTATTCTTTGGGGTTTTTGACAAGACATCACCAGCAAAGTTCCTTTGACCACTATAAAATTGCCATAATGTGGAGCCGGTAGACATGTTATACAGACAACAATAATCTCTTGTCATAAGCTTCTTAAGCTATCATTAGATGGCTAAGCAGCACAATAAATATTCAATATTATTCTTGCGTTTATTTTAGAAAATGTTTGCATCCATGCCTTCAGAGTATCAGTTTAAGAACAACTAAAATGACCTAGTACATTCTCGGGATGTACCATAATGGTTATATTTTGCTAAAAGAACCATCAAATATTGAACCCATTCAAACGTCTGTTTATGTTAGGAGTTCTTGTCCTAGCTGTAGGAGCATTAGCTATCATTTCTGCTCCCATAGCATCACTGACTCCTGTAATGGCTCAGCAAACAACGACAACAAACGCCACGTCGCCAGAAGGAGGTATGGCTGCTATGACCGAAGAACACGAGTATGCATCAAATGAGACTTCCACAGGAGGGACAGCAACTGTACGCGATTCTGTTTTTGCCTTACTTGCAGACCAAACGATTCCCGCTAGTGGATTCATTCATCTCTATGATACCACACCCTACACGATCAAAAATGGGCATATAGCAGCGAAGATTCCATGTAGTGACGATTCAGCGCCTCTGTTGAATATACTAATAGGACAAGCTCCCCAGTTTGCTCCAGCGCCTTTAGAACTGGTTGCTAACCTTTCGACACCAGGCGAGCTATGTCTTTATCATGTCGATTTGCCAGCACCACAACAGGCAGCTAATACTACTGCGGCTTCTACTACCAATGCCACTACCACAACAGCTCCAGTAGTTACGGATATTGCGATTCAAAATCCAGGAGATGAAGACATTACTCTGCCGCCTACAAGCACAGTCGTCATTGGCATTAACGAAATAGGGAAAGGCGCCGAGCACGCTCATGAAGAAGGAGAAGCGGCCCAAGCTGGAACTACTTGACAAAAATAGTGGGCTCAACAATTAGTTAGAAAACCAAAACTGATCTCTTTTTTCTCTTTTGTCTAAGCTTTGAAACTTTCTAGTCTTGAAATTTTTATCGGGGTGACTAGGAGACTTAATGAGACACAAGAGTGGTGAAGAAGCGACTGATGATACTGTATACGATGCCATAATAACCTCTCTTAGCCATGGGCTCCTTTTCTACTCGTTTGAAAAGCAATTTTGAAATCCTCTGATATCAACATTAACGAAAAATATTTTTCCTTAATTCTTGGTTCTATTCTTCAGTATTATCATATCCTAGGATTTCAAGTGCATCTTTGACTGTAACCATGAACATTTATTTATATTTGCAGACTCCAATTTCTTGAGTTTATTGATACTCCTTTATCCATCTTGTAATGCCAGATAACATCTCCAGCTTTTGCTTCAAGCAATTTTCCTATCCGCTTGTTCGCATTGTTTACAGCATAGTCAGCAGGGTTCTTTGTAAGCTTTGCCTTTACTTTCAGAAGATCTGGATCAATTCTTCGTTGTTCAAGATCATTTATTGCAGCTCTAAGATTGACTATAGGATCTCTATTTTCCTTGATCTTCAAGGAATTGATGAAACACTTTGTTGATCCACATTGGTCTGTTATTTTTCTTACCCTCCATTCCTACTGCTTTGATCTCCCCTCCAGTTGTAACTCCAAAGTAGTGCTTCTTTTTGATAATTGCCGCCTTGATAAAGGTTATAGAGTGTTCAACATCCACCCCAATCTTCTCCTTGCATTCTGCAATGAAATGATGTATTATTCTACTACCCTCGCATTCATTCTCTGCATCATGTTTGAAGGCAAATAATAGGTTCCTGTAAGCAACAGTGTCATTATCCATTCCTTCTTTGTTGGTGACAAAGTTGAAATGCATTAACCGATTCTGATTCTTCTTGTTCTTCTAATCCCGTTTTATTGTTATTATCGCTCATTTTTATACACCCTTGTAGAATTTTATCAAATGCTTTATTATTTGGCTGGAGCTCCTTTGTGAATTGATTGTTAGTTCTCGTTCTCCTACTGCTTTGAATCTCAAGGAGAACGCTATCCAAGTATATTTTTGCATCTTTTTGTTCTAATGATGGTTGTATGCCGGTCTGTTCTTTGATAATCTCTTGTTCCTTTTCAATGATATCTAAAACCCTCTTTTCTGTTTCTTGCTCAAGCTGAGCAGTAGCCATAGCGCCAAAAACTTTAGATCCCGCAGATGATTTGATTAATTTGCGAAGCCTGGCGTCTTGAGCCATGTGAACTGAGGAAAGATAAAACCCAGCACACAACATAAATGATGCCAGCAAAAATAGTGTACGTCCTGCTACTCCAAAGGTTTCCTGGAGACCAGAAGGTCCAAGTGTGATGCTAATCATCATAGCTCCAATTGCTGCAAAAGTGAAATAGTCTTTTATTTTTCCAGCCTCGATTTTTCTTGCTACAACAAGAAAAGCAATGCCATACATAATACTTCCGGACACCACGCCCGCTCTAAAGATGGATCTGAACAGATACGCATTTGGAAAATCATACTGTACATTTATCGGAGCCTGCGAGTCCCAAAGCCCTACTATACCGGTAAATAGAGTAGGCAGCTCTGTGTATCTTCCTATCATGTATAGTACTAATGGGATTGTAAGTAAAATCAAAAGTGTAGCAGGCATCTTGCGTACTCTTTGGTTGTAATATTGGCGCAGAAGCATAGTTATAATAGCCCACGTAAACACATATCCAACAGTAATTGGAATCCACCCATTTAGATACGTGAAGATCAACTTGCTCGATGAAGGTACAATGTAAACTGTCGTAATATCGGGCTTGACTACTTTGTATTGTACATCTCCTTGATACTTTTCATCATTTTTGTAGATAAACATGTCTTGAGGAATTGAGCCAGGAGGAGATTCTTCTTCTACTACTCTTACAAGGAGCATCTTAGAGCCTGCATCAAATGCCATTGCTGCAGCAAGTGAAACAGCAGCTAATCCGCAGACTAGTAGTAGACGATGAGTATCTCTATCTCTGCCACTGCTTGCTTTATACCATGAGAAAAACTTGAAACTGATTATTATCATTATACCAATAGAAACTATTGTGCTGAATGAAAGGACAAAGTATGCTAGGTATCTAACGCTAACATTATAATAATAAAATCCAAAGAACATTGCCACAAAAGTAGCAATTAGAACCAACATGGTTGCTGTTACGACCTTGAATATTCTGTCAAAAAGTAAGGATCTGGTTCTTAGATCCGCACTTGTTAGACTAACGTATTTCAAAATAATGAATGATCCTACTGCTCCAACGATTATATTTGAGCCAAAAATTATTGCTGCTAAAAAATTATCGTAAGGAAAGATCTGCCGACTTCCTAAGTAATCAATTGTAACGAAAGCAGTAATTGCTATGGCAGCAGCAATGACTGTTTTTCTCGATATAAGCACTAAATCAGACATTTTGCTAAACAACGTCAGAGCAACCTGTAGCCAAAGAGACTGAGATTATGTAGGGCTGGAAGCAGACCAATTAGTCCTAATCCTATCACCATTCCAAGGATGCAGATGTTTGATTTCCTTACTTTGAATAACATACATTACTCTTTAGGATCGCGAGTATTACTACTGTTCTCAGTAGCATATGTTAGAAATTGAAAGACTCTTGAACACATCGCTAATGGAACTGATTAATCATATGGAATTATTTGATATTCTTTAAAATTGCTGTGCTTTGATATATTGTGAATTATTGTGCATCTTGATATTGTTGCTTCCTTCGGTGCTGGGATACGAAAACTACTGTGATTTACAGGTTCGGGGGAACCTCGAACGATATAGGTCACTTTACGGATTCTCTGTAGGTAGATAAGGAGGTAATAGCTTTACAGTTTTTAAAAATTTACATCCTGAACTAATGTAGAATGTTGTCGACTGAAATTATCCACTACTGTAGACCATCATTTCCGTTTAGTTCTGCTGCCAGTTCTTATGCGGAATTTACAACTCATCTTCAATTATTATGCCTTGCTCTTCTCTATTTCTTATTTCACGTTTATAGCATACATTAAACGTCTCAAAGCACGGTTCACAG
>JBJMEA010000131.1:0-8724 GCA_045809625.1 Nitrososphaera sp. | reverse complement strand
TCTCATCTCCCATCTGTATTGTTTGCTAAACTGTGCTGTTCTTATTGCATTTGAAAATGAAATTATGCTATTAAATCGGCTCCTCTCACTTAATTCATTAAGGACTCTTTGCATGACTTGTGAAAAATGCCTGCAGAACGTCGGTTGTCAGTTAAAAGTGTGGTTTGCCTGACGATCTGTGTGTGCTTGTATAGCACTAGATAAGAAGAACAAGCACGAATTGCGGTCAGCCTTGAAACAAGACGCTTTTCGAAAATAAACACTATTGTTGTTGAGGGCATCAACGAAAAGCAGAGTGATAAGCCAAGAATTGTCAAGGAACTTAAGGGCACTTTTGCGTGTGGCGGAACCATGAAGGATGGATTTATCATGCTGTAGGCCGACTACACCGATGAGGTGAAGGGACCCATCCTCAAAATGGGCTTTAATGAACAGGGGATCGAAGTGCAGCAGTAATGGTTTTTGCAGAACTCTCGCTTATCATCCTCTACACGAAGGCATTTAAGGCGGCCGGACTAGACTTTGTCTGGTGCCTAGGAATAACTTTAAGGGACAGCGAAAGCTCGAGAGTCGCATCGATGAAACAGTCCGGATTGCTTCTATAGCACAAAAGGGGATGACTACCGGTAGATCAAGTTATGTAGAAATGAGAGCACTTGACCGGCTGACGAGCCACAATATAAGGAGAAAGGTTCAGGGGATAAAAAAGTCTCTTAAATTGAATAGCCAGCTTGAAGATCTGACCTCGAAGGTTTCTCAGGCAATGACTGAGAGTTACACCAAGGTACTTACGCCAAATGGCATAGTGCGACGTAAGGAATTTGACCATTTATTATCAATAGATGGTGATTTAGTAATCTGTCTTGGAATGATCGGGTCTGAACTGAATTCCTTAAAATTAGTTGATTTGATATCCACCTTGGAGGGACTTGTAGAGGAAAGAAGAAAGCTTGTTGATTCTCTTAAAGCCTGAGGTGCGTCTTTAATCCTTTATAGCGATTTCTTATCGTTACCTCTGTAACGCCAGCTGCCTCAGCCACGTCCTTTTGGGTCTTGTTTTCGCCATTCATTACACAAGCAACATACAATGCTGCTGCAGCTAACCCCATGGGATCCTTGCCTGCAGATATCTTGCCTTCCTCAGCTTTTTTCAAAATTTCAAGCGCCTTACGTTTTGTCCTCTCAGAAAGGCCAGCTTTGCTTGCAATCCTTGCGACACATTTCACCGGATCTACGACAGGCATCTTTAGATCGAGCTCCCTTATCAGCAAACGGTAGCATCTTGCGACATCCTTTTTCTTGATATTACTGGCATTGGCGATATCCTTTAGGGTTCTGGGTGTCTCGGTATCCCTGCATGCTGCATAGAGAGCTGCAGCCACCAAAGCCGAGATTGAGCGACCACGCACTAGACCTTTTTCAAGCGCCTTGCGGTATACATAAGCTGCCTTCTCGATGACGGCATCTCCCACCGCTAGCTTATCCTTGAGCCTGTCAAGCTCAGAGAATGCTTGACGAAAGTTGCGATCCACTGGTTCATGCACTTGGCTTCTGCTGTCCCACGTCCTGAGTCTTTCGATTGTACTCTTCATGGAAGCCGAGAGGGGTTTGCCTGATGCATCTTTGTCTACCGGGCCAATTATAGTTGCAAGGCCCATATCGTGCATGGCAAGGGATGTGGGGATTCCTGTTCTGCTTCTATCTTCGTGTTCTTCTTTTGAGAAGGCACGCCATTCTGGTCCAAGCTCTTCTATTCTTTCACTTACAACAAAGCCACAACTACCGCAAAACATTTCGCCGCTAGAATTATCCGTAACCATAGAACCTCTGCCGCAACGAGGGCAGCGATCACCAAACATGGAAATATCTTTTACCATAATCTCACCAAATCTTTGGCTAATCTCGCCAGTTATATAAATATTTTATTCTATTATATAAAGTTTATTCCACTGAAACTGGTTCTCGCAAGGAATTCATCTCGGTTTCCTACGGGTCCGCCTCTCCGCCTTGGCATATTTTTTGCTGCCAGACCTCTGGGCACTATAAGCATGAGTTTTTCGAATATCACGTTTAGGCATCTTACGTCCAATACGATACGGGTATTATATAGGTATATGCAAACAGAACTCGGCTGATATTTCTCTCATGTTATCTTTTTCCATATCCGCAAATCATATGATGAGTTGAGCTACCATACACAGTATGAAAGGTCTCTGTTTTAGCGCCTCCGAAAAATGTTGCTAGTGTTGATGAATGAACAACACAGTTGTCGGCAGTGTTGCTTGGATGTTGAAATAGAGTCTTGCAGTTATTCCATAAGTTCTACAGCTTTTAAGTTAAGCTTGCAGATCTGCCTAAGGGTTTGATCTGATCTGAAACATCAATGTATCTTGTAGCTTTAAAGTAGCGATGAGCGTTAGAGGTATGAAAATAGGCTGTGCATATTCAACCTAATACTCCTTCAGCTAATGACAAATGAATAAAGGTAGATGACGATAATTCAAAGTTAAACACAACCAATAAATTGATTGAAGACCTTATGCTAAAATAGTGCAAAACGACAATAGGATCCCAAGATGGCTTGTAGAAAATGACCCATCGTGGGAAAAAACCATTGATTCAGACCTTGGCACCTTGCGATGGACCAAGAAGGGAACTCACATGCAGGCGGTATGTCATCCAACCAGCATTTTTTGTGAAATCATTGGCCAACCGGAACAACGGGGGGGCAATATTCCAGATCTGACCAGTAGAACGTATATGGAGCCAAACTCAACGTCTGTTTCAGGCATTGAAGGCATCACAAAATATCTTTCGAGCAGGTACCTCAACCCTGGGATAAACCTACAACCATTGTTTGGTTCAAAAAAGGCATCCAATGAGTTATAATTTTTTGCTTTTCTGTACTCCGCAAATGGTCCGATGCACACCCTGGTAGAACTTCAAGCCTGGGCACGCATCAAGCCACTACAGGCTTTAGCCTATCGGTAAATAATAATTCTTGAGGACCTAGGCTTCCCCTTCCGCTGCCGGTCCAATTGCTTAATTAATGCATTAATTCCTGATAATGCGCGTTGTCGTTGCAAGATTCAATTCAAAAACTGGCTAAAGAAGCAATCAAACTAGTCAAAGATGTCAAGGTGGTTGGATTAGGCAGCGGGAGTACAGTGAGCTTGATTGTAAGAGAGATGGCGAACCTTTCAAATAAGGAGTCAATTGAATTTTTGCCAACTTCTCTACAAATTAAGCTGGAAGCGGAAAAAAGCGCCCTTAGTATTGCTGATGAAAATAGACTACCCTATACTGACATAGTGTTTGACGGTGCTGACCAGATAGATAGCGAATTCAATATGATCAAGGGTGGGGGAGGCGCACTTTTGAAAGAAAAGATTGTCATGTACTCTGCGAAAAAGGTAGTGATAGTCGCTGATGCCTCAAAATTCGTGCAATTTCTTAACCGATCGGTGCCCATCGAGGTCCATCCAATGGCACGCTCAGCAATATCGAAAAGCCTTAGAGATATAAACGGAAAAGCTAAGCTTCGCACCCTTGATAAAGGCTATCCTTTTGTCACAGAGAATGGAAATCTTATTTTCGATACACTTTTTCCTTCGATAGGCGACCCCAAAAAAATGGAATCAGAGCTAAAGAACATTCCAGGTGTTCTTGAAGTGGGGCTTTTTACGAGAAGAGCAGACATTTATTACAAGGCAAAAGATGATGGTTCATTCGAGATGCTAAGTTTTCAATAAACCTGATCACTCTTGGGGTTTTTTGCAATTATGCAACCCCAACCCATATTGGTTGGTTGGTTGGTAACCCCAAAGGAGGACGCATGGAACAGCTGCCTGATTTGTCCTTGTTATTTCTTTCCCCATGACATAACCTGCCATAGATTCCATTCCATTTAGTGCAACCTTCGTTGAACTACTACATAATGTAGCAAACACCATATTTGGTAATGGTTGGATCTCTTGTGTTCTTGGTTGCTCATATAGATATTTTGTCTACATGAGCATATGTGAAAAACAAAAGCCTGCTAGTCCCTGATAGCGACCGGTCGAGGAATAAACTGCCCATATCCAAGTGCAGCGTTGGCCACTTCTCCCTCCTCCATAACGGGGTTGCCTCTTACAATCGTCATAATGGGCCATCCCCGTAGCCTCCACCCATCATAAATTGTATAGTCAGAATAAGACTGCAATAAGTCAGGCGTAACAATCTTCTCGAGATCTATATCTACTATGGTCAGATCTGCGTCTGAGCCTGGTTGGATGGTGCCTTTCTTTGGATACATACCAAATATCCTTGCTGTGTTATAGCTAGTGACTCGTGCAACCGTCTCAATACTAATCCTATTTTCATTTACACCCTTGCTTAGCAATACGGGGAGCATTGTAGCAATGCCTGGGAAGCCTGATAAAGCCGACCAGATATCTCCCTTTCCGACTTTCATTTCAAGTCGGTTGGCAACGTGATCAGTCCCGACTGTATCCACTATGCCGTTTCGTAGTGCTGACCACATACTCTGAACATCGCTTTTAGACCGTATGGGTGGCGTTACCTTAGCAATCAGACTTCCAAATTCATTTGTATGAGTCAAGTAGTGAGGACAAGTTTCAACATAATAGTTGGATCGGCCTTTCTGTCTCTCTGCAAGGATTGCATCAAGGGCAGCATTTGAGCCAATGTGAACAAAGTAGAGATATGAACCACCACCACTACTTCTTCTTCCTAGATCTGAGACCTTTGCAATGCTCTGAGCCTCCGAATATGGAGGCCTGCAGTAAGACCACGCCTCAAGACCATCAACCCCATTTTGCTTAGCTTTGAGTATCTGCTCCGAACAAATGACAGGATTTTCTGCATGCACCAATATTGTGGAGTGTATACGAGAACCATTATTTACAATTGAAGACATTAGTTCATCTGTCATCTGAACAACTCCATCCTTCAGTTCATACGCTCCAGGTGCAAGATCCATGTGGATCCGGTTTAGATCACTACCAAGATTCATGTATATTTTCAACGAGTTGATCCCAATCTCTCTAAGATATGGAATGTCCCTAACTTGCTCAGGCCGCAAGATTGATGCGTGTATGGAATAATCGACGTAATGGTTGCCTCTGCTTGCCTGCAATTGCTTGCCTATGTTGTTATCACAATAGCGATCAAGGAGTCTTAACATTCTTATCATTGTCGTGACTCCGCCCACTGCTGCAGATCTTGATTCAGTCCTTGCAGCTTCATTGACTGGCCTGTAAACACCATAGTGGACATGAGGGTCAATTGCACCAGGTAGTACATATTTTCCAGTTGCGTCTATTTTTCTTGATGCAGAAACGTTACTAGCAGACCTAACAAGTGCCTTTATCTTCCCATCCTCTATCATTATATCTGTATCAGATACAATACCGATAGTAGGAATAACTACTGAAGCGTTCACTATTAGGAGATCGCAGCAATTCTCCATTCGGTCTGTTAATGGATTTAGGAGCACCATAATATCTTATGCCCCATCTGGATGTTTTATATTGGGAAGTGTTAGGCTGAATAGCTAGATAGGGCTGGTAGTTCAGCGGTAGCAATGCTCGCTTCGCAAGCGAGAGGTCGCGGGTTCAAATCCCGCCCAGTCCACTAATTTAGTGTGATGATAATACTCGGAGATTTTAGGGATGATTTTAAAAAACTGTTAACAAAAAACATATTCATGGAATGTACTGGGATCTCGATTTGTTAACAAAAATGCTAACAAAAGGTTGCAAAAAGGCCTTTTATGCTAACATTAGCGGTTTTGTGTTAGCATGAGTAAATTTGTTGTTAACAATTGGTTGGCCACGGACTGTGGTTGATATTAATTAATATAAAATATGATATTAAGCAAAACTCATCATTCTCTCTCCTTTTACTAAACCCTCCAAAATATCCTGTATCTCCCTATCTTCTTCCATCTTATGTTCTTCTTTGTGTTTACTAGTTCTAGCAATGCTCCCTGAACGGTCTTTTGATTTAGATTAATCTTATCGGCAATTTCATTAGGAGTCTGCGGCTCATTGTTTAGAGCAGTGTATACTTTTCTCAAAGTATCCTCAGACATTATTCTATGGGCATATTCTAGATTCTTCCCTATATTGCTTATCAATAATACTGATGATTAGTAATACTTAAATTGTCCACTGATGATAAGTACTGATGATGAGTAGTAAAGTAATCAATAAACAAGATAGTAATTTTAGCAGCAAACAATTAGAGTCAAGAAATACGAATAGTAGCTGGAAAACAGTCGGCGTTAGGGTAAGGTCAGAAGACTTACCTGTACTTAACCAACGACTCAGATTATATGGTTTTGAAACATTGGGCCAGCTGGTCGCAGATTTCTTAACTACTAAATTTCCACCATTGACAGAGGATAGACAAATTCAAGCAATGGATAGTAATACACAAAGCTTTGGTCTAAAAACGTTAGTCAATGGCGCGTCGTTTGACCCGACTTTTTACAAGAATGTGGATTTTGATGATATGGCCAAATATCTCCTAACAATACGAAAACTTGACATAAAACATGTGAAAGATATAGTGAGTTACTTTCGACGATTTCGGGATCTGTTCTTTGGGACACAGCCTGAGGAGATTCTCAAGTTCCAACCACCTAAGAGAGGATGGATTATACAAGCTATGCGTCATTTTGGCAACTATTATTTTTATAAAACTAACAATCCCGAATGCAAAGAACTAATTGACAAAATTATCAACCGGTATGGCCTCAATATAGGATTAGATATGCATCAAAGAATATACATTGTAGATGATAACTTTGTTAGCAAGAAGGTTAAGGATCTTTTGGCAATTCAAGGCGATATAGGTCTGGCTGTCAAGGTTGGCTTATTTAGCGGTCTCAGGGAGGATGAAATTATCTATTTGCACAATAAAGAGATGTGCAACAACCTTGGAGGTTGTTCCTGCAATAATAAACTCCATGTCATCACTAAATCGAATGGGCTTGCTGTTGTCGCCATCAATTGGTTTAGGGGTCACAAGAAATGCTATTTCACTATTTTGCCAACCATAATGTGGGAGCGATTTCGTGGTCTCTCGAACTTCAACCATGTAGATATTGATATTGCTCACAAACTCACCAAGAAAACAGCTAACCTTATGTTTGTAGAATTGAGAAAAATCCACTATAACGTGATGAGGAGGGTGATGGATGTAAATGAGGCAGATATCTTAGCAGGGCGTGCTAAATCAGTTTCCGCCAAACATTATGCTATGTATGAGCTTGATAAAATGACGGAGGCGTACAAGGAAGCGTGGCAACGGTTTGGAGTCAATACAGACGAGCTGGCGACCGTCTAGCCCTTTGTTCCAATAATCGTCAATAGCCTCGTATAATAAATATTGAAATGATTTTTGATTGAATACCAAAGAGGGTACAAATATATCTAAACGAAATGGTGACGATTTTATTACTACTATTCAGATATTTGATTCGACCAGAAATAGGCTAAAGAGAGCTTGCAGAAAGGATCAGACATACGATGATAAGATAAACCAATTACTTGATTTAGAATTGAACAGATAACGTAATTCAAAACAGCTGGTTTCAGGTTCGAGTCCCGACTGGCCCGCCATGATATCATGCCTAAAATAGGATCCTTGTGAAATATGAGTGAAATAAAGAAAAGATGCAATATGTCGGATGCTACGGATCATTTAAGAAAATAGTGCGCCCTATTTTGCCAGGGGTTCGACAAGCTCGCATCACAATCCAATGAAGGAGTTGTAGGCGAGTTTATTCAAGAAGTACCGCCTCAATAACGGTGGCGTGGTAAATAATAATAATAATAATAATAATAATAAAAATAACGGAGACAGCGACGGAAATTATAGAAGGACAAAAGAGTCTTCCTTCTTTCTTTCTTTCTTTTTTATTAATTCAATTCTCTATGCTTCTTTAGGGAGTGAAATTCTTTCGTCCGTTCCCCTTTTGAATATCGGTATATGAACCATTCGATAAGCTATTAAGCAATTACTATAAACAAGAACTACAAATCATGTATAGCAAGCTATCTATTATAATTATGAGTGTAATTCTGGTCACAGCTGCAATTCTTACAGTGCAGTCGTCGTCGTCGTCATTGTCTATGCTACAGAAGTCATATGCGCAGCTATGTCCAGATGGTTCAACACCGGATGCTAGGGGTAATTGTGCCACAATGCCTCCTCCTCCTCCAGCTGGTGATGGAGAAACAGCACAAGCTCCTCCTCCAGCCACTACTGAGACACCTCCTCCACCTGCAACACAAGCTCCTCCGGCTAATGCGTCACAGGTAAGTAACAATACTGGAGGTATGAGTGCGGATTGGATCAACAGCATCCTGGCCGTGCATAACAGCGAGCGGGCTGCCGTTGGAGTTCCGCCGCTTGTGTGGAGCAACAGCCTAGCCGCCGGCGCCCAGGCTTGGGCCGAGCATGTGTCGCAGACAGGCATTGTTGCCCACTCGACTTGCTGCGGAGCCTTCAGAGATTATGGCGAGAGCATTGCAGGCTTTTATTGGGACCAGGGGCCAACCGCCCCAGGGACGGGAACGTCTCTAATGGTCGCCGAAAAGTCGAATTATGTCCCAGGCACCCCGATCAATTCTGGTACCATAGGGCCGAACGGCGGGGTTTACGGTCATTACACGCAGATGGTCTGGCGCAACACACAAGAGGTCGGTTGTG
>JBJMEA010000130.1:0-26460 GCA_045809625.1 Nitrososphaera sp. | reverse complement strand
AACATAACAAGTATTGCTGTGTTTGCCATGCTAACAATGGAGCTTATATCCATGAGTACGGTCATCAATCTTCACGCAGCCAAAATTGGCTTATTTACTTTTTTCCGGATCCAGTCAGATTATTGCCCTTCTTCTTCTTCTCTTCTATTATCGACCTAACCTCATTGAATGCCTCTATATTGGCTTCAAGATAGTTTGAGACAAAGTAAATCACACCATACTTTTCACCTACTTTGGTTACCATGTTGTTCTTCTCAAGAACTCCAATATGATGCTGAACAGCCTTGTAGTCGAGGCCAAGTACCTCTGCTAGCTGGTTTATGTTGTATGGTTGCTCCTTGATAAGGTCAATTATCCTGACTCTGTTTTCTCCACCCCTTGAGCCTGCGAAGAGATACCACAACAAGCGCTTGGCTTCTCGGTCCTGCATCTATATACATTGTGGGATAGAGCTCATTCAAATTTAAACTTGGAAGCATCTTTGAAGATATGTCCTGTATAAAATAATATCAACAATCTCTTCGTTTAAGTACACGAGCACAATTGGATGCTATATCATCTATCATACGTGTAAGCAAGTATTAACGCATTCTAAAATTCCCGCGATATCTTCTTATCCTACAGAAAGTAGGGAGGCTCGACAACTTTACATATATGGGTTAATATCGAATTTGGTTGTTCTGGATTTCTTCAGTTCAACAAGGTTCCTGATAAGAAGAGTGGTCTGCGCCATTCATTTACAGCGTTGCGTGCAGAATCCCAGCCATATGCCAACCAAGTAAACTGCAGTAAAGTCAACTGGTTTCAAAGGTATGCAGAGGACAGGACTCACATAACTACTGATTCATAATTATCAGAATAAGAATGACGGAGTTATATGAAACAGCAGTATGATTAAACTTTGGTAAAATTGAGTCTCAATTTTGAACTTTTTTCTGCTGGACCACTCGGCCCGCTAAAAAATTGTTTAATATTGACACAGTGTTTCACTGGTGTCACACACTCTAACTGGTATTAGATAGAACAATAGGACACATTCAATTCCCTCTTTAGGTTTTCGGAAAGGCACGCACACATTAGGTGTTGATTATTATCGCAGATTGACATGAGGCAAAACTCTGTCTTCTATGATATCTAGCGCCCTAGTAACATAGTCGTTTGTCAATAGCGAGGGCATCTGCAGCCGAAGTGACTTTGGAAGTCCTGAATTGATTGCATGAAGTATTGTGATTTGTTTATCCACATCGCTTTGATCTCTACATAACGCAATAAGTGAAGTTACTTGATTAGATGTCATAATATAACAATATCTACTCATTCGTAGATTATAAGCCTTAGAACAGCGTCTTCTATTGCCAATCTTCTTTCTTGAAAATGTGTGTCTTTGCCTAGCCCAGATACTACAGTGAACCTGTGAAGTACGAAGCAAAGAGCATAGTTATGGGGCCTATATTCATCCGGTACCTGAATAAATTTACAACAATTTGAATTTGAAATACTGTATTGTCATCATTAGTGTTGTTTATATAAGTGAGCTACCTATGAATGATTATAATACGTAATAAATTCCGAGAAGTTAATTCTTCTTATCCGTCATAGTAATGCAAACTTCCATCCTCTGTAGCATGTGTGATAGTGGTCGTATGGTTACGGACCTAGTATCTGCCGAATTCGTCTGTGACAATTGCGGCCTAGTCTCGTCGCAAAAAGCAATGGAAAATCCTGATGAATGGACGGTACTTGGATCAGGTAATGGCAGCAGCAACAGCAGCAGCAATGCTTGCCATAGAGTCGGCTTACCAAATTCCATTACGCTTCATGATATGGGGCTGTCGACGATTATTGGAAAGCAAAATAAAGACTCAACTGGACACACATTGAATAGTTATGTGAGTTCTTCGATACAAAGGTTAAGGATATGGGATGCAAGAAGCCGATCCAACATATCTGGAAATAGAAATCTGATGCAAGCCTTCAATGAACTTAGCAGATTAAAGGACAAGCTCGGCTTAACTAATGCAGTTGTGGAGATGGCCGCCTACATATACAGAAAAGCGGAAGAGAAGCGAATGATAAGAGGAAGGTCCATGCCAGCCATTTTAGCCGCGGCTCTATACATGGCATGCAGAGAACTAGGTACTCCAAAGTCACTTCGTGAAATGACTGAGAGCAGTCAGGTTGAATCCAAGGCGATAAGACACTCTTATAGGCTGCTTGTTCTAAAATTAGATATCAATGTTCCACTAATTGAACCATCAATGTATGTCTCAAGGATAGCGAACAAAGTAGGAATTAGCGAAAGAACCAAAAGAATAGCACTCACTATGATGAAAGAGATCACAAAGAACGAGATATCAGCAGGGAAGAACCCTGTTGCTCTAGCAGCAACAGTATTGTATCTATCTTGTCTGGCAAGCAATGAGAACCACACTCAGATGAAAATCGCGGCTGCTGCAGGCACATCCGAGGTAAGTATTAGAAACAGGTCCAAAGATTTGAAGACAAAATATGGCTTGGATATGATGATTTGGGAGATGTCGTTCTAGATGCCAATGCTGATGTTAAAATGCAAAAGCTGCGGAGAGATATTCCCCGGAATTTACGTGCCTGAAGACAACAGCAAGGACGACTTTAAATTGTCTGTCACAACCTCTGACACATCTCACACCTGTTCAAGGGGACACAATAATCAGTATATTACTGAAGACTATATGGATTGGTCGTAAGAAATTGTCGTCTCTCCATTTGAACTCCAAATCAAAAACACCCGTGGTTCTTGTAACCTATCCACATGCTTTTGCGGTAGAAGAAGCAAAAAGCCTTGTAGATTCGTCGGATCGACTAATTGTTAGAGTGTTTAGTCAAAAATATCTGAATCATTCGCAATACGGAATAGGCTCAGGAAAAGCTGAAGAGATAAAGGAATTCGTTAGAGAATCCAAAGCAGAACAGATAGTCATAGATGGGCACCTTACATCTAGACAAATATACAATCTTGAAAAGCTCACCGGAGCACAAGTAATCGACAGGGAGCGCCTGATACTTGACATATTTTATACCAGGGCTACTACAACAGAGGCAAAACTGCAGATTGAATTGGCCGAAATCCAATACGAAATGCCTCGAGTAAGGGAAAATGCTAAATTGATTTCCGGGAGCGAGCGCGCTGGTAAAGGGGGTATGGGAGAATATGTAGTGGACGTAAAATTCCGCGATATGAAAAGACGTATTTCATTCATTAAAGAGAAACTAAACGACACTCATCGAAAACGTGAACTATATCATCAGCAGAGATTAAAGACTAAGATGCCTGTTGTTTCGCTGGTTGGCTATACGAGTTCCGGAAAGACTACTCTATTCAACTTACTTACCTCAGAACACAAAGAAACATCTGCCAGCCTCTTTACGACACTATCTACAACTACTAGACTTTTGAAAATAGGTGCTAAAGAAATCCTGCTCACAGATACTGTTGGCTTTATTAGCAGGCTTCCAACATACATGATAGATGCATTCAAGTCAACATTGGAAGAATCACTTGCAGCAGACCTAATCTTGCTTCTAATTGATGCATCTGAGGATTTGCAAGATATCAGAATAAAGCATGAAGCTTGCAGAGAAGTACTTGAAGAGTTAAAGGTTGATAAGTCAAAGCTCCTAATGGTTTTTACCAAGTGTGACCGGCTTGTTTCACAAGAGACGGTAAAGCAGATATCTGAGGCTTTAGGAATTTCAAATCCCTTGATAATCTCATCTAAATCAGGCTATGGAGTTGCTAAATTAAAGAGCATGCTTGGCCATTGTTCATATGCTGTTAGTAGGGCTAAGTGATTGATGTGGAATACATTTCGACTGGCAAATCTATCACATGACCTGTTGGTATTTGACGATTAAAACTGATTATGCGTCCGACTTTAAGACTCGAAATGTAAATGCATTTTTGTCCTAGCCTAAGAGGCCAACTTCAGTTCATCTATATATTCGGTTGATGTCTGCGCCACCATCAATGAAAACAAAAGAGCCTTATTTTCAGCTAGGTTGTATATAAGCAGAGTCTGTATATGTTGCTATTATACCTGTCCAATGCTTAACTTCACAGATAAGCTGCGTTTAATAGCCTGGCTTTACCACTATATTATAGATTATATTTTGTCTAATATTGAAGATGTGTTAACCGGGAAACAACGGCAGGATATAGAGACTCGTCTTGCCAATTATAACATCCCGCTTCAGATTTTACAGATGGTGGCAGAACAATGTGAATGCACGATCGAGAACCGCAATACCCGAGAAGAACTGGCACTAAAACCCAAGCTATCTCTATTGCTTGCAAGATTAAACGACAGGGCGATTATTTTGCTACAGCGGATATTTCTTGATTGCCATGAGTCCCTTTCAAGTTTCAGATTCACAGTATTCCTCTCGTCGAGGTACGGCCCAATGATGCACAAATTTGTTATCGACGGAAAAATCAGAGGCAAATCCAACTCTGAATATCCTTTCGATGTGTGCATCTATAGTCGGCGTACAGGTGATTTGATAGCAGTTGGGATGCGAAACAAAGACACAAAACAGCATGGATCGGATAGCAAATCTTTGTCAAGGTTCTATAGAATAGTTGATGATGTTAGCAGAGCACATCCACAACTTCAGGGCGCATACTATTCGTCCTCCTATGGCTATCAGCCTTCTTCTCTTGCAGGAAAAAACGCCCTTAGGAAGGAGAACGCTGGCGAAAAAGTGGAAATTAAATTCTTTGAATACAGGGATAAAATTTACATTGAAAACAAATCGCTTTCTACCCAACCACAAGTCTCCGTATCCAATAGGTACTAATGCTAGTATCGTTAATACATAGTGATAATTCTTGGAAAAATGTGCCACATGCAACCAGTTAATACACCCTAATTATTCAGGTCACCACAAGTGCAACTATGCCAATTGCCCTATCTGCAAAGAAGCGATCACAAATTCAGAATACTGGAGCCATATAAGGTCTCACCCTGGACATGAAAGTGATGCTCCTTTGAGGAAAAACTTTGACGATGTCCGCAAGAATATTGGTCAACGACCCCTGAAATAGCAAATTAGATTCTCACTAGAACATGATTGCCAAAATTCATCTCACTAGCTCTGTAACACCCTGGATTGAGAGACACAAGTGATGTCCCGCAATTCGCTCTTACGGACCTCTCTGTATCAGATCGCAGTTCAAAAAGACAAAAGCTCTTGGCATGATAACCAAATGTATCTCTTGGGCCCATACTTGTAGAAGAAAACTGTGATCATCGTTCCATCAAAATAACGAATGGAATGTATGATTGAGCACTCTTGCCGCGTATTCCAGCACACTAAAACCAATGCATTATATAATCAGTGCGGATATACGTATAAAATAACTAAATCGCAACGTTCATTTTTTTGCATCAGAGTTCGTAGCGATTCTATTCTTTGAAGTTTTTCTGCTGGAAGCCCTGCGCCCTCTCTCTATTAATAGCGGTCGACAAATAGTCCTGTATCACATCCTACCTGTCATTCAGGTTAGAATGGGCATATGGCATGACGCCGTCCAAAACTTAAGTATGGTCATTCAGAGAGATTTCTTATTATGGATCATACTCTGAGCCTAAATGATAACTTCATCCTAATTGGGACATTGTTCTAGCGGTTGAAATCTCTATAACCTTTTAGCCATTTGAAAACTTCCTCGAAGTACATTCATGGCTATGAGAAAGTCTACTTCAACTTTCCTCACGAACAACTTGTGGAGATGTGGCCTTGAATATTGCATAAACCTGATCATCTCTCATGAGAGAAAGCTCTGTTCGAGCCTCCGCAGTAATCCTACATCTTAAATGCAAAGAATCTGTCTGAAGTTGCACGTCTGCCAAGTTTGCCATTTCTCTTATTCCCGCGACTCTGGCTTTGATAACATTGCGTGCGCTTGTTTTAATGGCCTCCCTTGAGAGGAGGATATCTTCTGGTCTGATCAATATCCCAAGTCTGGAATTAACGCCATACTCTCCTAATGTCTTTAGCAAGTGCATTCCGACCTTGATAACTGCGATCCCGTTCTTGGATTCGACTACGACTCCTTCTATGTAATTACTCCCCTCTACTATTTCTGAGATAAATGGTGAGGAATTAGAGGATAGAATCTCTTCAAGCCTTCCAGCATTTTCTATGCTTCCATTACGTAACACTGCTACAGAATCAGCTAGCGCATAAACATCATCCTCGTAATGTGTTACATATATTGCTGGGATGCCTTGCATCTTGAGAATCTGTCTTAGTTCTAACCTCAGTTTCCTTCTTATAAAAGGATCAAGGTGTACCAAAGGCTCATCGAGGAGTATGATCCTAGGCTCTACAACAAGCATTCTTGCTATGGAAACCTTTTGCATCTCTCCTCCGCTAAGCCCCTGAATATCACGATTAGAGATATGTGAGAGTCCCATCTCGTCAAGAATCTTCCTCACGTAATGGCTCTTACGTTGTCTATCTCTCCTGGAGACACCAAAAATAATATTATCATACACATTTAGATGTGGAAAGAGATTCGGGGTCTGAAAGACGTACCCTATTCTTCTCGACTCCAAAGGAAGTTCGGTTATATCTGATCCGTCTAGTATTACTGAACCTCCGTCTGGTCTTATCATTCCAGCAATAATGTTAAGGAGGGTGGTCTTCCCGCTTCCAGTGGGACCGATCATGACCAGAACCTCTCTATTGATCTTTAAATTCAAAGGACCTAACGTAAATCCTGAGTATCTTTTTGTCAGACTAACGATCTCCAATACCAATCAATTCACCAGCCAAGCTTCAATCCCTCTTTCTTTACAACAGAAAAAATACCCAATACCAAAGCTGATAGAATGATAACTAGCAATATCAGTGGAAGGGTATTTTGGAATCCTCCAATTGCGTTATCTTCGAAGATCTGAATGGAAACTGTGTGAGGGTTATAAGCCATCATCATAGTTGCTCCCAACTCTCCTACAGATCTTACCCAAGTCATGATGAATCCTGCAATTATCCCTCTCTTGGCCAAGGGGAGTGAAACTCTCAAGAAGGTCTCCATCCTACCTTTTCCCAAGATCCTTGCTACCTTCTCATAAGATTCATCTACTGATTCAAAGGCAGCTAGAGCTAATAGGATCATGAAGGGAGAAGACACATACGTTTGAGCTATTATCACTCCGGTGCCCGACTGAGTGAATTCTACTGGAAAACTCCGTCCTAGAGGAGTATTTGCACCGAATACACCCAGGAGCAAAGTTCCACTGGCTAGCGGTGGTATCACCAAAGGGATTATTATTACAACTCTTAGGAGAAACTTACCTGGGAAATTGTATCTGGCCATGCAATATGCAAATGGAATTCCAAATGCTGCCAGAAAAAGACTAGAAACGGTTGCTGTACTCAGACTGAGGAGAAAAGCATCGCCTACCTGTGGTCTTATGATAGATTCAATAAAAGTCCTAGGCTCTATAATAGTAATGATGTTGGCAATAGGATATGCTATGTATGCAACCAGAGCAAATGATAGGAACAAAAATATGATGCCAAACGATTTGCTCTTTTTGGTACTTGAAATGTCAGACGATGTATTTTTTTGTTTCACTATTTGTATCCTAGCAACTCCTTGATTTCAGATGGCATTTTTTCAATGTCTCCTTGTCCAACAGCTTTGATTGAGTCCAAGCCATACTTTTCCATTATATTCATTCCTTTCTCAGAGAGCAGAAACTTGACAAAAGCTATTGAACCATCTATGTTCTTGCTCGTTTCAGGTATTGTTATTGAGAAGTCAATTGTGCCGCCCTTGACTGTCTCTCCTTTGCCTAGAGCGTAGGAGGTTTGGTTATAATAGTTGGAGAATTTAGGGTCGCTTAGATTGATCTCTTTTGGTAGTGTAATATAGGGAAGACCGCGGGCTACAGCTTCATGCTTGTAAGTTGCAGCTGCGTCTATCTGTCCTTGTTCTAAGGTCGTTAGAAGACTTTCCTCTGGGAGAAGCTGAGCAGGATTTCTATCTTCGCCTAAAGTTCTGTCCCTTATTGTTGAGTCATTATAGTATGTATTCGCCAGCTGGGCTACCATTATCATATAATATCCCTTTGGATCTAATTCTGGATCAGTTCTTCTAAACTTTAGACCATCCTCTGAGAGAACTTCATACCATGGAATTTCCCCTTTTCCTGCTCTCTGCAAATCGCTGAAGAAAGGACTTTTGGATGTATAAGCGATGACCATTTCAGCAGAAGCGAACTTCACCACCCAGCGCGCTAGTGGAGGGTTATTATTCATCAACTTCATTACAGGGATCGTTCCGGCACTTACAAAGATATCTGGATTCCTTTGTTTGTCTATGATCATATTTGCCAGTTGTACTGACCCTTTGCCTTCGCCTAGATATGTGTAACCTGTATCTTTTTGAAACGATGGCCCAATTGTGGTTTCGAACGTCCTTACTAATGAACCGGCATACATTACGAAAACCTCACCCTTTGTAGGTTCACGGGAGAAATTCGCTTCAACTACAAACCACGCACCTATACCAATGGATAGGCCAACAATTATGGATACTATCATGATATTGATAAATTTTCTTTCAATAAAACCCAATATTGATATCGCTCTGCAGTATTATGATAAATTAGTTACAAAGCTAACCATAAATAGATTTACGGATTCTTGGAAAGAATGATTATTAATCACCCAATCCCAAGCCCTAATGAGGGAAGGCAAACCATGACCTCTAGTTTGATCCGCCACACCGTGATATTTGTCGAGCTAATAACACATGTGTATCATAACATGGCTCAAAATGACCGGTGCGAGCAGGGCATGAATTTTTATCCTCGCTAGTCCATTGCGGGTTGACAGTTCCATTTTGTCCACTTATAGTTTCTTGGCTTTCAATTTTGAAGGTTTTTCCTCCCTCTAGGATTCCTTAGGTCCCATGGTTTTACTGAATCGCTAGCACAGACCATCTTGCATTAAAGGTACGATCATGAATATTTCAGACTGCATTTTCTTCATTATAGGTTGTGTTCATGTAGATTCCGATTTATGTCCTGCAGAACAGGAAAATCATATGTAAGACACAGCAATTGCAGATATCTTACTGGAACCTACTTTCAGTTATGTATGCTAGGTGGATTTGCAGCTACATCCGTCCATTCAAATGAACTCCCCTTTTTGACATCTATGGATTGTGGTCGTACTGCCCAAAAGTCATATGACCCATTTTCTCTATCGCCTGCATCATTTAACTCGATTCTTCCAGTTACGCCGACATAGGAATTGGTGGTGTTCATAAAGGCTTCTTTTAAAGAGCCAATGTCATCTTGCTGTGTGCCAACAGAATTCTTAAGAGTCAGGGCCGCGACCCAAAATTCATCGTATGCAACTTCTGCGTACGACCTAGGCACTCTATGTATCTTTTCAACTATCCTTTCCTCTAATTTCTTAAAGCTATCGGTTGCATTCACTGTATAGATAGGATTTAAGAAATTAGTCTTTACTGAAAATTCTGCGGCTTCGATATTTTTTATCAAACCCTCATTTTGAGCAGAACCATCGCTTCCATACCATCTTACTGATTGGAGTTCTTGATGTCTGTTTGCTTGAATCATGATGGGTACAATTTCATCATAAGCTATGATATACACTCCAACTTTATCAGCTCCGTATTGACTCACCACATCATTTACCTTCGAGGTCAAAGACTTCAATTCTTGCTCCCAGACGATAAAATTGATTCTGTGAAGACTTGCAGCAAAATTACCAACTGGAGGCTTATATCCCACTCCATCAACCACCTTGCCACCAAGTTTTTCGAACTTTTCTTTCAGTAAGGATTGAAGATTGTCTCCAAAAACGTCAGTTCGCCATATTGGAATGACAACTCTTGTTCCTTCATCCCACATCTGTTTTGCTAGTGCCTCTGCTTGGTGAGTATCGTCAGGAACAAATCGGAACACATTATCATTTGGGATTGCCAAAGATGGAGCCGTACTACTAGCACTAACTATCAGAATACCGTTTTCGTCAGCATAATCTTTGACCGCAGAGACCGCAGCGCTTGTAGCTGGCCCTATGACTATTCGTATCCCTTTTGATGAAAGGTCCTTAAGTTTTTCAAGCGCCACTGCAGGGTCCGTCTTTGTATCTTCAATTACGAGTCTGACTCTGAATGATGATCCCGAATTTGCCAATTGATTGTTTACGTCGTCGACTGCTAGCGTCAGTGACTCTTCAGTAGACTCACCAAGTGAGGAAGATGTACCACTAAGTGGCAATAAGGCTCCTATTAATATGGTATTTTCGCCTTCTGCCGGACCAAAATATTTTGTAGACTCTGTGGCGAGCGAAGTCATGAAGCCGTAACTCAGTATTCCTCCGATCAGAATTGCAGCTACTATCAGTTGCAGATATTGGAACCTTTTAGAAGTACTATTTTTATTGTAAAAGGCATCTGTTATTTTCACGTGGTCTGAACTAGTATTGTTTACAGAAGCCGTGTCATGGTTTTTATAGGTAGCAAGAAACTTGTTAAACCACAAAAGACCTCCAGCCAATATGAGATACTCTGCTCCGAAGAACATAGAGGATAACCACACCTGTTCGTACAAGCCTGATAGTATTATGAATGCGAACCAACTGTCCGTTATCACTATGCAAAACAAAGACAGTGATTTGAAAGTCCAAGGTATGGACCAAGGTCTTTCCTTCCATAGTCCAATGAGGATTGGGAGAGCAGGAATTGTCAGAACTGCATTCATTATTGGATAGGAAATAAGTACTACGAACAGAGAAACGCTTCCCTGGCTTGAAAAATCTGATAAACTAATGGTAAGTGAAATCAAGTATGTTACAAAGATGATATTTCCGATGACGCTTGCAAGTAATATTCTCTTGTTGAATTTGTCATGAAACTGCTTGTATGTGGAAATAAGGTTATACGCAAAAAAGGGGTATCCAGCTAACCAGAGGATATCTGATATAGATGGGATTGGTGGTGCTACATGAAAAACAAGCTCATAGCTAGCCCAAATTATATCAGCACAGAGCCAAAGCACAAGACCTATTGCGAGGGATATATATGACTTTGAGTGAGAACGGTTGTGAAGAATCTGCCTATATGCTAGTAAGATTCCTAGAAAAGCAGCAATCGATGCCGAAGCAATTATTATTAGCTCAGAATATAGAATTCTACTCTCCGCCCCAGAGAAAAAAATCATAGAGTTTGCAGCTGTGGCAGATACCATTATCCCAAGTAATAACAGACTTTGAGTGATGTGTGTCTGTGAGTTCTGTAACCTCATAGGCTCACCTTCAAGCTGTAATAACAAGTCGGCTCATGAGTTGCACATTTCTCACCTGTCGTCGCCATAGAAACTGGTACTACTACCACTATGTAGCTTCTTTGAAGCATCTTGGATTAGAGTTATTCGCACACCTGTCACTTGAGTCAGGTCTTCCATCACCATCTCGTTCTTGTGAGCTTCTAGTTATATAAGAAGAAGACGACTGCGCCGTAGGTATATGGGATGACTCAAAAGCTCTACCATTTCTCCTTCTCCCAGTGACCAAAATTCGGGGTCGGCATCAAGCAACTCCGTGACAATCTTTCTTCTGCGCCTAGTGCTAATCAAAGAAACAGTCACCTTTTTCCTATAGCTCGTATTAAGTCATTGAGGGAGCCTCGGCTTTTTCAAGATCTCAACGACACTTTAGGCACTCTCCTCGACTGCCTCTCGTTAGTTTGCCGCAATCACAGCAGATGTGGTTTTTCTCCTTACCACCGAATATGCCATAGCAACTGAAGCTATTGATACAAGTGCCGCAGTTATAAATATCAGGTTGTAGGCACTCTCCGTTGGGAATAGGCCAGGAACTCCTTGAATAGCCCCCTGATTCATCTGTTGGAATATCCCGGCAATTGCCGGACCTACTGACATTCCGACTAAATTGAGAAGCAGCGTCATCCCCAGGGCGATTCCTGTTACTTGTATGGGTACTGAAAGGAGTATTACATTAAATGCACCAGTAATTGAAAGCGACAGTCCCGCTGCGAGTATCGCAAGTCCCATTGATACCATGTTTTCGGTTGAATGGAACATAAACAGGATGAAGAATCCGATCGCACTGATTACAGTACCAATCAGTGTAAGTTTTGTGTTCTTGACTTTATTGAGGATAAAGCCTGACATGATTGTCCCAATCAGCAGCACAACCATGAAGGGCAATTGAACGCTTGCAACGGCCACTGCATCTCCTCCAAATCCTAAGGGTTCAGGACTTCTTACCATCACCGGGATCGTCATGTATACCATGAAAATTGACAGGGAGACCAGCATGAGAATGATCGTTGGAGGAAGAAAGCTTTTGCTAGTCATTATCTTGAAATCAAGCAGGGGTGAATGCACCTTCTTTTCAATGACGATAAATGCCGCAAGGGATAGTCCTGATGTGACAAAGAAGATGACAACTTCATAGCCTGCGCCGGCGCTGCTATTGCTGCTTTCCAGAAGAGTGATTCCGGCAAGAAATGAAATTATTGTACCCGCAAGGAGAATTGCTCCCTTTATGTCAATTGTCCTGTCATTCATTAGTTTGCCATTGCCTACCTCCATTGCTGCTGCGGGGCTATTAACATGCACATACCTTACTATTATCAACCAGAGTGCAATTGCGGCAGGAAGTATCGCCAAGAACGTCGCCTGCCATCCAAAGTTTTGGATTATGGCTGCGCCACCTATCAGACCAACAACAGCTCCGCCAGAAAATGTGGAGGTAAATATTGTCTGGCCTATTGCAAGCTTTTTCTCTGGGAGGACCTCTCTGATGATTCCAAAAGCAATAGGGAACATGGCCATCCCAACGCCCTGTGCCACTCTTGCTGCAAGCATGAATTCAATGTTGGTGGAAAACCGTCCTGCCATAACGCCTACCGCGTAAATCGCCATTACTATGAGCAGAATCTTTTTCTTACCATAGATGTCAGATAGCTTACCTCCAATTGGCGTCATGACTGCGGCCGCAATCAAGTAAGCCGAAAGCAGCCATGACGAGGTGCTGTAGGAAATATTAAAATCGCGAATGAAATCAGGAATAGCCGGTAGTATCATTGTCTCATCAAACATAACAATCAGGCCCAGACAACTCAGGATTATGAGCGTTGTCCATCCAGAACTATTCTCATCTTGGTTTTTTTCAATAATTGCCACTTGATTATCAACACATCCTATTATCTTGAGTTGGGCCTAAAATTCCTTGAACAGATTGCAGCAATGCATAGTGGTGCAACAAATCCATGGTATTCATTGTTAGACGCTGCACCTAATATACTCAGAAGTGATTGTTTGCTTACCAAGTCAGTAGAATTGTCCAAACTAAGTATTTTCTTACTTTTATGTCTGGCCGCATCGCCACAATGATGACTTCCAAGAGTCATTGCATTAATGAAAGGAATGCTGTGCCTGAATCGTATGATCAGCTGCTGTGGTAATAGCGTAGACAAAGCTGGGCACGAGTTGTAATGGCATGTCATGACCTAAGCCCGGGACGATGAACAGATCTGCTCCTTGAATATTGGCTGCTAGATCCTTTCCTGACTCTACAGAAATGAGTAGATCATCTGTGCCTTGAAGCACCACAGTAGGCACCTTAATGTTCTTGAGGTCGGAATAGTGATAGTAACCGTCAAGACTGCCGACAAGTGACACAATGGCTTGTCGAGTCAGACCTTCTGGCTCATATGAGTGCTGTACATTGCGCACCCATGACCCACGTAGAGTCTTTTCTTGAATCTATCCGTCTTCCACTCTCCGAAAAGAATATCCAAAGATGATGTAAGCATACACCGTATTCAAAATGGAAAAATGGTGGAAACCTGGCATGTGATTGATGGGTGGCCATTGGAAATACAAGAACAGAGAAGAGAAATATGATCTGGTAACAAGATAGAAGCGGTTAACGGAGTCGGGATTAATGTTGTATAGAAACTCAGACCTCAATAATTAGACCTTTAGAATAGATGGGCGCTGATGATTAATGATTAAGTGCGCAGGCCTCTATATGGAGAACAATAGTCATATATAGAAATTAATAGAAATAAACACTTGGAAAGTTACAAAGAACGTCATTTTACATGGTTAGATGCCTTTTACGACCTAATTGTTGCTATCATTGTCTTTGAGCTGAGCAGAGAACTCAATGAAGATGTATCTGTGTTTGGATTTCTCAGTTTTGTAGCTCTTTTTGTTCCAGCGGTGTGGTCATGGGTTGGTGTGACTTTTTATTCAACAAGATTTGCTACAGATGATTTGGCGCATCGCCTTTTAATGCTGTTACAGATTGCTGCTACTGCTTTCATGGCGGTAAGCGTACATGATGGATTAGGTGAGAACTCCAGATGGTTTGCACTTTCTTATGCGATAATGCGTGTCATTCTAGTAATAGAATATTTGCGCACCAGAAGACATGTTCCAGATGCACGCGAGCTTACCACAAGGTATTCAATTGGATATTCTATTGCAGCAGCTATATGGTTTGTATCTGTATTTGTACCTCTACCATTTAGATTGTTTTTATGGATACTAGGAATGGCGATTGACATAGGCACACCTTTGTTGCTTCCAAGACGACTTTCAGTACAATTTCCACCTAATATCCACCATTTACCTGAGCGTCTTGGCTTTCTTACAATCATTGTTTTAGGCATATCCATACTGGGAGTCGTTAATGGAATTGCAGCTCACAATTGGACTGTACCTTCCATAATTTCTGCGGGGCTTGGACTAGGCATAGCATTCAGTTTGTGGTGGATATACTTTGATACTGTTGACGGTTCAGAAATCAGAGCTCTTCGTGAAAATAAACAAATTGGAATATACCTTACTTGGTTGTACATACATTTCCCACTCATAATTGGCTTTACAGCATTTGGGGTTAGCATCGAACACATAATCATGAGTAACCAGGCTTTACCTTTGCCCTCTCCGGAAAAATGGCTTCTATGTATTTCTACTTTCCTATGCTTGCTTACACTAGGGGTAATACAAATGACATCAGCAATGACTACTAAGCCTGTTTCTTCTTCTTCTTCTTCTTCTTCTTCATTGTCAGTTAACTCAAGAAAAACAAGAACGTATGCAGCTGCAATTTACAGCATAATCTCTGCTATAGCTGTACTTGTGATTGGTGCTATACTAAGAGATGGTATCTTAATATTGCCAGCATTTTTTCTCGGCATCATAGCTATCGCATGCACAGGTGAAGTCATATTAGATGTGAGACGTCATCCTCATCATCGTTTTTCAAAATTTTAGTTACTGACTATTTATGTTATGCCTGAACAAAAAACGAATAAGTCATTGGAGACAGAAATGCCTAGACAAGTAATAGAGTTTAAATCAAAAATAAGAAACGCGGACGACATTCTTATTACTACTCCTGAATGCCGCCTTCCTTCTCTTCTTTCACTGTTTTAGGTGGTGCAGGAGATTCTGGTAGTAATTATTCTTCTTCTTCTTCCTCTTCTCTCTCACTTTTCCTCCTCACTCATAGGCTTCCGCAGTAGAGGTATTGCGCCCTTACTCCTCCTCCTACAGTGATTGTCTTTCTTCTTCTACCGCTTCTTAGCCCACTGTGGGTAAATCAAGATTGCTGATTCTGCTCCTCATTCTCAGATGTAATGCATATCGGCAAATCCTAGCACATAAACATTCTAAATCATAAAAAGAAGATTGTCAATTTTCTTTGAATGTTCATTATCGCAATCAATAGATTAGCGCTTGGTTTGAATGACTTGCCTATTCTGGAGTTATGTCTGTATGCATTTCATTGTAGTGCACTACATAATCTGAGTCACTTTGGAATATCTCATTGCATTTGCTGCATGTCACAGGTACGCCTGTATCGTCACGGTCTTTTGAAATGTACGAGGTGGTTGATGACGAGGAGGAGGACGACGATGACATTACCGAGATTATGTAAAGTATCTGATAAAAGGATTTCATCTCCGCAGTTGTTAGTAGTGCGTTTTACCCTCAGTCCTGAAAGCCAAGCTACATCTATTGTACCCTGTACATTGCATTTTAGTTGTTACTGCTAAGGAAATGTCCTTCCATTGGCTGGAAAGAATGAACAATGTTGGGCAGGTTGTGGGGTTACCACACTTGCTGCGCGTATGATCGACACAGTCCAAAAAAGGGAAAAGATTGGAAAAAGGTTAGGCGCAATATTACAGAAAACTTTAGCGAGAATAACCACAAGAATTCTGGAATACTAAAAAACACCTGCAGAAAAAGAGAAGGATAGAGGGACAAAAACAGAGGAGCGTGTAATTTTATTTTGGTATAACATAAGTTGTCAGATTCATGTAAAAAAGTAAAAAAGATTGAAAAGAGCTTTTCTCTTGTTTACATTATTGTTCCTTTTGCTTCCCCTTTAGATCCTCCAGCTGCTCCACCAATAGTCACAGGCTCAGTTGGATCTGGTTTTCCAATAGGTTCTGATGATTCCTCAATGTTGCTCTTTGAGGCTTTTTTGAATCAGTTGTTCTTCCTTCTGGATTTTCACTGATAATGTAAACAGGCACACAAAGAGATAAGAATGCACAACTACAATGACAGTATGGAAGAGTCAAGTAAGGCTATAGCACACTTCGATAATCATTGAGCCAAAATCTTAAATTGTATAGCTCCGCCGTATTCGATTGAATAACAGTATATGCTTTTAAATAACTGAAAATCGCCAATACCACCCAACATCAACTGAACAACAATAACGGAATGAAATACCGACAAAAACAACAGTACCAATTATTATTGTTATTGTTAAATTATTATTATCAATCCCATGAGATAGATGGTATGTCTTGCCTATCTTCAAGCATTAGTTTCCATGGATTTTCTGATTTCTTTATGATTTCAGGAACACTCAAAAGTGTAAAATCGGTTGGCAATATATCTATTAAACTGTCCCATTTGATAGGCATAGAGACTGTAGCAAGTGGCGTGGGCCTAACGGAAAATACAGATGCCAACGTTTTTCCCCTTGAGTTTTGATTGTAGTCAAAGAATACCTTGCCCGCTCTCTCCTTTACATTCCATTCCATTGTAACTTTTTTAGGAATCCTTGCAACTAGGAGGTTGCCTACTTTCTTGGCAAATTCACGCGTCTTCTCATAGGTAATAGGTTCTACATTATTACGTAATTTTGAAATTGGAATAAATACATGAAGCCCTGTTTTTCCAGAGGTTTTGACATAGGATCGCAGATGAAGCTCGTCCATTATCTCTTTTAATTCTAGTCCCACTTCAACAGCAGCTTTGAAGGCTTGGATGCTATCCTGTTGCGACTCACTTTGTTTTTCCTGCTTTTTTTGTGTGATTGCATGCAAATATGGATCTAAATCAATAACTACAAAGTCCGGTATATTCAATCCACAGCCAACATCATTTGGATCCCGAGATTCTCGACATATATTATAATCCATGACTGAACTGAGCATTGGATGCATCTCTATACATCCAAGGTTGGCAAGCCATAGTAAAGTTTCCTTGTTGTTGCATACAATCTGAGTGGTTTTCTTTTTTTTAGCCTCTGCATATACCATTGCGCTTGTAACATATCTTGGTATTGATTGACCCTCCCAATTTCTATGAAAAAATGATTGTCGTTCTATTCCCTCGGGAAAGCGTAGTAAAGAAAGTGGCCTATCTTCTAGATACGGCAGAATATAAGAACTCATGCTATCATAGTAGTCGATAAGGTCTTTCTTTGTAAGTGATGGATTTTCTTTTGTAGGAGGCCAAAATACTTTGTCAAGGTTTGAAAATTCTACCTTGGCTCCAGTAGTTATGCCTGCTGGCATTAATGATGATGAAGACGTCAGTGAGGCTATCTCTTTCAAGCCTTTTTCTTTTTCGATTATGCAATCCTGGGGCAATTTATCTTCTCTTAATCTTAAGAATATCGGAATTCTCATGATTCTATCCTTTGTCCATTCACTAAACTTCACTTCTGCTACCAATTCAGGCTTGACCCATATTGGCTGTCTATTGATAAAATGAACCATATCTAAAATCCCCCGAGAGGGCTTTGATATTCTCAATTCCTGCAGTCTATTATAGAGTTCCATCATGGTCGCTGTGTCAAAACCGCTTCCTGTATGACCTACAAATTTGAAATTACCTTGGTTATTTACTGCCAATATCAGTGCTCCAAAATACCTTTCTCTTTTTCCCTCGCCTGGAGTATAACCAACTATGACACAGTCCTGGGTTCTAATTCTTTTTACTTTTAACCATGAGCCTGACCTGGAACCTTGAAGGTATCTTCCATGCTTCCACTTGGCAACAATTCCTTCTAGATTCAGAGATATGGCTTGCTCAAACATCTGTATGCCTTGTCCTTCCAGATATTGGGATATTCTGATCCTGCTGTTAGCAGAAATAACAAAAACATCTGATAATATTTTTCTCCGTTCTAGAAGAGTTAGTCCCTGAAGGTTTCTGCCATCCAAATAAAGTATGTCAAATATGTAATATGTGGCAGGAATATTGCGAGATAGATCTCTTATTTCTGCAGCAGATTCAACATTCATCCTTTTTTGATGTTTCTGGAAATCTGGCAAACCTCTTTGATTTAGGACGACAATTTCGCCATCGAGTATAATAGATTCTTTGAATTTGAGACTGTTATTATTATTATTACCATTAATCAATAATTTTTTAATCTCGTCAACTATCTCTGGGTATCTATGAGTAATTGATTTGCCATTTCTTGACTGGATTTCAACTATGTCATTTACCTTATTGAAGAAAAAAATAGAGCGAACTCCATCCCACTTGAACTCAAAAACCCATTGATCATCGTTAAATGGCTCATCTATTGGCATAGCTAACATAGGCTTAATTAATCTGGGAAAACCTGCTGCTATATTGACAGAAGGCACAGCTGATTCTTTCAATTGTCTTTGAGAAATTACTGTAGCATCTGTTTTTTGCTTTTGACTTAATTTTGCATCATGTCTTTGCGACGACAATGGCTTTGGTTCAGTCCAGTCAGCTCTTCTTATTTCATCATTTTCCTGTTCCTTCACAAAATGCCAGAAATCATGGCTATGGTAGCCAAGTCTTTGGCTAGATCTGTCAAAGATATTGTCATAGAATGGACCCCTCACCAGTAGAAACTTTCCGTATAACTTTGCACCAGCAAGAAACAGTTCTACTTTGCCGCTTTGAATCTGCTCGGTAATTGCTGTTGTTAATGATGTTGCTGCTGCTGTTTTGTATGCACCTGTGTCCCATAGATGAATTGTTCTACTCTCATAATCAGGAGAATCGCTATCCGCACTTGCTAGTTCGTCTTCGACAATTTTTTCCACATGTAGATATATTGATGGCAAATCTTGTTGGTACATAATAGCTTCGGATTGATGCTTGGTCTCAGAAGGTATCTTCTGCAATATTTTCCAGGACCTTAGGATTTTAGCTTCATCAATTTCAAGTCGAAGATAATAGTTAATATTCTCCTTCTGGAGCTGCTGCTGCTCCAGTTCCTCTTCTCTGGATAATGTCTGCTCTTCAAAAATAGCAAACCTAGACAATACTCTCCACTACCTAACTTAGTATGTCGCTCTAAAATATTACGCTGCCGTCCTAATCCTCACAATTTTATATGTTAGCTGCTCTTTTTTCAGGTAGACTATTTGCGCAAATATCAGAAAATAGCATATTTGCTATCTTGCTCTTTCAAACGATCCCCTATAATCTTGACCATTCTAATCTGCTGGTACATGGAATTGTAAAGGCAATAGTACCATGGACGACTCCATAACACTAAAAATTCTTATCGTACAAATTTCAACATGGATTTGGGGAGAGAGCGTCCTGAACAGATTCCAACAGAATATAATGAAGAACAAACTCTAAGAGCAGTTCGAAAACAAAGTCAAATTCCCGGACACCGTAAGGCGAAAACCATTAATGACTTTCCAAAAGCCGAAACAGTAGGACAGGCTCTAAAAGACCTGGATTTTCCAGCAGATAAACAAACAAGCAAACGATTTGTCACTTTCATGAAGCAGCTGAATACTCCTGATAGCAAAGAAATCCTCCCTGTAGTAGAGAAGCTGGATGAGAAGCGATATGAACATATTTCAGAAGTTGCAAATGCGACTCGACTTGTTGAGTGATACTGCAAGGCAGTGTATTCTAAACGCGCTCCATCCTGGAAAATTTAGGTTGCATCATGGTTCACATAGCCTGATTTATACGACGATCATGATGATAATACTGATTAAATAAATGGAAAATATCGACTTGATATGAAAGAATATGACCTAATCTCAATAGGAACAGGATCGGCAATACATATCGTTGATGCAATTCTTCAAAGAGTCCCAAATCTCAAGGTAGCCGTCATAGACAAAGATGAGCCTGGAGGAATTTGTCTGACCCGTGGGTGTATACCATCAAAGCTTCTTCTCTATCCCGCAGAAATGGTGAGGACAATAGAAAGAGCGAATGAATTTGGAATTGATGTTCGATTACAGAAGATAGACTTTAACAAGGTCATGGAAGGCATGAGGCATCACATTAACGACGAAATCAACATGATAAGAAATGGGCTTTCAAAGTCGCAGAATATTGATTACTATCACGATGTTGTTGAGTTTATAGAACCATATAGTTTGAAAGTTGGCAACAGCAGCAATAATGTTATGATAACTTCAAAGATGATTTTTCTTTGCATTGGCTCAAAACCAATAATCCCATCAATAAGGGGTCTTGATGGGGTAAGATATCATACAAGTGATACCATTCTTGCTCTCAATCAGTTACCCAAAAGCATTGCAATTGTTGGAGGAGGTTATATTGGAGCTGAATATGGGCACTTCTTTTCAAGCATGGGCTCTAAGGTCTCAATAGTTAGCAGAAATAAACAGTTCCTTCATGAGGAGGAGCCAGAAATATCGGCGCTAGCGAAGCGAGAGCTAGGAAAGCACATGGAAATTATCACAAATTACGAAGTAATTGAAGTCAGCGAAGAAGAAGAAGAAGTGACCTATAGGACCAACAAAGAAGATAGACTGCAAGAAGGAGAAAGGAAGAAAAAGAAGAGCCTGACCATTCAGGATCAAAGTAATGGAGAAAGAAGGAAAATAACAGCCCAAGAGGTATTAATTGCTGTTGGAAGAGGTTCTAATACTGACATACTTCATCCAGAGAGGGCTGGAATAAGGACTGATGAAAATGGATGGATAGTTGTTGATGAATACCTAGAAACATCACAGCCCAATATCTGGGCTTTTGGAGATGCAAACGGTGTATATCTATTTAAGCACAAGGCAAATTATGAAGCTCAACTTGTATACATTAATGCAGTATTGAGGGCTGAGGAGAAGAACAATAAGAAAAAAGTGAAAAAGGACTATCATGCTGTTCCTCATGCTGTTTTTACATATCCTGAAATTGCTGCTGTGGGTCTTGGCGAAAGGGAAGCCTTGGCAAGGTATGGAGAAAATAACGTCTTGATCGGTATTGCAAGATTTGAAGATACTGCAAAAGGAGTAGCCATGAGAATAAAAGATCATTTTGTTAAAGTTATTGCAAAGGCAGAAGAAGATGACCTAGAAATCATTGGTGCTCATATTATTGGGCCGTATGCATCTATTCTAATTCAAGAAATAATCAACATAATGTACACTCAGCATGAGCGTACTGTGAAGCCTATACTAAGTGCCATGCACATCCATCCCTCTCTCAGTGAAGTTGTTCAAAGAAGTGTTTCCTCATTTATGCCGCCAAAACAATATCATCACATGATATCCGAGCATTATGGGCTTTCAATTGAGTAGAGAAAATTACTTCTTTCTGTCCTAATAAAATATGAATTATCTCCCAAAGAACAGAAGCTTAAGCTCATCTGCAGGAATGTTGAAAGAATTATTCTCAGTTCCATATGTTTCTACGAGGGTGTCGCATTCGTAATAGATCTTTCCACTGTCAGGCACTTTGAAACCTGGAAATCCTGTGTCGTCGTTCAAAGTGTTACTATAGATCATGAATTTGGGATGATCGTTGACTCCAACAGTAGTAAGAGTATATTTTGATATATCCACAATTAATTGTCGATTGACACCAGACCCTTTTGCTGCTGGGTCTTGCGAGATAAATCCTGGCTGCTCGAAGAAGAACCATCGTGCATTGTTGTCCCCAAGCTTACCTATTTTCAATCCTGAGTCAAAATTCTCATTGAATAGTAAACCCACCGCGCAGAAGGTATCAATGGTTGAAGGATAAAAATTATCTCATACTGCTAAAGTTAGACGGAATTGCGACATCTTTCTTCATGTTTTCTTGATTCAATAGAATTGATAATAGTAGCGCGCATGCCCTAAACCAACTAGATCCCATTATCTAAAAGTGGTAACACCCTATAGATACCGAAAAAGCTAAAGCTTAGTTCATTCTATTCTATCCCATCTACAATGCCACCTAAAATGACTAGAATTGTCACGGCTAAAATGAATATACCACAAGAACAACAAGACCAAGCATCATCCTCAATACCTTCTCCTTTTTACAGTCCACGACGTCTGCAGCTGTATACTCCAGAAGAGATAGAGCACTGTGAAAGCAGCGGAGCCATTACAAAATACATCAATGCAAAAACGATTCAAGCCAAGAGTACAGGGATAGCATACAAAACAAGATTGCAGTCTTTTGCTCAGTTTGTTTACAGACACTATAATAGAATCGCAGTCGATAACTTTTTAGAGCATATTAAAGCTGGGGAATACGACCCCTACGATGTTTTAACGGAATATTCAGGCTTTTTGAGAAATGGAAGACCCAATGAGAATAAGCTGACAGCAAACGTTATTCGAATTCGTGTAAAAAGTGTGAGAAAGTTCTTTCGCTTTAACAAAATTAGTATCACCTTGGAGGACTTTAACGAATTGGTGTCACTGCCAAGAAAAGAGCAACCAACAAAAAAAGGGATTGAGAAAACCGATGTCGCTAAATATCTCAACTCTTGCAAGAATATCCAGCTTAAAACAGCACTACACGTGATAGCCTCAAATGGTCCTAGACCGATAGAACCCTGCGCTGTAATGGAATGTGATGTAGACCTTAACTCTGGCCCTGCAACCATCACATATACTGCAGAGTATTCAAAAATGAGAGTCGCTCGCACAAGACCCCTCACAAGAGAAGCTGCCAACCAGCTGCGTTTATGGTTAAAATTCAAGTACAGGACGCGCTGGACAACGGTAAAAGCAGAAGAAAATGGTGAGTCGGTAAGAAAGTTTGTAACGCCCAAGCGGAACCCCCGTGCCTTGTTATTGTCAATACCACACCTAAATGGGAGAGAACCAACTCCAGAAGGCCTGTATGACAACTTTTCTCAAGCATTTGCCGAGCTAGTCGACCAGGTGGATGGCTATGACAATAATGGGGGTTTTGATCGTGATGATGACCAAAATAAAAATAGTAGAAACGGCAATTTGATTAGTGGCAGAAAGTTAGGAGAGCGCCGCAAAGTTACACTAAAGACTTTTCGTGATTTTGTCAAATCCACAATATCTGACTTGGGTTATTCTGACTTTAGCGAGTGGATGATAGGTCATGCAGGTAGCACATACTACCAGAAGTCAGAGAAAGACCGAATGGAACTATTCAAGAAAATAGAGCCTTACCTTACCTACTTGGATGTTGCTTCATTGGAAGCCAAAGGCGCAGACGTAGAAGCAAAGACGCAGCAAGTGATGGCTGAGAACCTATCACTAAAGCAGCAGGTCGACGAGCTATACAGGGTACTATATGCTCAAGGAATTATCAAGAAGGAAAGTTCCTCTCTTACACCTTCTATATCTTCCTCATAATCATAGATCAGGATAGTTGTTGCTTGTCATCGTGCTGTTAGCAGTGGCGGAAGTACCGTCAACAGCGCCTTCTTTTCCTTTTGTTGTCACCGCTGCAGCAGAAGATTCAAAATAGTGCCTTTTGTACCAATCTTTTGTGGAGGGTGCTTTTTTCATTTCCTTTTCCAGAATACCATACAAGCCTTTAAAGATGTCAGCGTATTGTGACATTAACCGTTTGTAACTCTCTTCGCTCATTACGTTGAAACTCCAACTCATATCCGTAGAAGCAGTGGCGGCATCTTCAACACGTTTTAGGTTTCGACGAAGGAGCCTTAGTTTGCGAAACTCCGTAAGCATCTTGTATGGCTGGATAGCATTATTAACCCACTGGCGAACTAGTTCGTCCTTATGCCTGCCACTGATGTTACCACCAACAACCTTTTGTAGAGATGTTCTAAAAGGTTTCTTGCTATTAGCAATAGCTTCAATCGTTGAAGGCTCAAAAGATTTGAGAAAGACGAACGTGACATATGCGCCAATCAGAACTGTGAATGAAAATAGCAGCCTGCGCTCAAACTCTTCATCGCTTATCTTTGGTGCATCTTTTAAGTCAATATTGTTACAATATTTACAGTCAGACAAGATTTCACTGCCTCTTCTCCAAATCTCTTTAAAGGCACTTTTTCCAAAGCTCCACCCAACTAGGCTAATATTGCCAAGCGCTGTTTCTGTAAGACGATACTTACCCCACCTACCCTGACCTTTCACGACCAAGCCTGCAGCAATTAATTGTTTAGACAAAGTATGGACTGTATCTCTATGGAGTCCAGTTTCAGTAGTAATGTTCATTGTACTCTTACCATCTACATCGCCACTTGCTAAGCATTGCAATATTCTTGCTTTATTCAGTTCTCCGACATCTTTAACCCTCATCGATATATAACGTCGGAGAAGCCGACTTACTTAAATGTTATAACTGTTGGAATTGTTGTGTGACTTCAAAGTTACGTAACGTTGCGGTGTCTTCACAAAACTATGACAGGTTAAAGTCATTGGGCAGGGCTGGAGACAGTTTCAACGATGTCATTTCACACCTTCTAAAGAAGTCCATTACTCTGGAACCTGAGGAGAAGGGCAAGGAATGAGCGAGATAGTCACAGAAATAATCCATAAGTGCCTAGCCTTGTGTCCCGATTGCACTGGTCGTTATGTGAGTAATGTCTTGAAAAAGCGATTCATCTGTAAATGTCCTTGTCATAATCCTGACAAGTTGGAGAGCTAACCAAAGAAAGTGAGGATCGCTATGTCGATTGAAGATAAGGATCTGAATTTTTTGTCTCTGCTTGCAAGAATTGTGCTATCCAGCAAGTTTGAGCGCAATTGTGGGAGGAAGTGAGTAGTAGGCCTGCGGAAAAGGGAGGACAGGGATTCAAAGCCAACGTTAGACTTTACCCTTGATTATCAGTGCCCAAAAGATTGTATGGTAATAACCACATCAAGGAAAGATCAGGAAACCCTGGAATACTCTTCAAGGTTGAACCAAATCCTACCAACAGAAGCACTTAGGGTTCAATCTTCGTGGTGGAGGCTTAATGAATAGTAATAGTGTCTCCTCTTCAAATTTTGCATCGGACTCATATCCTGCTGCATCTTGTACGAAGGGTTCTGATGACATCTACGTAAACCAACAGTCGTTTAATTTTCTAGATCCAAACTGTACTCACTTTGAGCAAAAAAATACTCAGTTTGAAGAAAAGGCTCAGGAGTATCGAAAGAAAAAGAAGCAACAACGCCATTATCTCAAGAGGACAGATGTTGAAGCCGCAGTCGCTAATAAGTACAGAAATTATGGGGAGGGGATAACATATGAAGATCTGCTTAAGATTTTTCCTGAAATCATCAAGACCAAAGAACAGGCTCAGGATTTGCTTCGCAATCATAAGAGCGATGGGAAACTATACACTTTCCATAGAACAAAGCCGCAACAATACTTCCTAAGCAGCGAACAAGCAGAGTTGGCAGCATTAAGTTACATGAAAAGTACTCACTCTAACCTCATAGAGGATACCACCTGCAACAGCCAACAAAAACAACAGTTATCCATATGTTCAGACAAATATGATGCTTCATGGTACAATACGAATGCTAGGGTAATAATTCCTGAAGAATTAGAAAAGGAACAAGAACTTGTAGCACAGAACGTCATACAGGCCATACAGCTAGCATCCTCGGGTCGTATTCCTACAGGTTTGCACAATATCCTTATCCACCTTACTCTGTTCCCTGGTAGTGAACAAGAAGCCTATGACACACGCCTAGCAGACCTTCAACCATCTGAAAAGTACACCAAAGCAAAATGTCTTGAAACCAAAATAGATGGTTATCTAATCCAGTATCGAGTATACCCGCATGGCAAAGTAATAATACACATTCCTTCCACGAGAAAGCCCTTCATTATCCTGGATGATTACACCGCTTCGCAACTAATATCTTCTTCCTACACCTTCTTTCCTGACTACTTTCTTCCCTTCATAGCACAGATAAGAGACTTCCTACAACGCAGACTC
>JBJMEA010000129.1:0-9488 GCA_045809625.1 Nitrososphaera sp. | reverse complement strand
ACTAGATTCTGCTCCTTGGTTGAGTTGTCGTCATAATTATGCAATGAATAGTTTCATAACTCTATAGCGATACATTCCTCTGTGTAGTAACATTGACAAAAATCAAAATCCAGGTTAAAGAATGAATTCATGTGATAACATCTTTTGCACCTACTGGATATTCTATTTGTTTATCTAGGAATTTGACAATTTGTCTTTGAAGCATGTAATCTATTTACCGAGGCTCACTGAAAATACAGTTAGTAAGTAGACATTCCTTTTTGTGTTCCATCAGTTTCCTTATGGTTCAGAGTCATTCATCCAATCTCAATCAGGTTCGATCTGTTTCCTATTCCTGGAGTACTTTATGAATAAATGAGATCGCAATTGATCCTTCGCCTACCGCGGACGCAACACGCTTGATGCTGCCGCCTCGCACATCGCCCACTGCGAAAACCCCCGGCAAACTGGTTTCAAGCAAGTATGGTGGACGCGTAAGAGGCCAGCCTGCAGCGCCCAGATCTTCTGGTAAGAGATCAGGGCCTGTCTTTATGAAGCCTTTAGAGTCGAGTGCCATGCAGCCATTGAGCCAACGGGTGTTTGGATCGGCACCTGTCATGACGAATATGTGGCTTATTTCGTGCTTCTCAGTCTGTCCTGTTTTACCGTTACGCCAATAAGCGGAATTGAGGTGATTATCTCCTTCTAAGGCCACAATCTCAGTTTGTGGTCGTAATGTGATCGTAGGGCTATTCTCTATCCTACGGATCAGGTATCGCGACATACTAGTAGCCAAACCGGCGGACCTGACTAGCATATATACACGCTTTGCAGTCTGTGCTAAAAATACAGCAGCCTGGCCCGCTGAGTTTCCTCCGCCAACTACAATTACTTCCTCTCCTCCACATAACTGCGCTTCCACAAAAGTCGCACCATAATAAACGCCTGCACCTTCAAAGCGTGACAGATTTTCCAATGGTAGCTTTCGATATTGCGCTCCTGTGGCAATCACAACAGTGCGAGTAGAAATTGTAGCCACATTCTCAAGCTCGATGACGTACGGTTTGCGATCGCAGATGAGTCGTGTCGCCTTAGCAATGAGTATATGTGCACCGAACTTTTGAGCTTGAAGATAAGCCCTAGCTGCGAGTTCCTGTCCGGTTATACCGGTTGGAAATCCCAAGTAATTTTCAATTTTTGAGCTTGAACCGGCCTGGCCACCGGGCGAACTTGTCTCCACCACCAGCACATCAAGTCCTTCTGAAGCACCATATACTGCAGCAGCCAACCCCGACGGACCGGCTCCGATGACTACGAGGTCTCGCACCTGGGTTTGGTCTACAGATTCATTGAAGCCAAGGCAGTCTGCGATTTGTCGATTACTGGGATTCCGAAGCGCCAATTGGCCTCGAGAGATCAACACTGGTATTTCACTGGCAGAAATTTTGAAATTATCCAACAGATTCTGTACGTCAGGGTCGCGTTCTAGGTCTATGTACGAGTATGGGTGTCCATTGCGCATTAGAAACTCTTTGATCCGCAAGGTACTGGCAGAATGTGTTGACCCAATGAGGATAATGTCTCCAACACCAGCAGCTATTAACTCTACTCTGCGTAGGATGAAAGCCCTCATTAGTATGTCGCTGAGCTCAGCATCAGTCTGTACTAAAGTTAACATTTGTTGGTGATCCAGTTCGATTACTTTGCCAGGCTTTGTAGCACGTGCTCGGATCAAAGACCGGCGACCAGAGAGCATGTTAACCTCTCCTGTGAATTCGCCAGAACCATGGACAGTCACAAGGGTCTCATAGGCATCAAAGGGGCGTACAATCTCCACTTCGCCTGTGATCACAACAAAGAACGGTACCGATGTGTCTCCTTGCTCTATTAGCACTTCACCAGGCTGTACTGAACGTATACATCCATGCGCTGCAATACGATCAATCTGAGCTGGTGTTAATTTCGGAAATATTTTCTCAATACGAGAGCTGGTTAGAGGAAGTCCTCTGCGCATATTCCTCATTCTCCTACTACAATAATCTATCGTTATAATTTAGCAGCCACATTTTATATTTGCAATCTAGATCTCTGTAGTAAACTTCAGCTCACTTACTATGGTTGTTCATACCAACTAAGTTAGTTACTACTACTGTGCTTAAATAAGATGATACCTAATCAATATTAGATGCAAGTAGGAATTGATAGCTTCGCAGCATGGGATGACGCTGGCATGTCAGTCAGCCCATCTGAGCGTTTGCAAAGATTAGTCGAACAAATTGAATATGCCGATAAAATTGGATTGGATGTCTTTGGAATCGGCGAACATCATCGTAGGGAATTCCTCGATTCGGCTCCGGCCGTCATCCTAGCTGCGGCAGCTGCGCGAACTAAACGCATACGTCTTACTAGTGCGGTAACAGTACTGAGTGCGGCCGACCCTGTGAGGGTATTTCAAGAATTCGCAACCTTGGATCTTCTTTCGCAAGGCCGGGCTGAGATGGTTGTTGGCCGTGGCTCATCAATCGAAGCATTTCCTTTATTTGGATTTAGATTGGAGGATTATGACTCGCTTTTCGAAGAGAAGCTCGATTTGCTGCTGAAGATTCGTGATAATAATGAACATGTACATTGGTCTGGCAAATATCGGCCTACTTTGAATGGTCAGGGTGTGTATCCGAGACCCTTACAAAATCCCTTGCCAATATGGATAGGCGTTGGTGGAACTCCAGAATCATTTATCCGGGCTGGTTTGCTTGGACTCCCATTGATGGTCGCAATCATAGGCGGCGAAACGCACAGATTCAGGCCACTCATAGACCTTTACAGGCAGGCTGGAAGGCGAGCCGGCTATTCACCTGATCAATTAAAAGTAGGCGTACATTCACTGGGCTATGTGGCAGAGACCACGCAAGAGGCAGTCGATGACTTCTTTCCAGGCTATGCACATACCATGACCGAGGTTGGGAAGGAGCGCGGATGGCCTAAGATGACGCGTGCGAGTTTTGACGCCCAGCGCGGTTCGCAAGGTGCACTTTTAGTAGGCGATCCAGATGAGGTATCCGAGAAGATTATCCAGCACAGCAAAGCGCTAGGCGGCATATCCCGCATCACTTTTATGATGAATCCAGCCTCATGAGAAGCTGATGCGTGCCACTAAATTAATAGGTACGCGTATCGCCCCTGCACTTCGTGAAGTGAGTCAAAACTATATGGAGGTATTGTAACAATATGCGCTTATTCCATTTATTATCAGATTGTCGTCTTTTTTGTATCCTGTGAGCACAAGACCACAATATTACTCGCTTACCACAGATACAGATAAACAAAGGGAAATTCATAGCTAAAATCCTTAAATGACTAAGTACGCAATATGAAAATATGACTAGGTATTATGAAGGAACATAGCAGAGTACAATCTCCGGAATATGAGATAGCCAATATTTGGGAAGTTCTAGGAAGACGATGGTCGTTATTAATTCTAAAGAATCTTTGCAATAAAGATGTCATTCGCTTCAACGAATTAAAAAGGGCTCTGCCAGGAATAAGTAGTACTGTTTTATCAGACAGGCTATTAGAGCTCGAACGCGAAGGTCTTATCTCTAAAAAAATTTATCCTGAAATACCTCCGAAAGTAGAATATCGTATGACGCCACGAGCAAGAGAGCTAGAAACTATCATGAATGAATTGGGAAAATGGGCAAACCGCTGGAAGTCACCACAATTACAAAAAACTAAATTCCAATAATAATAGCATCGTCATGTCGTCGTCATGTTGTAATTGTCATATTAGATGAACATAAAAGCAGATTCTGAAGAGTGGCTTTAAAATTGGCTCAATAAGAATTACTAAACCTTAAAGCTAATGGCATAATTGGTACTACTAGTCTTTATTAGAGAACAGGCTTTGTCTGCCAACTAGCTACGGGTTTCAAAACTACAAGATTTCATATGCGGACGAGCCTGAACACCTATTGATTCATGAAAATGAATATTTTTGCAATGTCTTTGTTCTGAGAGAAAATCCTCAATTCTACCAAAATATTTTACTATGTTGTCATGTTTGAGCGAGTCTAGCTGTACATATTCACTTACATTTGCAGCATGTTCTGCATCATAATCAATCTCCCATAGCTCAGTTTCATTATCGTTTAAAATCACATACTCTAAACCATGTTCCTTTATTTTTTCCTTGACCATCCTATATTATTAATAATCATGCTCCACCGTCATATTATTACTTGCTGTTACAGATACGTGTCATAACATACTTCGTATTTTCAACCATAAACACTGAAAATATTAAAACTATCAAAAATTTAACAGCTAACTGTTAGTTTCTCCTCTTCTTACAGGGTCAGGACCAGTTTACCTCTTGGATGGACATCCTTTTGGTAGTCTAGTGCATCAGCCGCTTCATCTAGTGAAAATGTCTTGTCTATATTTACCCTTATATCATTATTTTGATCTACCCACTTTGCCACTTTCGTCAACCGCTCCCTATCTGCTTGTGTGAACTGAAATATGGCTTTGACGCCATGTTGATCCATTAGCTGTGGGTTTGGTTGTTCTAACATGGAAACAATTATGCCTCCTTTCTTTAGAACTTTGAAAGACCTCTTGTATGTCTCGCCACCTACAGTATCAAAGACTGAATTATAGTCATGTAGCATATCTTCGAAATTCTGGGTCTTATAGTCTATGACCTGATCTGCTCCCAACTCTTGTACAAACTGCTTATCATCTGTGCTTACTGTTGTTGCTACATACGCGCCTAGATGCTTTGCAAGTTGTATGGCTATAGATCCTATTCCTCCTGCTCCACCATGAATTAGAATCCGCTGACCATTTGATAACCCAATATTTTCCATAAGTGCTCGCCAAGCACTAACGCCTACAAGCGGTAAGGCTGCCGCTTCGGCATGGCTTAGCCTCTTTGGTTTATTTGCAATACTTTCTGTCTTTGCCAAAGCCATTTCTGCAAATGCTCCTGAACCTCCGTTAACAACACCAGCCTGTCCATATACCTCATCTCCCTGGTTAAACTCTGAATTAGACTCACCTTCCCCAACTTGTTTGATAACACCAGAGAAATCCATCCCCATGGTAGATGGGAATTGAAGCTGTATCATTTGTTGCAAGCCTCCTTCACGAATCTTCCAATCTGCTGGATTTACGCTAGCTGCTTTTACGCTAACTAAAACTTTTCCAGAAGACAAACTCGGTTCAGGTGTGTTTTGGTTAATCTCAATAACTTCGCTGCTTCCGTACTTGTTAATCTGAGCAGACTTCATTGTCATATAATAAAGCATTAGATATTAAAGAATACCTGATAATGATGAAGACCTGGTAATGATACTACTGATACTGTCATTAAATGAGTATTACACCTTAACTTTGCAATTGTCTATCAATATCTTTTCATTCAATGACTTGCTGAAGCCATCCATCCAATTATACCGTCAAACCAATAAAAATAACTTCGGTTATAGACTAGCAATTAGAGAAGATACTACAGGATAGATGCTTGCCAATTACATTTGTAATATACCTATATCTACTGTAAACTCGAGTTTTTTTCCTCTATCTGTGACATCCTATTCTTTGTAATCATGACAAGGGCTATTGATACTACAGAAACTATTGCTGCTGTCAGAAATATTAAGTTGTATGCCATTGAAGTGGGGAATGCACCTGCAATTCCCTTTACAAATACCTGATTTTGCTGCATATATATTGCTGCAATAGCTGGACCGATAGAACTCCCCAGGATATTAAGAACAACCGTCATACCTAGTGATACGCCACTAAACTGCTTTGGAGTTGACTTCATCGTGATATCAAATATGCCAACCTGCGTCAATGATATACCTGCTGCTATAACTGCAAGATTCGTTGCTACCAGAAGTTGCGTTGAATGAAATATAAAAAGGCTGAAAAAACCAATAGTACTTATTATGCTTCCAGCTAGTGTGGGTTTCAGATTTCCCAACCTTGACATTATAAAACCAGAAGATGGTGCTATTATCAAGAGTATAATCATAAAAGGCAATTGAACATTTGCAGTAGTTACAGCATCTCCGCCAAATCCTACCGGTTCTGGACTTCTAACCAATATAGGTACGCTCTGATATACCATAAACATTGTAATACCTAGGATCATCATAACGATATTAGCGGGGAGGAGAATTCTATTAGTTAGTAACTTTAAATTAATCAATGGTGATGTGCTCCTTTTCTCCACAATGACAAATAAAAACAATGATACAATAGTTGCTACGGCAAAAACACCTATGATCTGTATTGAATAAGATGCTAAAGATGTAAGTGTCAGCAGAAATGAGGTTATTGCAACGGCCAGCGTTATTACACCTTTTAGATCCAATGTTGGCACCACAACAGTGGCAACAACTTTTCCGCACGCAACACAAAATTCAGTTTCGACGCCACCAGTAGTACCACTTTTTTGTGTTTGCTGCATTAATTGTCCCTTCAGTTCTTCTACCTCCTCCTCTTCTAACTTCCTATCATGAATAACTCGTCTGATTATGAACCAAAGTGCAATAGAAATAGGCACTATAGAGAAAAATGTAGCATGCCATCCAAAGTTGTTGATTATAGTACCTCCTACAGACAAACCTACGACCGAACCGCCTGCATACATTGCACTAAATATTCCTACACCTATCGCAAGCTTTTCTGGTGGGAGTTTATCTCTTATAATACTAAAAGCTACAGGAAACATCGATACACCCACACCTTGAATTATCCTAGTAACAATCAGAAAGTATATGTTATTGGCAAATCCTCCTAGAGTAATTCCGATGATATAGACTGCCATGATAATTACTACTATTTTCTTTCTTCCATACATATCAGACAACTTGCCACCGATTGGAACCATAACAGCAGCTGAAATAAGATATGCTGTAAGTATCCAAGAAGATGTATTGTACGATATTTTAAAGTCTCTAATAATATCCGGAATAGCCGGCAAAAGCATAGTTTCGCCATACATAGTGACTAAGAGTGCAGAACCCAATACTATGAGAGTTATCCATGCAGAAACAGGGATCTTCACAGATGTAGTAGATGTTCTTTTACCCTTGCTATTGCCTGGAGAGGAAGGTGATGGTGATGATGAGGATGGTTCTGCCAATATATCAGATCCTGAAATACTGATATTTTTGATTAAATGTTTTTGCCTGACTACATATGAGTACTGAATTTAACATATATACATACAAACAGACACCAATTTTGATATATATGTATCATAGTTATCTCAAACTAACTAGTCAAAGTCAAATACTATTTCGAAGTCTTAGCTCTAACCTAGCAAAACCAAAACCAAATCCTATAATTACTAGATCAGTTTTGGTCTTCTTTAAAATTAATTACTTTGTGCATACCATCACAAAATGGCTTGTTGATGGATACACCACAACGGCAAAGCGTATAATGTTCTTTTGATGCTCCATCTCCGAATTGTATATTGTCTCCAATCAGATCTATACCTCCAGTAATAATATAAGGCCCATCTTTAGAAACCGTAACCATTGGCTTTCTTTCGTTTTGGTCTTTGTATTCAATGCCGTCAATAGAATAACTAAGTGCACCAGAAGGACATTTTCTTATGGTATTGATTATTTCTTCTACAGTGGCACCATCCGAGTCAATCCATGGTCTTGCATTGAGCTTGAAAACAGATGGTAAATTGTTTACGCATTCAGCAGCATGGCTGCAAATTCTTCTATTATCATGAATTGTTATTTTCTTGCCAGCATAACTTTTCCTCCTGTCTTTGATTGTCTTCTCTCCACTGCCACTACTGCTACTAGCATCGCCATTGTCGTTAGTAGTAGTAGTAGTTTTATTTTCACTTGAAAAACCAATTGTTCCATGTGTGCCATCACAAAATGGTTTATTCTTTGATGCTCCACACCTACACAATGCTACACCTACAATGGTTGAAAGTTGTTTGCCTTCTGAGCTTTGAAGATTTTCAACAATTTTTGGTTGCATATCATTTAACAGGTAGTAAGGCCCATTTGGAAGGGGTAGAATCTTTGGTTTTTCTTTTAAATGACTTTCGTCTTCTTCTTCTTTTGCTCCTCTAATACTATTACTATCTGATTCCAATGATGATGATATATTTCTTCACCTACTTAAATCAACAAATTTGTTGTTCTTCTTGCCGCAGTCATAATTTTTATCATCCACAAGTATTATTTCATAAATATCTCGTCAACATAACACCATTTCCAATTCTCGCCGGGTTCAAATGACTTGATGATAGGATGAGCTGTTGCTTTGAAGTGTTTAGCGCCATGTTTATTTTTTGAAGAATCACAGCATACAACATTACCACATGATAAACAAAGCCGTAAATGTACCCAATCAGATCCCATTTTGTTTTTGCTTCTGCATCAAGATTTACTTGTTTAAGATGAGTACAAGAATTTCTAGACATATATACAATAATAGAATTTTCATTATTATAAGTTCAATAGCAATCTAAATCTTATCTAGTATGTTTGATATGACCTTCTAAGCAATCGATTACTACTATGTTTAATAGGACTGAGCATTAAATAGCATAATAATAGATGAGAAGCAAAGATAGAACAGAAAAAGAAATTAAAAAATTAACTATGCCTGTAAATATAGGTTCTGATCATATACAAGGTTCTGTTAATGCACCACTTAATATTGTAGAGTATGGGGATTATGAGTGTCCCTATACTGGTATGGCTTATCCAATAGTGAAGGAAATAGTAAGGCAGTTTGGCGACAAAATATACTTTGTATTTCGCAACTTCCCGCTTAAGGATATTCATCCTCATGCTCAGAATGCAGCTGAAGCTGCGGAGGCTGCTGCAGCTCAAGATAAATTTTGGGAAATGCATGATTATTTGTTTGAACATCAAAAAGCACTAGGTAAAAGCCACTTACTGGAATATGCACAAAAAGTAGGATTAGATATTGAGAGATTCAAGAAAGATATGTCCGGACATGTTTATGCTTCTTTAATAGAAGAATCACTTAATAGTGGAATCAATAGTGGTGTTGAAGGTACTCCAACTTTCTATATCAACGGAGTGCGTTATGAAGATTCTTGGGATTTGGGAACATTTTCTGCGACCGTAAAAAGGCTTCTAACTACACAGGCATAGCAAAAATAAGAAGCAAAACGATCGGGTGGCAATCCAATCCAATTCCACTAAGTCTTGTTATAGATAGATTCCAAACTAAAAAGGTTTGATACCTCTATAACAAGTTCCGTTTGTAGTTTTTGAACTTCTTTTTATGTTGCTTTTTGACTGTCTAGTAAATGCATAGAAGTATCAGCTACCTCCTTGTTGTTGAAATGCATAAAGACCTTAGCTTTACTTCTAAACCTGAAGACACTTACTTAAGATTCGTCTGTTAGGCAATACACGGATTTTGTTCTCTATTATATCTCTCGTTTGATTAAAGCAAAATGAAATAGGTGCTGTTCAGATTATAAA
>JBJMEA010000128.1:0-7789 GCA_045809625.1 Nitrososphaera sp. | reverse complement strand
GGTAGCCATATATTCTGATTCACTAACAGCCAAACCGCCCTTAACCCCATCTAGATGTCGAAGCTCATCAACTATTTTCATTAGCTCTTTGCAATATTGGATATTTTCTTTAGTAATCTCAGTAAAGGCTCTTATCTTTCCGCCTCTTCTTCTTATGTCAATGTATCCGTTTCTGTATTCGTTAAGATCAATGACGATAGAGGGAGCTTTATGGTCAAAGAAAATATCCATTTTCTCCCTTACCTTTTGCATAAACTGAACTCCTCTTCCTACAGCTTTATCCGCACCGTATAGAATCTCGGATGTTTTTTGAGAATTAGCATTAGAAGTTGGAATTGAATCTATGGGTTCAACCGATTCTTGTATAACATTCCTAAATGACGAGTTGTTTATAAATATATAAATAGTCCCTATTTCGCCAGGAATCAACCTTCTATGACATCTGTGCTTCTAGCAACTACTGATATCAATGTACTTTTGGTGTTTACATGTCTGAACTGTCCTAACTATTAGTGCTTTTACAATATCAATTGGATATACTTGAAGAAAAGGGAAGTGAATGTTAATCCTTTATTGCCAGGAATGCAATTGGGAGCCATCCAATCTAAAGTATATTGCTTCGGGTACGTCCTCTGAAAATTGTAATGTATTGTGCAATGAGTATTGAGTGATTGACAGCTTTTGTCATCTATGCGTACTGTAAAGACCTTGACGATAAGTATTGAGTCCAATTTTTTCAACAATTTTTATTTTTAGCTGGCCCGTCGGGATTTGAATAAAATTTATTTGAATCCAAAGCCGCCATTTGGACTACCAGATGCTGCGCCCAGTATATTGCAGATACTTTTTGTTTTATCGAAAAAAATTGGTGGAGTAGATACATATCCTTCTTCAGCCTCAAAAAAAAGACATTAGGGAAAGTCAGTTGTAGGCCATCTAGCAAGTACCAACTTAATGCATCTAATGTGACTATTCTAATTCTAACTTGAAGCGTTATCCTGCAAGGTCATACTTATTTTGACTATGACTGCTATAATAAATGCATATTATGAGCCCTGTGTCGAATAGAGATCGTTTGTGTTAATGGCATAGGTCCCGTAAAGCATGAGGAGCATGAAGATAAAAATAACAATTATGAAGACAAAGATAATTTTGCATGCACGATATCTCTAACGCATACCAACGTTGCTAGCTGGCCTTAGTAAAGCAAATCAACGCGCACTATAGTACGAAGAAAAGAAGTAAGATTCTATAGAAAAAGAATATCAGGATATGAAAGAAATAGGAAAATACATTTGAGAGAACGAACAAGAGCAGCAGACAAGGTTTCTGGTTATTGTCATTAGTTGCTTTAGCAGATCATCCCCCTTTAAAGATAGCATAACAAGTTCTTCTAAATTATCTTGTCCTGCTAAAGCTTACATGCTAAAAGTTCTTATTGTCATAGTGCAATAATTTTAGAGATATATATTATGCCTGTGATTAAAATCTCGCGCAGATGGTTGCGAATTGGCAATTATAGGTGCTTCCAGCAATGGTAGATGTCGCTACCATAATCACAGTTGTTGTTTCAATAATCATTATCGGAGTCATAGGCTTTTTCGTATATAATCGGAGATTTAGAGGCCGTGTCTTAAGACGCGATCCTGGACGTTACCAAAGAATGACTCGTGAAGGAGAGCCACTTGAAGACTATGAAGCAGGAGGAGCAGGAAGAAGGATGGTATCTAGATCTTCTGTCAGACTCTTGATACCTATCATCATAGGTTTCATTATACTTATAGTAGTGCTAGCTTCAGCTGTCAGAATCGTAGACGCTGGTTATAGAGGAATTCTACTAAACTTTGGGGCTGTTGATACCTCTGTATCTTTGAACGAGGGCATTCACTTTATAGTCCCATTTAGAGACAACGTGGTCCAGATGGAAGTAAGAACGCAAAAAATAGTTGAAAATGCAGCTTCTGCATCGAGGGATCTCCAGGATGTAAGTACACAAGTGGCACTTAACTATCACATAAACCCAGATACAGCTCAAGTTCTATACCAGCAGCTTGGCTTTGATTATGCCAATAGAGTCATCGCTCCTACAATACAGGAATCGGTAAAGCAAGTAACAGCTAGGTTCAACGCAGAGAATCTGATTACAAATAGAGAAACTGTAAAGTCTGAAATTGAGAACCAAATAAAGCAAAGATTGGCAGCTTATAACATTTTAGTAGAGACAATATCAATCACAGAATTTCAGTTCTCAGAGCAGTTTAGAGGAGCAGTTGAATCAAAAGTAGTAGCCGAACAGAAAGCACTCCAGGCTAACAATGACCTCAGAAGAATTGAGATAGAGGCGCAGCAAGTAGAAGCAAAGGCTATCGGAGAGCAGAAAGCCAATGTTGCTCGTGCAGATGGGGTAAGGCAGGCGAATGTACTCGAAGCACAGGGAGAATCACAGGCTATAAGGATAATTGATGAACAGCTAAGGCAGAACCCGACTTACCTAGAATGGCTCAAAACCCAAAGATGGGATGGAGTGTTGCCTCTAGTGACAGGAGGGGGAGGTGCAACACCATTCATACAGATTCCATCAGAAAGATCAGAAGGTGGAGGTTCTCTAAACAGTACTGCCTCAACAACAATACCATCGATAGCATCTACCACGTCAGGAAACTTAACCCAAGCAGGTAGATAAGGGAATAAAACAGAGGGAGCAACAATTATTCAGATCGTTGCCCCAATGATTTCATCGATGTTTATAGAACTACGAGAATGGTTGTGTTCTGATGACAGTAGAAATTCTACTGCTCTTTTCTAATCTGTACCATTGTCTTATTACTATCTTTTAGTAAATTTTTTGTACAATATAGTTAGTTTTAACCTGACCATATTTCGGATGTTTAAATTAACGGTAGAAAACAAAAGATTGTCAAGCAGAAGATGAAGTTGGGAATATGTTTCACAAGTCCCGAAGACTTAGCTGTTGAAGACTCTTCAACTGCAAAACTAACAAGAGCACTAGGAGGTGATAGCGCATAACAAAGAGGTGGGCACTAAAAGACCATCTTTGAATGTGAGTGCGTTCTAGAATGGTCGTTGGACAAGATCAAAGTTAACCGAGGTTCCACACATTCAGAAAAAGGGTCAGAGGAAAAAGTGCCAGCTAGATTGATGATAGATTGAACAGCAGCTTCGCCTTTATCGCAAAATGGCTTTCAATCTTCTCTTTCTCACTTTTAGTCCGTAATCCTTGCAGGTTGATATCAACCACATTTGATAAGTGAATTCAACGCATAAGAAGTAGTAATAGTTATACAACAGAGAATGAAAGTAAAAGCCCTACTTGCCGCAGTATTACGTGGCATTAGAGCGACCGCGACTTTCGGGCTTGAGGGCTACTTGGTTTCTATTGCCATCTACTTTTTGCCATTGTTGGGGTACTCCCGTGATATATAGGAGCAAGCAACCATTAGACGGTGACAACAGACAATCTAATGTTGTCTTCCGAAGTTATAATGGAATTAATCATTGTAATATCTCACGGTTCCCGAAACACTGTATGTTGTTATTCTATTACATTTGTCTACCTACTCTATATTGATCTGTTACGTCTGAAAAGTAGCAGATGGCAATGGAGTTTTCTGCAGATTTCAACTTAACCTCGAAGCAGCATGCATATCACGATTGTCTGCGGTTTCTTACCCTTCTCAACAACGGACAGCTTGCAATAAACAATCATCTATATACATAATTGCCTGCTCCAAAAGAAGAAGAGGGCTTGCTGCAAAGAGGCTAAGCCTTAACTTGGTATTAGTATATGTTCCTTTCAGAATTCTCTGCGCATGATCTTCTCTCTTTACCCTACCTTCTTCAATGCGAGACTTGTATTTGGAGAGCATGCTGTTGACTGGAGTATAGTCTACAGCCAATTGTTCTGTAAGTTTGACCATCTCCTTTCCAAGAGGAGTTGCTTGATATGTTCTAGTTACTGGATCGTATTCTAGCAGGCGCTTTTGGACTAATTCATCGCAATGTTTGTTAACTCTACGATATGTCAATACTAACTCATGGGCTAACCTTGCTTTTGTAATGCCAAACTCATTGTGAAGTGCAGCTGTCAAAATTAATGCTTCTGTAGTAGATCGTGAGCGCAATATCATAATTGATAGCGCAGCAAATATCAATAAAAGGGGTCTCATTCCTTGTTCTGGTAAAAAGCAGAATAGTTGTTCTAGTATATCCATCTAAAAGTTTATGAATAATTTATCATAGTACCTGTCTCTCAAACGGCATAAAGAAGAGGGCGCACATCTATCAACATATGGATTAGACATTATGGAGACATCCAAGTTGCATATAGAAAATAACTCTCTTGCCTAAAATTTTATCCATGGTGAGATGGTTACCAGACGCATGTTCTAATTTTGAAACGCATCTTATGGACGTTCTCTAATAAGTATTGCATTATATAGACTCTTTAACAGCGACGTATATATCGTTTATCGAGCACGTTGAAGGTTGCCAGGGACAAACTACAAAAGATGACAAACTAGGGATTGAGTAGAATGATGATCTTATCTCCGGGGGACCATACAACCAGATTTTATTCAAACTGGAAGTTTGGAGAGGGACTACTTTTAGACATAGCGGGTCGTTCAGTTCCGCAGTTACGACATGAACCCATTACATGTTCAATTCTCTTACCACAACTCAGACAATTCTCGACTTTTGAATCTGATGCTATCATGCTTCCACATGCTGCCGTTGTTATGGTATAAAGCACTCAGCGTCGTTAGATCAAGAAAGAGTGTATCATTTTCATATCGAAGAGTTTTCCATGTCAGGACCGTGGGAGCAGAGCAATGTCTCATACTGTTATTGTTATTCTTCAGGCTTTGTCCCGACTGTTTACACCTTTAGGAAAGGCTCTGGTGTCCCGATAAGTTTACAGAGCCTCTGAATTGTTGTGATTTATTTAAGATTGGAACCTTCGTGATACAAGGTTGATGTTACAATCGAGAATGTTTCTGAGGTTACAATCTGCCTGTTGTGTATTGATATCTTCCTAGCAATCAGCGATGGATTACATACACTAGTGTATGCATCTTTGCTGCAGAGCTGTCTTCCTAAGGCTAACTCTGTGATTGGTGCTCTCTGGTCCAGCCTACTTATCCCTTCAGTCCATCGCGCCAAGCTATAGCTTCGAGTTCTACTCTGACAGCGTCTTCGATCGCAATCACGGGTCGAGCTTGGAATTCAAAGGCGGGGAAGGTCGAGCATATTTTGTGAACGGTCAACGGATCGTCGCAGTCAACTAGCATATGGCCACCCCACTCGCCTACTCGAACTACGAACGACTCGATCTTGAAATTTGCGGGCGCCTTCCAATTAGTGAATACCTCAAGTATCCGCTTCTGGGCATTTTCGTACTCCGCAGGCGAGCCTTGCGGGCGTTCGAACCAGCTGATCATGTACTTCATTTGCATTTTCCTCTATTGCCAATGTGTTTCATTCTATCGTCTTTTCTTGTATTGTCTAATAAGACTTATCTTCCGTGCTATTAGCTGCCACGTCCGGGTTGATATAATCAAAGGGGCAGTAAGTACAGTCAGTGGCAATGCTACTGCAGGTAATAGTACAATCCAAGCGATAAAGGGCTTAGCAACGGAACAGGTAGGTATTGACAAAAATATGACAGGAAATGAACTTCAACAAGCTATGGATTTGATTGTTTGTATGCCTACAACGATGAAGCAAATGAGTAAGGCTCAACATAATATGACAGGTAGTATGAAAGATTGCATGATGATGAAGTAATTAAAACATCTTAGGGCAGTATTTTTACACCTGTCCCTAACTGGTAAATATGATCGCACCTTAGTTAGTTGCCATGAAGGTTCCCTTTTTTTATGTGTTGTTTTGAGGTCTTATTTGCTCAATAGTATTTGAGACAAGTTGTTCTACAGTTTCTCTTGCCCTTTCAACTAAAGGTGAGTCTTGATGAGACATCAACAATTTATCAAACTTAATCTTAGAAAGCCTTTGTGCAGAGACCACAGCTGTTACTGGATCTATTGATACAATAGCTGGAGCAATATACATATGATCTGCTCCAAACACATTCTTATAGATACTGTCTGCTCCAAAAATAGTTCCATCTTCACCATAATAAAGTGATATGTGTCCTGGCGTGTGTCCTGGCGTGTGAATGACCTTAAGACTTCCAATCATGTCCCCATCTGATACTGGATTATCTACAATTATAGGCTCTAATTCCATACTTCCGAATTTCTTTGTTAATTCTTCTGCCGAAAGTCCAGACTTTTCGAGTATATCTTGTATTCCTTGGGTGGTTGGAGGACCAGGATACGGTGGATTATGGGCTAAATATCCTGCCTCTATCCAATGAGAATAAATTTTAGCACCTGTTCTATTTCTTATCTCATTAGCGGCTTGTGCATGATCAATATGTAGGTGAGTTAAAATAATACGTTTTATATTCTTCATCTTGTAGCCTAAATTATGTATATAATCCTCCAGTATTGGCAGTTGCGGAAGGAATGAAGGATCAATTAAGGTCAAATCATCATTTATATTTTCTATAAATAGATAAGGAACAACCTTTCCACCTGGGAAAGGATGGGTAAACCCATCTATTGAGTGTGCTTTTTTTGTTATTTCAACCATTTCGAAATTGCTTCAGCATAGAATACATTAATAATAAAAAGTTTGGGAGATGTATATTATTGTCTTTTCTATAACAACTACAATCCTGATATCATTATTCCATTTACCTCTACATCTATGGGTATAAATCCTGTATATGGTAGATCAGCGTTTGGTATACTGGTTACACAATTGATTGATGGAATTGTTCAGATAATGGTTGCTGAGGAGTACCATAGACCGGATTATAATGAGATGTTATCTACTGTTTATGGATTGATGAGCAAATACAATATAGACAAAGTGTACATTGATGGTGCTAACCCTTCCTTCATAAAGTCACTAAAGCTGCAGATAGGTGAAGAAGCAGATTATGATAAAGTAATTGCCAGATATAGATCAGAAGGGTTAGGTGATAGCTGGAGCAAAGATATGAAAATAGTTCCTGTCAACTTCAATAAAGAGCATAAAGCAATGCTGGGACATTGCAAAATGATATTGGAACAAGATGGTGGGAGAATAGCTATCAATCCAGATAGATTTGACAAGCTAATTACCGCACTCAGAACTGCAGTAGATAATGATGGGACACTTGACAAAGAAGCAACATCATATAATGACATATTTGATGCTTTTAGACTAGCTTTGAAGTTTTATCATTTCAAAGATAGCAGCAGTTGAGCAAGTTTAGTCAAAAGCGTTTTTACTATAAGAGGTACACCTCTGTAAACTATAAATGATAAAGCGTATTACGCGATATAGCTAGTAGCATAAAGCTTTGTGTACCCATATAAATATGTCAAGCGTGAAAACGGAACACCCTCTAAAAATCATGCTTGGGAAATGGAACATTTGAGCTTATCTAAAACTATCCTAGCCTCATGGTGAGATATGTTATCAATAGTGTAACCTATACCGTTTCAACAAATTATATATGGCAATTGACCTGTATGATAATACATACAATACATACATAGTCAAATACAATTATGCTTGTAAAATTTGTGAATAACGTTACCTAAAGAATCTATTAATCTATCCTGATCATCTCCTGGCTGCCGCTTTGAGTTAGCAATTTCAAATTGCCATCCTCCGTGTTCCTTTACAGCGTATCCTCCAAAGAACTCTGGGTCAT
>JBJMEA010000127.1:0-76693 GCA_045809625.1 Nitrososphaera sp. | reverse complement strand
CCTATAGAACTCTTATTCATCTTTGCGAAAGGTTAGGAGTTAACAATGCTATTCCTTTACTAAAGCAAAGTATGCAAGAAGAAGAAACAATGGCAAATTGGATTGAAACAAATATGCCAATGACGCTTGATAAGGTATGGCCAAGGATTGAAGCCGCATTGACTGGAAGAAGCAAAGATCAAACTAGCCCCCCTACCAGCGAAAAAGCCGCGACTATGTGATCCCTCCGCGTTTTCGCGTCTATTGTAATGTCAGATCGAAATCTGACCCTTGTGGCAAAAGAACAAAAATTGTAATACCCTTGTGATCAATCATGATAAGTAATCTGGATGATAATAACGAAGAATTACAAGATGTGACAAAAATAACGGAAGACGGTCTGTTTAAATGCAAATATGTGGAGTAAAATTTGATGATGCTAGCGCTTATGAAGGTCACATCGCAGCAGGTTATATAACACCTTCACCTATTTCTTCGTTGTCTATGTCTCGCTGATGATGGAAAAATATCTAATCTCTGCATAAAGACTACCTGCGCCCAGTGATCAGGCATATTAGAATACCTTCGCTTAAGATACAGTGAATGGATGATACTACACAGTCAGCATACTAATGTAAAAAATTTAGATAGTTAAAATGATTTATGCCTTCACCATTTTGTTGCTTTGACTATCTATCTACGTCGTGGCTTCTGTGGTCACAGCATCAGATCCCGCAGCACTCGTCGATGCTTCTCTTTTGCCGACCCGTCTTTTTCTAGTTGCCGCTGATGTGCGACCACCTTTTTTGCCTCCTTTTTTTCCAGCAGCAGCTTTCTTGGATCTTGTTTTTGCTGGACTCTTTGATTTTCCTTTTACCATATCGCTGTGAGTTTTTTTACATTGCACTACTTTATTAGATCATATGATGAAATCTACTTAATTGTGTAATTGTATATTAGTGATATAAGATACTTATCATATATTTTTATATTATATAATAATTGTGACGGGAACAGCATTCTATCATTTACAGAAACATTTGGGTATCTTTGTTGTTATTATAGTTATCATTAGGTCGCTAATGTGAAGATTGACTCGTTCTTGCTTTTCAATTACAACGTACTTAAATACTTAATAAGAATAACTGCAAAAGAATTCACGGAAATTTGTCTACCAATGTGCTATGATATCGCTGGCTCAACCTGTTCAAGCGAACTGTGTCTTGAAAAAGATGCTATGCCTGTGTGTCATATTCATACCACAATCTCCATGATCTATTTATTGGGGTGAACGATTGATAAATCAAATCCTTACCGCCTTGATAGATACGCTATGGCTCATAATCTTAAGCCTGTAGTACCATCTTCTCTAACGAGGACTAGTACCATTGCTTATCCTCTTTTTTGGCTGACGTCAATTTATGTATGTATTTTGATTGTCTGTGCTTCTTGATGACTTATTGATTGAGGATACTAGATGTTATTCTTTCGGCTAGCGTCTGTCCTAAACTTGGAGCGCCCGCGCTGGCAGTAGTTTCCTCTGCTGCTGCTTCGTCCCCATCTGTGTCATCTACCTCATCAGCGTCGCTAGTATCTGTAGTAATGGCGGTTTCCTCTACTGCTGCTTCGTCCCCATCTGTGTCATCCGCAGTTGTTATGCCCTCGGGAGCTATCCTAAATATTGAACCTTCATCATTTTGAAATGTTAGTACATAGAGATATCCATCAGGTCCGACCTTTACATCCGTAATTCCTCCAAACCCTGTCCCAAATAATATGTCATCCACATCGTCTCCTGGGTCCAGGGCCCTATCAGACAAGCCTCCTCCAAGGACAAGCTGAGTTCTGTTTTCATTTAAATCAAAATGATACAGATTGCCATTATTATAATCGCCTACAAACAAATCATTTTGATATGTTGGACCTAGTGCACTTGAATTTAGGAAATCCAACCCCGTTGGTCCAACTGTTTGTTGCCATGTGAATTCTGGATCGCTGTATCTGCCTCTGCCGTTAAAATCTACCAAGCCTTCATCTATATCTAAATTGTCTGCACGTTCTGCCAATCCTGATACGTCTCTCCAACCACTGTTAAAGCCAGGTTCAATAAGGTTCAGTTCGTCGTAATTATTCGGACCATTTTCTGTATCCCACAAGTAGCCAGTTACAGGGTCAAATTCCATACCAAAGCTTTGTCTCATACCATATCCATAATACAGGTTTTGAGGGATTTCATCACTGATTATGCCTTGGATGTCTGCTACTTTGCCATCCTGAGTTATTCTCATTATTCCACTAGTACCATCTGGTGGCGGACCGTCCTCAAAGTTTTGAGCTTGTGTCTCGTGATGATCTACTGTGCCTATTACGACGTAGACGTTGTTGTCTGGACCAATTGCGACTGGTCCTCCGTGATAGCGAGGACCTGGTGTTGCGGGAAGGTCTAGCAGCAATGTTTCATTTGCTAAATGTATTTGACTATCATTATCTCCGATTCCCTGCACTACATTATATCTGTAAAGACGTGTACCTTTAGGTTCAGTGCCATCGCTCCAATCATCGCCGTCCTCGCCTCCTCCTGATTCTGTGAAGTATAAGAAAACATATTTTTGGTTATTAGTAGTTCCTGTGATATTGCCATTCGAGATATCAATTCCTAACAAACCTCTTTCATCATTGTTTGCAACTTGAACGTCGATAACAGGGTCTTCCTGTAGTTCACCATCTACAACTCTTTGCACTCTCCCAGAATCTTTTTCAGTGACCAAAATGTCATTCATGCCCAAAAAGGCCATCGAAGTAGGAAGTTCTAGACCTTCAAAGACGGTTTCTACTCGGAGACTGGAATCATTTACTTCAGGTGATGGGGATGGTCGATCGTGTGCGATATGTTCTCGCAGTTCCTGTGCTGCAGCGCCTCTAAGAGGTGTGGTTGTAGAAATAAAAGTAAGTGCTTGTGGTGATAGTAATAATAATCCTAAGATCAGCAGTGCAAAAGAGAACATAACGTTCCTCTGCATATATTTTATTGTCAACACAAACAGTCCTATTACGCCGCTTATTAATGATTATGAGTTCCCTCTCTGGTAAAATTGACTCAGTCTGGGCTATGAACATTAACTACCCGTTCTTTGATGCGGTTTTAGCCAATCCTGCTTCTATGAGATATCGTTGCATTTGCTGACTAACTGAGAGCATAAAAATTTAAGTTATTGACGTAAAATGAAATAGAACCTTTTTGTCATCTATGTCAAATACATGTTTGCAATGTACAGCAAAGTAACCGGCCCTCCAAAAAGAGTGGTGGTCGTGATAAGAACCTATCATTTTATCTCCAAAATGACCATGCAATTCAATAAAATTTCTCCTGCACTTGATCATAAGATTGTATTCAAATGAGGATATGTTAGAGTCAAATTTATTGTGCATTGAAAATACCGCAAATTACTGATTGCAGCTTCGTTTATAAGGAAATGCTAGGAAAATGCATGTTCTATGGGTCAAAATCCTAAATTACTCTAATTCCTACTCTGAGATCAGGTATTATTCTAATTTGAAACACCATTATGCCAATTATATGAGTAGATTGCTCATTTTACACAGTCACTTGTGCCTTCTTAATTAATTGTTAAGTGATGTTGTTGTCTAATTTAAGGAATGGTTTAGGTAAAGCTAAAGTAAGGAGAAGATAAATCAAACAAATTTTAATATATGACTATATCATGCTCTACCCTCGGTAGAATATTAATTGTCCGTAGATATGGCGGTAAAAGTTCTTGATGAGAGTCTTGGAAAAGTTGTTCTTATCAAGCTTAAGGGGGGCAAAGTCATCAGAGGAAACCTTCACGGTTTCGATCAGCATATGAACCTCTTGCTTGAGGATTCGGTAGAAATTCTGGAAGAAGGCAAGTCAAATGAGCTGGGCACTATAGTTGTCAGAGGCGACAACGTGGTCATTATCTCACCACCTCCAAAGTAGCCTACATGGAGAGCTGAGTAAGAAATGACAAAAGGCACCACTTCTATGGGTAAGTTCACCCGCAAAAAGACCCATATACGGTGCAGAAGATGTGGCTATAATTCATATCACAAGCGAGGTAAGACGTGCGCAAAATGCGGCTACCCTGACCCAAGAATCCGCAAGTATGATTGGATTAAGCGACGGGTCCTCTGATCCATCAGAAAGCTTTTCTTCTAGAAAGTCTTGGCATAAATAGTCTATATATAATGTCTATAGAAATCGCCCTAATCGCCAGTTCATCCATTGCAGGTATTATATCCGCTGTATTTCTGGACCGGATTTTCCGAGTCAGAATCAACAACAAAAAGCGCACAAGGTTATCATCACATGCTTCTCTACGGACCGAACTTCTGTCGCTTCAATTTGAAGAGAAACTTACGTCTGAGGCGATTACTCGTGTATATGAAGCGGCCCAGGATGGGCGGATCGACAGGTTAGAGCGTGATAAACTAATGCTAAAATATAAGCATCAACTCGATTCTCTGAACAAAAAGATTGCTTACATGCAACCTCTGACAGACTTTTCAGATCTCAAAGAGCTACGTAACAGCCTTGTGTCGCTCCTTGAGGATAGGATTTCTGCCATTGACAAAAAATTATTAGATCTCTCTTCTAAATCCCACCCTCAATCTTCCCAAGATGATGCTGGCTCAAAGGCGAGCAGGATACTTGCCGAAATATCAAAGGTGCAAACTAATGCTCCGATGAGGCAAGAGATGTTTGAGCCTGAAGAACAAAGTATTGAGCAGTTACATCAGGAGATAGCTCAGGCGCTACGTCAGCTTGAGCAGGTTGAGATAGACAAGGTCTAATGAGTTTTTATATTATATATGACGGTGCTTCTTGTAATATTTCAAGCAGATAACACTTGTTTCCTTGATATTTTCGCTATCTTATTGTTATGCTCGGTTTAATGATCGAATACAGCTTTGCCACATTATCATTATTCTATACAAAGTACTGCGTACAGAAACGCAAATAGTGCAGAAATTTCTTACTTATTCAATTGGTGGCACGCATAATCGATGGCAAGATTGTCTCAGCAAACGTAAAATCAAGAGTAATGGCTGCGGTTCGAGAATTAAATGTAAGGGGCGTTCAACCATGCCTTGCAACTGTGCTGGTCGGAGACGATCCTGCCTCTGCTGCTTATATTGAGAGTAAGCACAATGATGCAAAGGAAGTAGGTATTATTACAAGAGATCATAGGCTTGCGGCTGCATTTAAGCATAAGGAATTGCTTGAGCTAATACAACTCCTAAACAATGATCCTGAAGTCCACGGCATTTTAGTGCAACTACCCCTACCATCTCATATTAATGAATTTGATATACTCGCTTCACTCAGTCCACTAAAGGATGTGGATGGCTTGACACCGTACAATGTCGGCATGATGCAGAGTGGTATTGCAGCACTAAAGCCCTGTACCCCTTCTGGCATTATGGAGCTTCTAGATTATTATAAAATAAATGTAACAGGGATGGATGTAGTCATTGTAAACCGAAGTAACTTGGTGGGAAAACCACTTTTGATTTTATTGTTGGAACGAGATGCCACTGTGACAATTTGCCACTCAAAGACAAAAGATCTGAGCGAAAAGCTGCTCAGGGCAGATCTAATTGTTACTGCAGTAGGCAACCGTCAGCACTTTACCCTTACTGCAAATATGGTAAAAAAAGACGTAGTAGTTGTTGATGTTGGAATAGCCCGACTCAATGGCAGGCTGACTGGAGACCTTGACTTTGACTCAGTAAAGGAAAAAGCATCTTGGCTGACACCAGTTCCTGGCGGGGTAGGTCTTATGACCCGGGCTATGCTTTTGAAAAATACCGTTACTGCTGCTGCTTTTATAACCCGAGAGATGAGCCAGTAGCTGCTGTTAGGCAAAAAAGAAAAACGGCAAGAGATGCTTAACATGCGTAATAAGCTGAATTCCGACGATGTTAGAAAAAAGAGCAAAGCCATACAGGAATATGTAATAAACAGTAAGAAGTTCCAGGACGCCGAGGTTGTTGGGGCATACTCTGCTTTCGGCTCTGAGGTATCTACAGAACTGATAATCTGGCGTGCAAGAACTCTAGGCAAAAGGATTGCACTCCCGAGAGTAGAAGATGACAAGATCACATTTTATGAATTCACCTTGACAAAATCTCTAATCAAGAATAGATTCGGCATAATGGAACCTCGACCGTATATGCATATGGCTAACATAGATATACTGCTCGTGCCCGGTATTGCTTTTGACAAAGAGGGCAATCGTCTTGGATATGGTAAGGGATTCTATGATAGGTTGCTGACTGGTAATCGAACAGTGTTCTCTATTGGGCTTGCGTACCTATTTCAAATAGTTGATAATCTACCACATGACACATATGACCAAAGACTGGATGCGATTGCTAGTGAGGACGGTATTCATTACATCTAGCGAGCTATCGCCCTTCTTGCAATATCCGTTCTGTAATAGTGATCGTCTTTACCCCATCGTATTTTACCAACGGCAGAGTAGACATTGTCTACTGCAGTCTGTGCATCCTTTCCAAGTGCAGTTATCGCTAGCACTCGTCCACCATTAGTCACAATCCTGCCCTGCGAGTCTCTTGCTGTACCTGCATGGAAGACCCTGATGTGCGGCCCAAATTCAGAGTTAAGGCCCTCTATGACTCCACCCTTTTCATAACTGCCAGGATACCCCTTTGCTGCCATTACTACACACACGGCAGTCTGGCTCTTCCATTCCATCTGGGGCATTGACTCGAGTCTCCCCTCCACAGCTGCATCGATGTACTCATAAAGGTCGGACTTCATTCTCATAATTATTGGTTGGCACTCTGGATCGCCCATCCTTACATTGAATTCTAGGACATAGGGTTTTTTTGTGGTTTCTTCAATCATTATGCCTGCATAAAGGAATCCTTTGAACGGAGTACCTCGATTTTTCATTGCAATTATCGCAGGCTCCATCAGGTCTTTTAATATCCTTTCTTGAAGGTTGCTATCAACTACTGGTACTGGAGAATAGGCTCCCATGCCACCAGTATTAGGACCTTTGTCGTTATCAAATATCCGCTTATGATCTTGGCTTGGTGCAAGAGGCATTAGTGTTTTGCCGTCGCAAAGAGCGATGACTGATACCTCTTCGCCAGAGAGACGTTCTTCAATGACCACTTTAGCACCTGCAATCCCAAAGTCTTTTTTGATGATCATACTCTCAATCGCTGCAATAGTTTGGCCAATATTTTCACACACTATCACACCTTTGCCACCTGCAAGTCCATCGGCCTTGATTACTAAAGGTCTATCCTGCCTAATGACATAATCCTTGGCCTTTTCTGGATCAGAGAATATTGCAAATTTGGGAGTCCTGATACCAATATCATACATGAACTCTTTGGCAAAAGCCTTGCTGGTTTCAAGCCTAGCCGGCTCCTTCCCCGGCCCAAAAATGCGCAGACCCTCCTTTTCAAAGGTATCAACAATTCCAAGTGATAGCGGTTCCTCAGGACCTACAATCGTAAGCAGGTTGCTCTGATCTTTGCCAAACGATACCAATTTGTCGATGTCATTGTGTTTGATATCAATATTTTCAAATGTACCTCCATTGCCTGGAGCAAAATAGATCTTTTCCACATGCTTGCTCTGTGCAATCTTCCAACCAATAGCGTGCTCCCTACTCCCGAAACCAACAACAAGAACATTGTCAGAGGTCACAACGATTGCCAAAATACCTTGGCTAATAAACTGTATGATTATGATTCTCATACTTTTTTCGTTTCCCCTTTTAAGGGATATGAGTGTCTACTGTCCATGGGCTTAGAGCAGGCTGCATCTGATAGCGGGCGCGCTCGAAGGGGACTTGCGTCTGCCAATGAAGAGACAAGACAACGAGTAGCACGGAAAGGGGGCATTGCACCACACCAAAAGAGGGGCTTAGCAGCGGCAAACTCGGAGACTCGACTAAGAGTCGCTAAGGCAGGCGGAGAAGCACGTGCAAATGATAGAGAAGGCCTTAGTGAGGCTGGTAGGCGAGGAGGCGAAGTCGTCAAGGAGCGCTACGGTGCAGAATTTTATCGGGAAATAGGAGAAAAGGGCGGTGGTGCTGTTAAGGAGCGCTACGGTGCAGAATTTTACAGTGAGATAGGTAAGCGGGGTGGTGAAACTGTCAAGCAGGAGCGTGGTACAGAGTATTACAGTACTATTGGACGGAAGGGTGGAGAAGCAAGAACTACATTAGAAAGGCCTGAAGTACAGCCGAATCAGCAGCAGCAGCAGCAGCATCCAACTGATACTATAGCTCCAACTTCTACTAATAGTCAAGTATCAAATACGGCCTAGGACGCTTATGTTGTCATCTGCAAGCGCCTGCAGTAGTCGAACGTATTCGCTGTCATCAAACTCTATGGTTGTGAATCCTCTTTGTTGTATAGCTTTTACGACGCTCTTTAGATGGTAACAACCCTGTCCACGTGACAAAGTATTAAAATAAAAGTCCTTGCATGAGCAAAAGCCAAGTTCTGGATCTGTCCAGTATTCATTGTCTCTCCCTATAACAACCCATAACTTTTTGCCACTCGGCAGAAACAACATCTGCTTGACACCACCAGATCTTATTATAAAATCCACTTTGGATTGCACGACTAACTTATTTGCCTGCCGTGAAGTATAAAAAGCGTGAAGATACGACCGATTCATCCTCATGCTGCAATACTGCTAGAATGTGAAGGCAGAAAATACATTGTAGTATCTGACTTGCACATTGGGATTGAAGGGGACCTCTTATCAAAGGGGATAACAGTCGGCCCAAGCCTAGTCTGTGACATGATTACTGAATTATCAGACCTTATCCAGTCCGAGCATGCAGATAGCATTATACTGCTAGGCGATATCAAGCACTCAGTAAGCAGAATAACTAGACAAGAGTGGGATACTGTGCCTGTATTCTTAAAGCAACTATCAACCAAGGCTGATGTCTACCTTGTACCCGGCAATCATGATGGCAACATCCGACATCTGGTTCCAGTGAATGTAAACATGATAACCAGTAAGGGAATGACCCTTGAGGACACGCTCTTGATGCATGGACACACTATGCCTTCTGATGTTAGAGGACATATAAGACGAATTGTAATGGGGCATATACATCCTGTATTTTTGAAAAAAGAGAGTGTCATAAACGGCGAACGAGTATGGCTATATCTTCAGGCCCGAAAGGAAGATCTTTTTGCCGAGAAGGGATTGGTTGACATTGTAGTGGTCCCGACCTTTAACCCCTATCTCTATGCTACTGGCGAAAAGCTATATCATAAGTCCGGTTCTCCTATAATAACCAGAGTTATGCAGCACGGTGTGATAAAATGCATAGTTGTAACGCTGGATGGCTCGATTATTGGAGACGCAACACTTCTGACCTATATTTTATAGGTGCATGTATGCTTCGATGCTTTGACGAAGGTAAATCAGCCAGCTATTAATATTTCCTGCTATTCTTACTTCAACAATATAGTAATCCTCTCAGTCTATATGGGATTTTGCTTGAATATCGAGGTAACAGCAGCTAATGTGCTACATATTCTCGCAAGTATCTGCCATCTATGCTTCATGAGGATTTTTGAGCAAAAGATCTTTTGATTTAATTCTATTTGTTAAAAAGTGAGCCTCTTTCATAAGTGGCTCATGTGATATAATAGTTCTGTCAGAAGTAATTAAATGCATATCATCTATGACATTACGATAGGAGTGTGACTGGTGGTTCTCGTTAATCCAACTTGGTGTAGCTTTTAAGCGGCGTTATGCTTGGACTGTTATCCCTGAGCCAATGAAGTGTCTTTATAAATGAACTCGCTGCTTCAAATGTCGTTAAAACAGGTATGCCCATTTCAACTGCTTTTCTCCTTATCTGGTACTCATCATATAGCATACCGACATACTTTTCAATCGTAGAGGTGGCTGGAATATTTATGATGAAGTTAATTTTGCGTTCGTATAGTAGGTCCGCAATATTGGGCTTGCGATCGGGTTCGCTTATCTTGTAAACCAACTGTACATTCTTAAAGTTATTATTTTGTATGAATTCTGCTGTATGCTCTGTAGCCATAATTTGATAGTTCATGGAAGAAATCAGCGATATGATTGGTAACAATTTCTCTTTGTTCTTTTGTCCTCCTACTGTTATAAGTACCGACCCTGAAAGTGGCAAAGAATAGCCTGCAGCCATATATGCTTTGGATAATGCATCATAGAAACTATTGCCAAAGCACGCAACTTCCCCTGTCGACTGCATCTCTACTCCGAGCACAACATCTGAACCTTCAAGCTGCATGAATGAGAACTGAGGCACTTTAATCCCAAACCCTGTAGTCTTGAGCCATTGGTCCCTAACAGCGGACGGAAGCTTTCTGCCAATCATTGCCTTTGCAGCAAGATTAATGATATTATAACCTACAAACTTAGACACAAAAGGCATTGAACGTGACGCCCTGACATTTGCCTCTATCACAAGAACTTCTTCATCCTTGATCAGGTATTGGATGTTAAAGGGACCTTTGACATTAAGAGCCCTTCCTATCCTGATGCTGTAATCAGTGATTGTGTCAATTGTCTTTCTATCAAGCCTCCAAGGAGGTATACTCATTATCGCGTCGCCAGAGTGAACACCTGCATTGTCAACATGTTCAATAATAGAGCCAATGATAACTTCATTACCGTCTGACACTGCGTCTACTTCGACTTCTGCAGCGTCCTGGAGGAACTTGCTAATCACAACTGGATGATCTGGGCTGATGTTTGTGGCATCAGTCAAAAATCCCTCTAGCTGCTGCTCGCCCCATACTACTTTCATTGCTGCGCCGGATAGTACATAAGATGGCCTGACAAGCACAGGATAACCAACAGTATCTGCAAATTCTTTAGCCTCCCTCAGTGAGGTAAATTTTCTCCATGCCGGCTGCTTTATTTTAAGTAAGTCGAGCAACTGTCCAAACTTGGATCTGTCTTCCGCCCTGTCCACATTTTCACTGCTCGTGCCTATAATATTGATCCCATATTTTGCCAACTTGGGTGTAAGGTTGTTTGCAGTCTGACCTCCAACGCATGTGACTACCCCAACCGGCTTTTCCTTCTCACAGATGTCTAGCACACGCTCTAATGTCAACTCATCAAAGTATAGTCTATCACAGATATCGTAATCAGTTGAGACAGTTTCAGGGTTGCAATTGATAACTGAAATTTCTTTGACACCATTATCCTTGAGACCCCACACCGTATTGACTGTCCCCCAGTCAAATTCGACGCTGCTTCCGATCCTGTATGGGCCAGCGCCCAACACTATCATCCTGCTTGTGTTATTGTCATTCACTTTGACATCGTCAGTCTCGCCTCCGTACGACAAATAGAGATAGTTGGTCTTGGCTGGCCACTCTGCGGCAAGTGTATCTATCTGCTTTACGACTGGCCTGATGTTAAATTTCTGCCGCAGACTGCGAACTTGCATCTCTTCAAGGTTGAGACAGCGGGCCAGTTGTTTGTCTGAAAATCCCATCTTTTTTGCATTCTTTATCAGCTGCTCATCAAAGCTGTTGGATTTACACCGGATATTATCTTCCATATCTACTATATTTTTTATCTTAAGCAAAAACCATGGATCAATGCCTGATAATTGATTGATGCGCGCAATCGTCAATCCCGCCTTTATGGACTCAACGACTGCAAATATTATCTCGTCTGTGGGATGTATGAGCGCCAGTTCGATTCTCTCAATATCTTCTGCTGTAGGCTGAGGCAACAAATTTGCGTTTGCTACAAGGCCATCTTTGCCTATGTCGCACATCCTAATTGCCTTTTGCACCACTTCTTCAAAGGTTCTACCAATAGCCATCACTTCGCCAACAGACTTCATTGTGCTGCCCAGCTTGCGCTTAACAAGCTCAAATTTTGAGAAGTCCCATCGTGGCATTTTGAGCACGACATAATCAAGCGATGGTTCAAAGCATGCAGTAGTAGCTCTTGTGATTTTGTTAATTAGTTCTGGCAACGAATATCCTAGGGCAATTTTGGCCGCCATGTATGCAAGAGGGTAGCCTGTTGCCTTACTTGCTAAGGCGGATGAGCGGGAGAGCCTTGCATTTATTTCAATAGCAGCAAACTGTTCTGACGTTGGATCAAGTGCAAACTGGATGTTACACTCACCAATAATGTCGCAGTAGCTGGTTCCTCTAATGGCAGCTGAACGCAGCATATGATATTCATAGTTGTTGAGTGTCTGAGATGGTGCGATGACTATATTATCACCCGTGTGGACACGCATCGCAAGAACATTTTCCATATTGCATACGATCACGCTGTTCCCCTTGTAATCTCGCATAACCTCATACTCAATTTGCTTCCAGTGGCCAACATAACGCTCTATCAAGACTTGGTGGACCATGCTGAGATTGAGACCTCTCTGCACAATTTCCTGGAGTTCGTACTCATTGTGTGCTACACCCCCACCCCTGCCACCCAATGTATATGCTACTCTAATAATTACTGGGTAACCAATGTCATTGGCTGCCCTGAACGCTTCTTGCAGCGAATTGACCGCAAAACTCTGTAATACTGGCACATTACTCTTTATCATGGCTTCTTTAAACTGCTGTCTATCTTCAGTGATGTTGATGCCTCTAATGGGGGTCCCAAGAACCTTAACGTTATATTTCTGTAGAATGCCTTGATCATACAATGACACGCCACAGTTGAGGGCTGTCTGGCCTCCAAAACCCAACATTATTGAATCGGGTCGTTCTGCCTCGATAACCCTCTCCACATAGCTAGTATTTATCGGAATAGGGTATACTTTGTCCGCAAAGCGAGGATCCGTCTGGATAGTCGCAATGTTAGGATTTATTAAAATACTCTTTATCTCTTCCTCAGCAAGTGCCTTGAGGCATTGTGAACCGGAGTAGTCGAATTTGCGGCCAGTTCTTATTGCTGGCTTTCGCCCGCTTCTCCAATCTTAATTGCCCCGCTTCCGAGGACAAGAACTTTCTTTATATCTTCATTTCTTGGCGATCTCTTTCTCCCTCCTATTTTTTTTATTCGTCATAAATTTTTTTAGAGGTTTTGTTGCATTTTTCACAGGCTGCAATTCTGTAGCATCTATTGCACTTGTTTCATCCTTCATACCGCTGGTAATAATGTCTTTAAATCTGTCAAATACAAACATGCAGTCATAGGGGCCTGGTGATGCTTCAGGATGAAACTGAACAGCAATTATTGGCTTGCTCTTGTGTTCAAAACCTTCAACAGTATTGTCGTCGGCATTTGAGAACCAAACCTTGAAGCCTGTCTTGGCAAGGCTCTTTGGGTCGATCCCATATCCATGATTTTGGCTAGTCACGTATACCTGGTTGTTGTGCAAATCCAAGCAGGGCTTATTTTGACCTCTGTGGCCAAATCTCAATTTGTAAGTGTCTGCGCCGCTTGCAAGAGCAAGGATCTGGTTACCAAGACAGATGCCGAGAGTCGGAGTAGACATATTGATCAACTTTGAAGCAGTCTTGATTGTACTAGTGCAGACTTTGGGATCGCCAGGCCCATTGCTTATTACCACTCCTCTTGGGTTATGTGACATTATTTGCTCATATGTTGCATGCCAAGGCAGGCGGATAACTCGATATCCAGTGCGCATGATATTGCGTATAATGCTATATTTTACACCTGTATCAAGCACCACAATGCAATCCTTGCTCTTATCGCCATACTCTTGAACTATCTTTGTCGAAACCTCGGGCATAAAGTTCAATCCCTGATACCTAGAACGAGTAAGCATCTTCTTCACGAGAGATTCATCAATAGAGTTTTCGGATACAACAATTGCACCCATCATGACTCCATGCTCTCTTAACTTTTTAGTTAATTCCCTTGTGTCGATATTATAGATCCCGGGCACCTTTTCATCGTAAAGCCATTGATCGAGAGTCTTTATGCAGCTCCAATGACTTGCAATGTCTGAGAGACTATGAATGATCAACCCTTTGACCTGAATCCTGTCTGATTCAAAGAATTTGGGTAGACTATGCTCGTCCTTTAAGTCATAGCTTGGGACACCATAGTTACCAACAAGCGGATATGTGAGGCACAATATTTGGCCCCTGTAGGAGGGATCTGTCAGTGTTTCTGTATAACCAACCATGCCAGTATTGAACACTACCTCGCCAGCTAACCCTGATGGGTAGCCAAAGCCAATTCCATCAAAGACAGTACCGTCTTCTAGCATCAACTTTGCAGCATATCCTGTGTATGTCTGTTTAAGTGTCGGAATTTTTTGAACCCTTACCAACTGTCAAGATTAACAAATTTAAATTTTGCTTTACGCCGGATACAGTAATATTGTTGAGCATCTCACGCTAATGTGTCGTTGAACAATGGCTGACCAACAACAACAACAACGCTGTGTCATTTGTGGCTCCCGATTTGCTGAGAGAAAGTGCTACTATTGTCAAAGCAGAATTTGTACATCATGTACCGTGCCAACAGACGTATCCGGCTATACTACTAAATGCATTAGCTGTGATAGAAAAAAGATAGATCGGCTAGGATTTACAACACTATTGAAGAGAAATTATTACCTCGTTGGAATCATAGTGGCATTCTGGCTCTTCACTGTGTTCCCCCTTCCTTTCATGCAGCTCGCTGGCATAAACGTAAATCCTAGTGCATTTCAGCCTGTCCTGATCGCAACAGCGGTTATGACTATTCCTTTCATATTTATGTTTCTGGCATGGCAAAAAAGGGCACCTCGCGGCTCTTAAATAGAAACCCCTATAAGGCGAACTTACATGATGATAAGAGGTTTTAACATTTCTCATCACTGAGTGAAAAACAACTAATGAGAGCGACTGTACAATTCATCAGCCCATCTAGTAATGCGTCAATCCAAATGGCGCCCTTCGGATAGATTATACTGCTACCCTAAATTTGAAAATGAATTACTAAAAGTATTGATGAGAATCTTCATGCACACGTCAAGGAGCGCCGGCTGATTGATGTTAGTGGTTTTCATAGTGGAAAACTAGAGCCACCATAATACATAGGTACTAATTGTCAACTCACAATACTGACATTTGTAACAGTATTGAAGTTAATTGCAATAAAGTTGAAGTTAAATATATTGACTTAATATTGCGATGTTGTAGCTCCAAGTAGCTAATTGTCTTTCTGCTAGTGTTAATTCATTGATGATAATTTAAGTCCTAAGTATCATCTAATACATAGCCTTTGCAACAAGCACTGCAAATTCCGTAGTGGAGAGCTTTCCGCCTATGTCCTTTGTCTTTTTGTCCTGTTTGAGCATACTGACAATAGCATCTTCTATTCTCCTAGCTTCATGAATCAGATTCTTATCATTATATTTATCTGAGAGCCATTCAAGCATCATCTTTGCGGATAGAAGTATAGAAGATGGATTGGCAGCGTTTTTTCCTGCAATGTCAAATGCAGCGCCATGGACTGGTTCAAAGAGTGCAAACTTGTCTCCAATATTGGCAGCAGGTCCCATACCTAGGCCCCCAACTACCTGAGCGGCTTCATCAGACAGTATGTCGCCAAACAAGTTAGTGGTGACAATAACATCAAACTCGTCTGGGTTGCGTATTAAGTTCATTGAAGCTGCGTCAACATATAATTCGCTATATTGTATCTTTGGATAGTTCTTGGCAACTGACCTGCAGACCGTAGTAAACAGTCCATCTCCCTTCCGAAGAACATTAGCTTTGTGTACTGCGACTACTCTATGCTTGTTGTTACGCGTCATTGCCACCTTAAATGCATATTCTGCAATCCTTCTACTGGCCTGCTCTGATGTAATTCTGAGTGCCACTACTGTCTTTTCGTCTGTGTTGAACTCCCAGCCAAGGTAAATGTCCTCAGTATTTTCTCTGACCGTGACAAGGTCTACATTGTTTGCGATGCTTGGAATATTTGGATAGGACTTAGCTGGCCTGACATTTGCAAAAAGGTCAAACATCCTGCGAAGAACGATTATGACATCGGCTGCACTCTCACCCACTGGCCCCTTCAGACATGCCTGTGATTTTTTGATAATCTCTATTGCTGATTCCGGCAGTGCTTTGCCCGACTTGATAAGTGCACTATCGCCTGCTTCGACTTCCTGTATGTTAAATTTTGTAGCCGAATTGTCATTTATTGTTTCAAGAATCTTTTTTGCTACATCCGCTTGCTCTGGTCCAATACCATCTCCTTTGATGAGGGAAATGTTGTATCTTGTCAATTGATATCCTATATTGTTACGACGTCTAGCTTTTAGAATAGAGGACTTTTCTCAGCAGCACCTTGTTTATTGCATCCATCATTGCTTGTACTGATGCAACCACTATATCTTCACCGGACTTGCGTGCAGACACAACATTGCCGTCCTTGTCCTCAACTCTTATTGTAACTTCTGCAAGCGCGTCAGAGCCTCCTGTTATCGAATCAAGTCTATATTCTCTTATCTTGACATTTGCCATCTCACCTGATATCTTTTGTATCGCTTTTAGTGCAGCATCTACTGGACCAACACCGATGTCTGATGCAATGAAATCTCTGCCATTAGCATTGAGTCTTACAACCGCGGTCGGTATGATGTTCATTCCAGTGACAATATGAAAGTCGTAGAGCTTGAACTTTTCTTCAAATTTGTTGTTATCCATTACGGCGCCTGCTATTGACAACAGCTCTGATGTAGTAACGGACTTACCCTTGTCTGCTATGTTCTTCTGCTTCTCTACTATGATGTGAAGCTGCTCGTCAGTTGGCTTGATACCAAATTCTCCAAGCATTGCTTTGATTCCATGTGCGCCCGCATGCTTGCCAGCTTGGAGCCATCTTTTCCGGCCGACAAGCTCAGGCCTTATGGGCTCATAAGTAAGGGGATTGTTTATGATGCCGTGAGTGTGTATTCCAGATTCATGCCCAAAGGCGTTTTCACCAATTATTGCCTTGTTAGGCTGCACGATTATGCCCATTGTGTTTGAAACGAACTTGGAAGTTTCATAAAGTAAGTGTGTCTTGATGTTATGCTCTTTGCCGTACAAGCATTGGAGCGCCATTACAAATTCTTCAAGCGACGCGTTACCTGCACGCTCGCCTAGACCGTTTATTGTGACATGCGCACATGCAGCACCAGCATTTACCCCTGCTATCGAATTAGCAACTGCAAACCCAAAATCATCGTGGCAGTGAACACTTATCGGAAGCATTGTAGCCTGCTTCACATCTTTTACTAGGTCAGCAATGTATTGTGGAGTTGCGTAACCTACAGTATCTGGTATATCTAGCCTATCCGTGCCCGCGTCTGCTACCGCTTTGAATACGTCAAGCAGGAACTGCCTGTCCGACCTAGTAGCGTCCTCTGCTGAAAATTCCACTTGTAAACCATGTTTTTTAGCATATTCTACTGCGCTAATTGCTCTCTCTAAGACCTGCTGACGGGTCATCTTCAGCTTGTACTGCATGTGAATGTCAGAAGTTGCTATAAAAGTATGAATATACTTTAAGTCACATTTGATAGCACTATCAATATCTGCATGGCCTGCACGAGCAAGGCCAAAAATTTCAGCCTTTAATCCTTGTTTTGCTATGGCCTTGATTGCCTGCATCTCTCCATGAGATACTATTGGAAACCCTGCCTCTATTGCATCAACCCCAAGTTCATCGAGCCGGAGCGCAATCTGGATCTTCTGATCTGGCGTTATAGTTACTCCAGGTGTTTGCTCGCCATCCCTAAGAGTAGTATCAAAGATCTTAACAGGGTTATCGGATGGCTCTTTAGATGTATTCAACTTTCCACTCCACCTCTGGGAAGGGCTGAAACTCCAGTTCTTGACAACTGAGCGATTCCATAATGCTCAACCAGATTTTTAAATGCATCTATCTTGTCCGGTGTGCCAGTTATCTCGACCGTTATTGTCTCCTTGCCGATATCTAGTATGTTACCTCGAAATATCGTAGCATAGTTGACTATCTCGCTTCTTGTTGTTGGATCAACTGCCTTGATTTTGATGAGCGCAAGCTCCCGATATACCGTCTTGTCCGTATCTAGCACCTTTACTTCTATAACATCTATGAGCTTGCGCAATTGCTTTACCAGCTGATCGAGTGTTTTTTCATCGCTGTTGGTGGTTATGGTCATTCTTGAGAGGTCCTGTTGTTCAGTTGATCCCACTGTAATGCTTTCAATATTAAAACTACGAGCTCTGAAGAGGTTAGTGATTCTGAATAGCACGCCGGGTTTGTTTTCAACAAGAGCAGACACAATATGCCATGATTCTTCTTGAATGCTTGTTGTAAACAATTTTCTGCTACGCTCCTACAATCATATCTTTGAGACCTGTGCCAGGTGCTACAAATGGATAGACATCTTCCTCAGGATCAATTGGGATATCTATTACTGTTGCTACATCAGATTTGAGGGCTGCTTTGATAGCCTTCTCAAGGTCGTTCATCGACTCCGCTCTTATGCCCTGAGCTCCATATGCGTCCGCTATCTTCACGTAGTCGGGGCAATTGCGCTGGTGTACTCCGCTATAGCGTCTGTTGTAAAATGTCCGCTGCCATTGAGCCACCATTCCCAACATATAGTTGTTCATTAGAAATACTATTACGGGCAACTTATCAAGCACCGACACCGCAAGTGAGTTTTCAGTCATGTTGAAAGATCCATCACCAGCGATATCGACTACCGGAACGTTAGATCTAGCAGCTTTGGCTCCTATTGATGCTGGAAATCCAAAGCCCATTGTGCCAAGGCCAGTGGAGCTGAAGAACGTGCCGGGTGCTATAACATCAAAATGTAGAGATGTCCACATCTGGCACTGCCCTACTTCTGTAGTGACTATGGCGTTAGCCGGCAACAATTCGCGCAATTTCTTAAGCGATTTTCTAGCTGTTATCTCTCTTGGGTAATCCTTGAGAGTTTCAGCATAGTACTGTATAAGCTCTTTTCTGCGCTTTAGCCACGGATTCTCCGAGTCTTTCTTGATCATCTTCTTTGAGAACATTTTAACTAGTGTACGGAGTGAGGACTTAACGTCGCCTACCAGAGCAACGTCTACTGACTTATTCTTCCCAATCTCTGCTGGGTCGATGTCCATGTGGATTATGCTCATACCTTTACCAAATTCATCAAATTTGCCCACAGATCTGTCAGAAAATCTTGCGCCTACGGCCACGATACAATCCGCCTCCACAATTATTTTGTTAGCTTCTGCATGGCCATGCATCCCTATTGGCCCCATGGCAAGCGGGTGGTTTTCAGGGAATGCTCCCTTGCCTTTGAAGGTAGTCACGACTGGGATCTTTACTAACTCTGCAAGTGCCTGAAGTTCTGAAAAAGCTCCTGAAAGAATTACGCCGCCGCCTGCCATTATTATCGGTCGCTCCGCATTGAACAAGATGTCGACTGCCCTGACCATTTCTGAGAGATCAGCTTCCACGTTTGGGTTATACCCTCTAACTTTGATAAGATCAGGAAACTTCATGTCTGCTGTTGCCTGCTGTACGTCCTTTGGAATATCGACAAGTACCGGTCCTGGTCTGCCACTCTCTGCAATGTATATCGCCTTTTTGACAATTTCTGGAATTTCAGCTGCTGCCCTTGGTTGAAATGAGTATTTTGTGCAGGGATTTGCCACGCCTATGATGTCTGTTTCCTGAAATGCATCCTTACCTATCATGGCAAGCGGCACCTGTCCGGTTACGGCTAGAATTGGTGAAGAATCCGCATATGCAGTAGCGATTCCTGTAATAAGATTTGTGGCACCTGGGCCTGAGGTTGCAAAACATACTCCTGCCTTTCTTTTTATTCTGGCGTAGCCATCAGCCATATGAGCAGCAGATTGTTCATGCCTTACTAGTATGTGCCTAAAATTTGCATCCACCAAGGCATCGTATATTGGCAGGTTCGCCCCTCCTGGAAGTCCGAAGACTATGTCTACGCCCTCTTTCTCTAGGGCTTGAATCAGCGCTTTTGCGCCTGTCATTTCAACCACTTTTATATCTCACCAAATTGATTAAGCTGTGCTTGCTGGAAGCACAGAATTGCCTTAAGCAATACTCAGTAGAACCAGAACATGAACGTTGTGTCCATAACAATATCTACTGTCAGCTCGAGACATTTTTGAATATGTGGAGGGAATTTATTTATAAAGTTTATGGGATAGATGAGGCAAATTCTGTTAAAAAGATATTATAGCTCAAACAGCGACAAGGCAATTTTACCTATTATGTTTGATGAATTTCAATTTATAATTATCACATCTACACAATAAAGGTGAATCATCAGCTCTACCTAGTTGAACCCTCCTATCACGATTCTTTATTATTTGAACACGTCTTGAATATGGACGGTCACCTCTGCGCTGATAGTTTCCTAAGGCTGAGATCTGTAAATCCAGATCATCACAACGATATTCAGAAAAGAAATACATTTTAAAACTGTTGTTACAATTATACGTGTAGAAAAACTTATTTCGCAAGTTATGTTTATCAACAGGATTATTATACCCCCTATACATCTTCCATCCATGAGCAATTAGGAGGCCGTCATTGTTTCCCATTATTCATACAAGTCCTAACAAAAGTAAGACAGTAACTGCGAGATATATCAACCCCCAAATTGTCAATTTTCTAGCATAATCAGTTTTTTGGCCTCATTTAGTCGTAGAGTGAGTAGTAAGACAGTAGATACAATAAAAGGAATTATTGCCGATGCCACCATCGTCCTATCTATCAATGGCAAAGAAGACGCTCTCGATATAGAGGTCAAAGAGAATAAGAACCACTAAATTATTGTTGCATTTGCTTGGATTAAATCGTTATCGTCATTTTCGTTCTCTATCGGTTTGATCCTTGACCTTCTACCAACCATAAACTACCTTATATTGTACAACTGTTGATTATTAACGGCGTATATGGTGAAAACGAAAAATATGGATCAAGAGGGAGAAAACAACAACTATACCAAAATAAAGGCTGCAAGACCTGATGAACAATACTTGGACCTTACAAGTGGAAAAGAGCGAGAAGATCTGATACCATTGCAAGAGACATGTGATATTTGTGGGTTGACCGCACGAAATAAGGAGGAACTACAGGAACATATCCGCAATGCACATTAGGATATAACACAAAAAATAGACTCCATGTTAGTTATAGTCTATGATCTTGCATTCAAGAATTAGATCTCGAAAGAAAAAGATTCAAACATATAATAGTGCAAATATTGGGACTACTTTGCCTTGAATAAGCTTGTGTTTCAATATCTCTCAAAGCTGAATATGCGGTTGGCTGTGCATTTTTAGTATTTTGATGTGTACTAATTAATGAGTATCAACGTGCTTCTTACTCTACTATAACTTCTGAAAGCATATGGTAATTATGTACTCCTGCAAGCACCAATTTACATTCATAAATGGAGTTTGATTTTAATAGATCTTGCTATATTTTGAATAACTGGTAGAATCACCGTCGCTGGTTCGAGGTGATGTGAAGAGTCTGCATCAAAAATCAGTTAGCTAACACAAGTCTTACATCTTTGTAATAGTTCTAGAAAAAGTAGTGCAGAAGGTACTTGTTGCACTCTTTCCGTATCATCATGACAATGATCAAATGACCTTAAGTAATGGAGCTAATTAACATCTTGACAAGAGTATCCTTTGATATAGTATTTAGAACATTCCGTAGCATGCATAATAATAATAACCAGCTTGACTGAATTTAGGAAATCGTAAAGCTATAAAAATTTCTATTAACTACTATCTGATGAACATAATTGTCGTCTACAGAATACCTTGAAATAAGACATTTTATTGAGAAATATTTTCAGCTTGCACAGAGCAAGGAAATAGAAAAGATAGAGGAATTCCTTCATCCTCGATTCACAAAATTTGGCGATTCTCCCCCCTACGATATACGGGATTTCGGAAGGGCCCTAATGCTTGAACAATTACACTTTACCAGCCTCTCTGACTATGATTTCAAAATTGAAAACTTGAACACCGTGCTAATGGGCGATGTTGCAGTTGCTACTTTTTTACTTGAAGTTACCGGCATAATAATCGATGACTATAGCTTTCGCGGGGCATCAGTCAACAATAAATCAAGGGCAACCATCGTCTTGCAAAAAGATAAAAAGCATCACTGGAAGATGGTTCATCAGCATTTATCTAAGCTAAGCTTGTAGGTTAATCAAAAGGCATCGAATGGTTGACTGTCGTATTAATGATCTTAGGATTTGACACATCCTTCTCTTTTTCCTCTAAAAAGATGCTATGAGCTTCTTTAATATCCGCATTCTTGTGGACTATTGCCTGCACTGCCTTTATCATTGCTACGGGCCAGTCTGACTGCCAGATGTTTCTTCCCATGTCCACCCCTGCAGCACCGTGAGTTATTGCATCATGCGCAAGTTTTAGCGCTTCTGACTCGGGCAGTTTCTTGCCACCTGCGATTATGAGCGGAACGGGACACCCTTCGACTACCTTCTCAAAGTTGTCGCAATAATACGTCTTGACTATGTGAGCACCAAGTTCTGCCGCAATTCTGCATGCGAGGCCAAGGTAACGTGCATCACGGGCCATTTCTTTACCAACTGCGGTCACAGCAAGGACAGGTATCTCGTATTTTTCTCCCTCATCAACCAACTTTGCTAAGTTAGTAAGTGTCTGGTGTTCATACTTGCTGCCTACAAATATTGATAAGGCAAGGCATGATGCATTAAGCCTGATCGCCTCCTCAATTGAAGTAGTAATAGTTTCCCTTGAAAGATCTTCGCCGATGATGCTGGTTGCGCCAGAAACACGAAGAACTATTGGAATGTCGTTCGTAGGATCAACTGATGTCCTTAGAATGCCTCTTGTCAGCATAAGCGAATCAGCGTAAGGCAAAAGTGGATTTATAGTCCTTCTTGGAGCCTCAAGACGCTCCGTCGGCCCGAGAAAGTAGCCGTGGTCAATTGCAAGCATGAGGCAATGGCGGTCTTTGGGATGGATTATCTTAGCCAGTCTGTTTTGCATTCCCCAGTCCATCGTAAATCAGGTCAGACAGGTAATTTTTATTATATATAGTTTCATTAGTCCGTGGTCAATATTACCTTCATAGCATCCTTGGCCTCGTGAGCGCATTTCACTGCCTCCTCCGCCTTGCTAATGTGAAACCTATGAGTTATAAGCGGTTCTATGTTTATGCGCGCTTCTGATATCAGCTTCAGAGCTTGGTTTGTTTCAATTTCCGATGCCGCATAACTTGGGATGAGTGAGTGCTCGCTTGAATAGAGCTTACTCATATCAAAAGACATTTGCGATCCTTTAGATGGTACGCCAAAGAGTATTATTTTACCGCCTCTTCGAGTGACATCAAATGATTGAATTAATGCTCCCATATTTCCTGTGGCAATAATGCAAATATCGGCGCCTCTTCCATCTGTTTTTGACTTGATCTTGTTTACAAATTCATGCTCCAAAATGGAGTTGAATACCTGCACGCCATACTTACTGGCAAAGTTCAAACGAAAATCGTTGACATCGATGACAAATATCTTGCCTGCACCAAATGCCTGAGCTAAGAGCATATGCATTATTCCAGTTGGACCCGCACCAAATATTACAACATCATCTCCTTGTTGGAAACTGCACTTCTTCCATGCCCTGACACAGCACGCAAGAGGCTCAACAAGTGATGCCTCCTCAAACGATACATTGTATGGTAGCTTTATCAAACCCCCTCTTGATATGTTCCACTCTGGCACCAAGAAATGCTCTGCCAGACCGCATGGGCTGATGTTGCTGGTCTGGTATGCAGGACACATAGTATAATCAGCATGAAGACAGTAATGACAAGAATAGCAGGCGACATGGTGATGAATAAACACACGGTCGCCACATGTGAAGCCTTTTACTGATCCGCCTACTGCTACAACCTCGCCAGCAGGTTCATGACCAAGCCTGCCAGAGTTCATGCTATATTCTCCGTAGATCTTTTCTAGATCTGATCCGCATAGCCCGCAGGCGCGCATTTTGACAAGAATATCACCTGCGTTAGCTATGTCTGGTACGTTGATATCTTCAACAGAAACTCTGTTGCGTGCCTTGACAAACACTGCCTTCATCTTCGTATCATTTATTCTTATAGAATATAAAGAATTGAACGTGTTAAGAACCTTTAAATAATAATAAAAAACAAATTCATCTTAATCTCTAAATGCTACTCCCTTCAGAGATCGAAGCAAAATCACTGATTCCTGCCGTAAGAGCTATTCTTGCAAAGAAGCTAATCCGAGAATATTCTCTCAAGGAAGAAGATGTTGCCAAGGATCTTGGTATTACACAGGCTGCAGTTAGTAACTATGTGAGGGGAACAAGAGGAGATGTGGAGCTTATTTCAAAGCTTGAATCAGTTAGAGAAGTCATGCGCATGATAGATGACATAGCGAAGGACCTCTCTACAAACAAAGCTTATACTCCAAGCACACTTGCCAAATTTGTAGGTCTGTGCAATTATATGCGATATACACTCATTATATGTGATGTTCATCACCGGATTGAATCGAACATTGATGAGCAGATCTGCGAGCAGTGTAGGGGTACTTTAATTCGTGAACACTAACCTTAGTAATTTTTCTATGTAAATGATAATTGAAGAATTTAATAATGCTGCCGGAGTGGTATACTAGATATATGACGGGAGGCGGAGGAAAACAATGGATCAATGGTGAAACTATCGCAGGCATTGCGCTAGTGGTTTTGGCGCTTTTATTCATCTGGGCAGCAACTTTGAACGCTATATGGGCTAGGATACTTATAGTTGACTACATTATCTTTGCAATTGGCGTAGGCTTTGTAATACTTGGCATAATGACCATACGTAGGGCAAATCGCCCCCATTCGCAAGAGGGACATACTCATGGCTACTAGCATACACACATGTAATGTTTAAAACATTGATCAGGTTCAAGCAATATCATGCATGATAGCTCAGACGATATACTAACAACCTTTGCCGATACTGAGAAGACATTCTTCGAGCTTGCCAGCGAGCAGAGACTGGCAATAGTATTCCAGCTCAATAATAAAAGCGCCAAGATATCTCAACTTGCCAAGGATCTAGACATTACCATGCAGGAGGTTCATCGCAATGTCAGTCGTCTGCAGGATGCAGGCCTAATTGAGAAAGACAATGAGGGAATATTTTCACTTACTACTTTTGGAAATACTATAATCAAGCAGATTCCAACATTTAACTATCTATCAAAGTACAAAGAATATTTTTCCGAGCATATCTTGGGTGAGCTCCCAATCAAATTTATTATGAGGCTCGGAGCGCTTGACAAATGCGAGTTTATCAAGGGTATTGTCGCAATACTTGAGCGTTGGAAGGATATTTATCGGCAGGCTGATCAATACATATATGAAATTGTGCCCCAGGTACCAATAGATCTGATCGAGCCAGCTGTGACGAGGGTAAAGGAAAAAGCTGTGAAATATAGCTATGTTTTTCCAAAGAATGTCATCATCCCAAAAGGCAGAAAGGAACTTTTGAAAAAACTTGGTCACAATGAACTGTTGAGCAAAGGAGCAATAGAGAGAAGAATGGTGGAAAGCGTACAGGTTTCAGTGATATTGAACGAAAAACAGGCCTCAGTGCTTTTCCCAACTCAAAAACAGGAGACTGACATGAATATGATGTTCTTCAGCCCAGATCCTATCTTCCACGAGTGGTGTCTTGACTACTTTCGCTATCGCTGGTACGGCTCTGATATCTTTGACGAAAGCAGCCTGAAAGAAATCTAATTTCTGATCTAGCTATTTCAACCACTCTATAGAAATATCCTGATATGTACCGCTTGGCAGTATACGTCTTATTGAAATTGGGAGTGCTTTATGCTCAATTTCCTCAACTGCAACGGCAATCGAACTAGTAGCATGTTCAGGCACGTTGACAAGTGGCGGTGCGCCAAGAGATAGCTGAAGCGATCTCGCACCTGTTATCCTTGCTCTCTCAAACCTGGTAAGCCAAGCAGGACCAATCAATACTTTGTTGTCCTGAGCATCGATCTCTTTTAACTCATATTCATATTCGGTATAGACAACTACCTCATCTGCTCTGCGAGACGATTTCATGGTAGTGACACCTTGATCACCTTCTTCTTCTTCTTCTTGTTCTTGCTTTTGAGTTATGCCAACTTTTGTGTCCGCAGTACCGCTCTTCTTGGCTGTTTTGGCAGAGGCAGGTTTTTTAGGTGCAGCATGTCTTTTGGAAGAATGTTTGACTACCAAGAACAATCCAAAGGATAATGGATATCTAATTAAATGTTTTGCCGAAATTCTTAAAACTTACACTGAATCTATATTCTCTAATAAAAAGAATAGCTGTCTTATATTTATATTTCACTGTCATTTTTGATCCTTGTAGTTTCGCTACGCTATCATTTATGCGATATTCATCCTTCTGCCTGCCCTGGCAGCTTCCTACATTCTATTACATAATTATTCGGCTCTCTTGTTCTGACCGTGGGTGTTAACCTACTCTATTTTGATAATATACGAAACATTTTCATTTCATTGCAAATCTACTAGGCCGGTGATGCAGCCAGGAAATGTTGGATCCATATCTAGATTAAGGATCATAATCGAAATACAAGACAAGGGAACTGCATCCGCTGAGCTTGTGCGTTATCTTGCTCCCCTAACTATTGGAACAATACTAAAAAGGCTTCCGCTGCAAGATAGAGTGCATAGGTATGTGGCTCAATTTGTATATCTTGAAACTGGGCTTATAATTGGACCAGAAAAACAAAAAACGCGGTTTCATAGAGGTGATATTGCCTACCTTACTTCCAATAGCTCTTTTTGTGTCTTTGTACAAGATGCTAAGGTCCAACCAATGAATTCACTGGGTCAAGTCACCTCTAATCTTGAGGTTATTGAATCAAGTAGACCTGGTGACATTATGATAGTTAAAGGAGCTAGTGTCTGACGAGATGGTAGATCCGATGGCCACTGTATCCGCCTTCGACCTTGACGATACCTTTTGTCTCCAATGACTTAATGAAAGCGTTGGCGACCGAAACCTTGACACCGATATTCCTAGCTACCGCTTGAGTTGTTATTGCTTTCATACTCTGAATTGCCTTCATGCCTTGAGATTCCTCAATTGTCACAGCAAGCTTTTGCTTCTGTTGAGGCTTAGAGCTTGCTTTCTTCTCTGCAGCAGACTTGATTTCGGTTTGTCCTGGCCCTGTTTGGGCATTCTTATCTGAAGCACCAGCTTGCTTTTTCTTGTTGCCTCCCATTAATTTATTGCGTGCTTGTCGCCCTTTAATAATGTTAACCAGTTAGGCGTTAAACTTCGATTTTGACTGCGTAACCTTGGCTATCCTCTCCCAATGAATATCATCTCTCTGCTTCATTGGTAACTACACCGTTCGCTCTGATACCTCGTTTAGGTTGCAGAAGATCCTCGGTCCTTGTTGTGATATGCAGAACAATTTTACAAACTTTCTTTGATTCTTCTTTCTAAGCCTCATAAACAATTCGCGTTTCCTTATAGCGTCCCTTTTTAAGAGAACACCGTTATTATTTCGAGTCAACGACTTGAACTCTTGCAGGGACATATTGCTAGTCACTTTACTCCTTATCTTTAGGTAGTCTATTCCATCCTCATGCTCAAAGTATATGATAGATTATATTCACTCAAAGTGTATAAAGTCAAAGTGCTTTGGATTTCATTTCCTTAGTGGATACATTTGAGCAAATGGAACAGACTTCAAGCAGAATTGCCCTTACCGGTCACCTAGTTACGCTTCTCAAAAAGACACCTGCCTCAATAATCGACAAGGTGACTTATCTTATTCAGGGCAAACTTTACCCCGATTATGAGGGAATAGAGATGGGAGTTGCGGAAAAAATGGTCATCAGAGCAATTGCGAGCTCTTCTGGCAAAGATGTATCGGAAATAGTGCAGGTATATCAAAAGACAGGCGACCTTGGAGAGGCGACACGGGAAGCAATGAAGTCAAAGAGCCAGTCAACTCTATTTTCGGAGCCTATGACAGTTGAGCGCGTATATTCTATTTTTGACAAAGTTGCACACACAACTGGTGCTGGTTCACAGGAGATTAAGCTACGTCTAATAAGCAGCTTGCTGAATGATGCGATGGCTGCAGAGGGATGCTACATAATCAAGTTTGTCATGGGACAGCTGCGACTAGGTATTGCAGACTATACTGTGCTTGATGCTCTTGCGATTGCATTTACTGGGGACAAGGCAAACAGGCAAGTGCTTGAAAATGCCTATAACGTGTCAAGTGACCTTGGAACGGTGGCAAGACTGCTTGCAACGAAGGGGCTTGAAGCAGTGAGTTCAATTAAGATAATGCTGTTTAAGCCTATCCGGCCGATGCTTGCAGAACGTATCAGGACATCAGAAGAAGCACTTGAGCGCATGGGAAGCAAAGTAGCAGTAGAATATAAATTGGATGGTGAGCGTGTACAAGTGCACAAGGGTAAGGATAGAGTTGAATTTTTTTCAAGGCGGCTCGAAAAGATTACGAGTCACTATCCAGATATTGCCAGTGCATTAAACTCCATAAAGTCAGAAGTTATACTGGAAGGTGAAGTAGTAGCAATTAATGTGGAGACAGAGGAATATCTTCCGTTTCAAGAATTGATGCATCGTCGACGGAAATATGGTGTAGAGGAGGCAATGCAGAGCTATCCTGTTGTCATGAACTTTTTTGATGTACTCTACTTTAACGGCGAGAGCAAGACCGAAATGTCATATCTAGAAAGGAGAAAGCTGTTGAGAAAAATAATTGACAAGATCCAAAATAACAAGTTAAGCTTGATCAAGCAGATTATTGCAGGAGAGCCCAATGAAATTGATAGATTCATGGCCACTGCAATTGAGAATGGCTGCGAGGGTGTCATGATAAAGCATCCATCCAGCACATACCGCGCAGGTGCAAGAGAATATGCTTGGGTCAAGCTAAAACGTGAATACACAAGTGATTTTGCAGACACACTAGATCTTGTAATTGTTGGTGCACTGCATGGACGTGGAAGACGCGCAGGAAAATATGGCACATTGCTGTTAGCTTCTTACGATCATAAGGCTGACATATTCCGCAGCGTGACTAAGGTAGGGACTGGATTTACTGATGTACATATTGAGCAATTCTACAAAGAGCTGGAGAAACATATCATAAGCCAACGACATGCAAGGGTCGATACCGGCATGGATATGGACATCTGGTTTGAACCCAAGATGGTTATTGAAGTTATTGCGTCAGAAATCACCCTGAGTCCGTTGCATACGGCTGCCAAGAATATAATAAGACCAGGCTACGGTCTTGCTCTACGCTTTCCAAAGTTCACTGGCAAAATAAGGGATGATAAAAAGCCAGAAGATGCCACAACCATTGACGAGATTGTAGCCGCATATAAGAGGCAGTTGAAGGTAGTTGGTCACTCAGGCGCAAAGGGCCGAGAATATGATGGATATAGATAAGGATAATGTATTGGATGCTACTAAAAGCGAAACATTACAGACTTGTAAAATGATACTGTCTTAGAAAGATGTACAATCGAAATTGGTCGATTAAATTGCTGCCAAGATTAATTCATTATGGACGATTTAGAGAGTCGCCATTCATTCTCTTCATCCTGTCTATCTCCCGTTCAACTGCGACAGCCATTTCATCCAGCTCTTCTAAGCCTTTGAATCTTTGATATGTCAGCTTTTCAAGCGAAACTAGCAGGCTCTTTGCCGATCTATATTGCAGCATCTGGGGGTCATCGATCTCTGCAAACAAGCCGATTCCTTGAATGTTATTGCTCTTGGCATAGCCAAGTATCAGGCCATTGAAACCTGTTATCAGAGATGAGCCTGGAGTAGTCCTATGACCTATTTTCACTATTTGATCTGTTAGCTCCTGTGAGGTAGTTGTGACAAGTGTCACTGGGTCTTTACCATAATTTCGGTCCGTGTGAAATGCTCCTAGGGTATAGATTAATTGCACAGAATACAACTTGGCAATATTGATAACATCTTGGCATAGTTCATAAAGTTCGTGGTTGGTCTGAGGCTGACCAATGCCACCTCCAAAAACGATGATGCTTTTGCTGTAGCGATATTCCCATCTCTCTTGGTAAAATTCAATGTGACCCCCTTTGTCAACAACATAATTCGGATAAGGCGTTAGCACATACCGAAACAACTTACTATCAAGGCTCTTGTTGATGAAATCGACGGCGATATTGCCGACATTCCCCATGTCTTGCATAGCAGCGATCATTATCGGTCTGTTTATATCGGGCTCATCAACGTTTACAAAGTCCATCGCACTTTCTCTTCGCAGCAGACAATAAAAAAGTTAGTAGTCTGTTTCCTATAAAGATTAAAAGCCGGCCATAGTCTTATTGTATTACCTTGTCAGGGGATCATTCATCTTTGGACTCCTATAAAACGGCGATTGAAGACTGGAAAGCCCGCAAAGATCAACTTCTTAGACAGCGAGAATCTGTAACGAGGATAAACTCACAGACTGAAAAAATAAGCCTTTTATCACTTTTGCAGCGCCAGACTAGTTAAAGTAGAAGTTCATGTAAATGGATTATTGAAGGTGTGGACAATAAGGTTCTTCAAATAATATCTCGGCTTAATAAGCAATCAAACCTGGAAAGAAACGGTAGCGTGAAAGTCGCATCCGGGCAAGAGATGCTTGCTATCACAGCAGATACTGGCGTATTCTTCTCAATACTTCTCAAGGCAATCAAGGCAAGACGAGTATTGGAAGTAGGTACCTCTGTAGGGTTTTCCACTCTGTGGTTGGCCGAGGCAGTAGGAAAGAACCGCGGTGCAAGGGTAATAACAATAGAACTGAAACCGCAAAAGGTAGACTTGGCATTGAAAAATTTCAAGGAAGCTGGTGTTGATAAGATAATAGAGATAAAACAAGGAGTCGCGCTAGATCTGCTGCTCAAACTCAAAGGTAAGTTTGATTTTGTGTTCCTCGATGCAGACAAAGAGAACATCATAAGATATTTTGACCTTGTACTACCAATGGTAAGAATTGGGGGCATAATTGCGGCGGATAATATGCTATATCCTGACCGGTTTAGATCCACTATGAGAAAGTATGCTCGCCATGTGCATAGCAAGCCCAATATACAATCGGTCACAGTGCCAATAGGAATGGGAGAAGAGATCACAATCAAAGTGTGTAACTAATTGTAATTTCCTCTCAATGTGTTATCTTCATCTGAATTAGACGTATTTCGTATTTTGTTTGAGATACTAAGAAACAAAAATTTGTGCTGGAACCCAATTCCTACATCTTCGCACTATGAAAGACGAAGCCAAAAGGTGCACTATGCTGCAAAAAGATTGATGTCATTCGCTTTGAATATGGCCGAATAATATCTCCTATGATGATAATGTATCTAATAGAGGCTCTCTTTGTCTAAATGTCTCATCCCTCTCCCTATGCCATCAAAGAGCGAAAATATATCAGAACTAAATGTGACAAATTTACTAGTCCGTTGGTGGCTAAATCAGGCCATGGAGCACAAAGATGAAAGAAAAGTGGAAAAACACTAGCTTGATGCGATGCATTCTGACATTATTCTGGCAGCAAGCATTGCAGTAGCTTCATTGATGTCATAATCTGGAGCAAGTTCCACAATGTCGATGCCTACTACATTGCCTGCACTTGTTGCTTTGCTGAGTAGATAGATGAGATCTATGGATGATAGACCTCCTGGTGACGGAACTGAAACGCCTGGTGCAAATGCAGGATCTATGCAGTCTAGGTCTACTGAAACGTAGACCTTTGATCCACTTGTTAGCTCCCTTATTATTTGTGCTATGCTTTTAACTCCCCGCTCGACAATCTCAAGTGGGTTTATGACTCTCATGCCCGCCTTCTTCACATTTTCAAGCTCTTCGGACTCAGCGGCCCTTGTACCTATCAGCACACTTTTTCTAAAGTCAAGTGATTGTGAGGAGTCAGCAAGTACAGACCCGTAATAATTTCTTGAGGAAGAAACAAAGTCAGGATGAGCGTCAAAGTATAAGAGCGATAGTTTCTTCCCAATTGCTTTTGAGACGGCTTGTATCGCTTCAGCACTTAGAGAATGATCTCCGCCAATCATGATCGGGAGCTTACCACTTGACGCAATGTTAGTCACTAGTTCACGCAGTTTCTGCTTGTTTGAAATATTGCCTGCATCAAATATCCTCTTTCGATCAAAAGTTCCAAGCATTGGGCAAGTAGGGATCAGCTTTCCCTTACGTTCAAAAAATTCAGATTCATTTGATGCGATTCTCAATGCATCCGGTGCCTTGCTCGTTCCCTTTCGCTTTGCATGAGAATTGGATTCATCAGGAACCCCTATCACAACAATATTCGCGTCTTCAACGGTGTCAGAGTTCGACCGGTAAAGCCTAACCATTGTAGCAATCAACTTTAACGTGGTTTTTTAATTATAACCTGCTCGTCAAGACCAATAAGATTTTATTTAAAAGGATGTTGCCTACTCTTACAATATATGTCTACCATGAAGTATATTCAGCTTGAACCACAAGGTGACATTGCAGTTCTAAGGATAAATAGACCCGAAGCACTTAACGCCGTGAATTTGGATGTCATATCAGAGCTTTCAAAGATGATTGATATTATTGCAGCTGATGATGGCATTAAAGTATTAGTCATTACTGGTGCAGGTGAGCGCTCATTCTGCGCTGGCGCAGACATTTCTTATATGGTCAACATTGATCCGATGCAGGCTGAAAAGTACGCCACTTCTGCTCAAGACGTAATAAACAAAATAGACCGGCTGGAAAAGCCAGTTATTGCTGCAGTAAACGGGTTTGCTCTTGGCGGCGGTTGTGAACTTGCAATGGCCTGCGATATCCGGATCGCTTCAAGCAATGCCAAGATCGGCCAGCCCGAGGTGACGATAGGCATACCACCAGGATGGGGCGGAACGCAACGCCTAATGCGGCTTGTAGGTCCATCGAAAGCAAAGGAGTTAATATTCACAGGTAAAATGATAATGGCAGATGAGGCCTATGACATAGGATTAGTTAACAAGGTAATCAGCCTAGGACCTGACGATAAAATTCCCCCAGACACGCCAAAAGGAGACGCAGGAAAAGAAAAGGAAAAGGCAAATGAAATTGCCAAGATGTTAAACAAAAAGCTGATGGATGAGTCCATTGCGCTCGCAAAGGAGATAGCAAAGAACAGTTTCGTCGCACTCAAAGTTAGCAAGAGATTAATAAACAGGGGAATGGACTCGGATCTAGAGACAGGGCTCAGGCTTGAGATCTATGGTTGGGCCCTCTGCTTTGCACACGAAGATAGACAGAAAATGATGTCTGCTTTCCTCAATAAAAGCAAAAAATAATAATAATAATAGTAGTACACAGCTATGCCAAAAGCTGCGCACCTTTGCTAGCCCTACAAACAAACGTTTTGCTCTGTACGCCTGTTTTTTCGAACCCTTTGGCCATGGAGGCGGCTACCATCTGTGCATTTTCGCTTGTTTTAAGAAATGCAACCATGGAAGGTCCAGCGCCACTTATTGTGACCGCAAGTGCGCCTGCAGAAATAGCATTCTGCTTGACAGCATCATAGCCTTGTATCAGATGCTTCCTTGCTGGCTCGATGATGGCATCATCTATTCCTCTTGTTATGGTTTCTACATCCTTTAAAGCAAAACCTGCAACTATTGTAGTTGCCCCAGAAATATTGTGAACAACATCTTTGAGTGACACCACTTTTGGAAGGACACTCCTTGCGATCTCTGTCTTTTTCTTTGGCACTTCCAGCGATGGAACTGCAACAACGAGTACGAGGTCCCTGGGAGGCTCAAGCCTTATGACCTGTAGTCTTTCGCTAGCAATACTGCATATTACGAAGCCACCCAGCAAAGAGGCAGCAACGTTATCATAATGCTTTATGCCAGCACTTGCAAGTTCACCTTCAGCAGCATATTCTACAAGTCTGTTATTATCAATCTCTAAATCATAAAGCGTATTAAATGCCATTGCAGCAGCTGCTGCCGAAGCAGCACTGCTGCCAATACCATAGCCAGGTGGCACGCCTTTTGTTATCTCAACCTCTATGCTATCTTTGATCTCAAAATCATACATCATCTTTTTTACAACAAGGCCTGCAGAGTTTGATTCTGGAGTTGATGGAATTGATTGATCACTGTTCTTGATTTTTATTCCTCCTCCTCCAAGAGGTGTCCTGATTACCTTTACTTTGTCTTCAAGCGCATCAAGTGCAAGACCAAATACATCATATCCTGGTCCTAGATTTGCAGTTGAGCATGGGGCAGTGGCACAGCAGGATTTCACAGCCGTCTAAATGTCCTCCCCTTGATTGAGGATTCGAGCAAGGGCGCCGGCTAGGTTGACCATGCCACTCATTGTAATGCTAGAAACAGCTATCAGGCTCTGGGCGAAGCCACCTTTGTTTATACTGCGCGCTAAATCCTTAGTTAAGAGAGAATACTCGGCATCTTTTTCGCTGTTGAGAATATGTTCAAGTGCCACACTTGATCCTGCCCACTCCATGATATTTTTTAGCTTATCTATTACAAGATCGCGTTTTGTTAACGCATTTATCTGAGCCATTTTCAATCGTAATTTGACAGATAAAGCAAGGAGTGATATGGAGACAAAGTTGATGGGGGATGACACTAACATTCCATCGAAGGCAAATATTGTTGCCTTGTCATCCGCATGAAGGTTTACCGCAAAATATGGACCACTTGCCCTGAATGCGAATAGTTCTATCTGACCCGGAGTGTCTACTATCAGATAGTCCGGGTTTAGTTCATCCACCTCCTTTTGGATCTCGTCCAACTTTGTTGCAATCATGTCACTTGCCATAATAAGTGAGCCGTTGGGGCCAAGTCCATAGTTCTCCGTCAGAGTGGAAATGTCAATGTAATTGCGGACGTCTACATCTGGCTCATAAGGTAGGTTGACTACGCCGGGGTCAAGGTTAAGCGTTATGGGATAGGAATTATTATCTCTATACCACTGGACTAATCTGGAGGTAAGGAGCGATTTTCCGGAGCCTGCAGTTCCCGTTATAAATATCGCCTTCATTGTCATCAAGAAAACATATTGCTGATGTATATCTACCTTTTATGCAGTGGAACGAGAGTAAAATATCACATCATCCAGCATCAGCTGAGACGATAATCTTACTATCTTGCAGTACCACTGCTATCGTTCTCTGGCTTCCTCTTGTCTTCGTGTCCTGTGATCGAGTGTTGGATACCAGGAGCTGAAACCTTGTGTACAGTAAGCCTCATGAGAGCGATCCACATAACGATAAGTGGCACATGATAAGTAGCTATCCTCCACGCAATTATCACGTTTAGCTGTGATGAGTCTTGGGTTACATCTGCAAGATTTGGTATGCCACTCAAATTATCAATATAAGCCCAAATGCCAAGTTCAGCAAGCCCTGAGCCCCCTATCGTTATAGGCAGGTTTGCCACTGCAGTCGATGCTGATGTTGCCATCAATGAGTCAAATAAACCGATTCGGGGTTCAACTGCATTGGCAAGCACCATGAATGACACGCCCTGGAACACAAATGCAATGACGGTTATTGCTATGCCTACTGCAAACGTACCAATCGATTTTTTGGAATTGAAAATTTCCCGGCTCATATTACATAGGTCTGCAATAGCAGTGTTAGATGAATTAATCAGGTTCTCGGCCCGTTTTTTTGAGAGGAACTTTTCCACTATTTTCTGAGAGAATGATGGAAGGCGGAGAGTGCGCTTGGCAGAAAAGAGAATAAGTCCCAACCAAACGGCTAAGGTCGGAATAGTTATCAGAATCACAGCCAATCCAATTACAGTGCCGCCGCGGTAAATTGCTAAGGCGCCAGCCATAAATGCCAGCACTGCCCCTACAAATACATCAGCAATTATCTCCATAGTCGTTACCCAAGCGGCCTTGCCTGGAGGGACGCCTTTTCTTGACAGCCATGCTATCCTAACCAACTCTCCGCCCACATATGATGGTGTAGTCTGGGTAACGAATTCTCCGGCCAGCCTAGCGTTTATAGTCTCGCCTGTTGAAGCAACATCATAACCCAGAAAATGCCTGATAAAATACTTGAATCTCAGAGCCTGCAGCAGCACTTTCGTCATTGCTGCAGCCACTGCAGCTAGAAATGGTACAAGCCCTACAGCGAGGATGTCCTGAGGTGAGACGTCAGTGGTAATCATCAGGATAATGAATGGTACCACGCTTGCAGGGATGGCAACAAGTCGCCAGTTCAACTACGATAACTCTGCCTTTTTTACAACGCAGTACTATAATAAGGAATGTATATAACCTGGAACTGCTCGTGCGCAAATTTTTATTACAATCAAATTTCTAACGTCTATAAGCGGAAATATTGTGGATTGTGACGGTATATTATTCATGTGATGAATGGCCGGCAGAGTCATCAATCACTTTTTATAATGACATAGTGTATTTGTTGATATATCCTCTGTCCTCCTTATCTACTTAGACGGCTAAAACTGAGTGTCTATGGTTGGGCACTGAAGCCCATGATATCTTTTCTAGCAGTCATCAGTATTATATTTTATGACATTTGGCGAAGAATAGTAAAAGAAGAAGTAAGAGAGAGTGCAACTGTCTCTCGCGAGTAGAGCAGAGAATATCTTGCTGATATTGAGCTTTCCCTGCTTCTGACGATGCTACATATCCATTTATACCTAGACAGAATTTGACTATTTTGGCTTATAGACAATTCTGTCTAACTGTTTCTGTATATGGAATAAGTTTCGTGTTTTCAAGTTGTGGTATCTATCTTGTGTTTTGGAGTCTTTTTGCCACTCCTACTCTTTTTCCCGCTTGTAACTTTTTGCATTACTTATGTTAATATGAATTATCATCTCTCTTTTTGTTGTTGTTATTGTTGAGATTATGCGTGTAATCTCTCAGACTTGGACACAAATACTACAAAATAAAGAATAACCTTCCACTCTTGTTGAATGATGTAAAGGTCAATCACATGGCACTCTTTACTATTGCAATGTAGATAGAAGTTGTTGTAAACCACAGTAAAAGAGGGCAACGAGATAAGCTAGCAAATGTTCTCATTATGCAGTAACGATTATCAAAGGAGCGAGTGACATATAATTGGAGAAGTACACACACTGTGGGGACATATTGTAAGAAAATAATGCGAAAATACGGTGCTAGCGCCAGCGACGTTATGCGTCATCATTATCCATTTCTCCATCAGAAGTAGGCAAAGATGACGCACTAGGTAGATCTGACTCGACATCCATTAATTGTAGCTCTTGTAACTCAAAACGATATATTGCCTTCATGTCAAGTCCAAACTTCGTCTTAAGGAGCTCTACTACCTTAGCGCTCATGCTGGCTATGAACACTTTAATCTTGTACTCATATACAAAGCCCTTCATAAAATCAGCTATCTTCATTGACTTGGGTACGTCTAGGCCCTCTACGATTGTCCTGCCATCCGGCATCTGCTCGTATACTTGGATATCGACCTTGTAATCATTTTCGTAAATGTCAAGGAAGTAGCCGGTCCTTATTATTACTTCGGGCTGGCCAAACTGAGCAGATCTTATCTCGTCTTCTGCCCATTTGGGAAGTCCCTCTTCTTGGGCGTTATCCTCGCTTTTTGTCACCTTTGTCCTTCCCATAATGTTAGTCTAGCGTATATCCTTGCATTTAATAGCTTTTCCAACCTAGTTGTACAGGCCGCTATGTCTACAAAATATAACCAGATGGTTATTCAAATATGACGTTTCTATTTAACGCTATATCTCTAGGTAGTGGCTATGACAAGCTTCAGTAACAGCTGGATAAAGGACAACAAACCGACAATGTCTGAGGTAATAAAGCAGAACGTTGGCCAAGCGCAGCCACTCAAACCAAGGATTGAGCTTGCCAAAAAGAAGATTCAGGCACAAAACCAAAAGCTAGAGACAATTCTTGAGAAACTACGGGGTAAAGAAAGATCTCTCTTCAATCAAACTGTTTATGCTCTTCAGAAACATGATACTCAGCAGGGCAAGATGGTCTCAAATGAAATAGCTCAAGTCAGAAGAACGACCAAGATGATCTCGCAGCTAAAGATTGCACTGGAACAGATACAGCTCAGGTTAGAATCCACTATTGATCTTGGGGATGTTATGGTTGCAATAGGACCTGCTATGGGCGCATTGACAAAGGTGAGGACAGGAATTGGAGGTGTAATGCCAGAAGTAGACAGAGAGCTTGGAGAAATAAATGGTGTGTTCAGCGATATTATGATGAGTGCTGGATCTCTTGGTCACTCCTCATTCGCTTTCGATGCAAGTGGTGAAGAAGTAGACAGAATAATGGCAGAGGCAGGCGCCGTGGCAGAGCAAAGGATGAGTGACAGCTTCCCTGATGTTCCAATTGGAACATACTCAAGCAGCAGTATCAGGACGTCAGCAGGTGAACATCCACAGTAGGAATATCTAATTCCCTTTTTTTATTTAGAAATCTGAGTAATACTTTTGAAATCTTCCTCTTCGATGAGAGCAAGTTTCGCCCGCTTTTATTCATGACCTAGCAGTATGTCAAGTTGCTTTCATTTGCACGGGCCTCTTCAACAATGTTTAGCTATGCCTTAACTATCTGTGTAAAAAATTGTTTAGTTAAATTTATGTAATAGACATCGAGGCCCATCTGTTGATCTATCCTGGAGAGGTTATGGTTCTAACAAATAAACACTTTATGTAGTATCTATGACGCCGATGCTGATTGAGCCGTCGTCGCAGTGCCAGGGATTTCTATATGTATCATTATCTGAGGTTCTTCTTCCGCCCTCACTAAATAGCCTGGTATATTCACCTTGCGATTGCCTATAGAAACATGGCCATGACTAACTATCTGTCTTGCTTGATAGGGTGAACGGGTACCTGTCTTTTTCATGACTATTGTCTGAAGACGCCGCTCCAGCAAATCTTCAATTTTGAGATTCAAAATATCATCAAGCGCTGCTTCCTCTCTTGCAAGACCAAGTCTGTTCAAAAAGTTCAATAGTCTCCTTTCCTTTTCTGCCCTCAATTCAGCTGAAAGTGCCAGCAGCGCTCGGGCCTGGTTCCTAATCCTTGCCACTTCTGTCTCGGCTTTCCAAAGCTCGCGCTTGTTCCTTAGACCATATGAGCCCATTATATAAAGTTCGGCGTTTAACTGGTCTGTGGTCCATATCATTCTCGGCCTGTGAAATGTTTTCTTTGCCTTACGAGGATCTCCCATTTAGCACCACCATCTATTTCTTATCCGGTTCCTTTGGTGCTGGAGAAGGGGTGGTTGCGCTAGCAGCAGTAGCCGCTGATGGTGCTGCCCCAGGCATCGCCTTAACTTTCTTAACCCCTACTGCTCCTCCTCTTCTACCTGTGGTTCTGGTACATTGGCCCCTTACTCTTAGTCCAAACATGTGCCTATATCCTCGCCAACTCATTACTAGCTTTTCTCGTTCAATGTCATTTGAACCGACAAAATCAAGATCCGAAGTTATCATGTGGTAGTTCGAACCATCATCCATACTCTTTCTCCTGTTGAGATACCACTGTGGGATCCCTGCCTGGGCAGGGTTGGATATTGCCTGCTCGATCTCTCTGATATCATTTTCAGTCAAAAAACCAACGCGCATATGGGGATTGATGTTAAGTGACTGTATCAATATCTGAGCGAAATTATAACCTATACCTTTAATTGCACTAAGGGCAACTATCAATTTCTTACCGCCCTCAATGTCTTTACCAGCGATTCTAAGGATGTGCTTATATTCTGATGCAGACAAACTAAAATCCCACATGGGATTCCGCAATAAAAACCATGCTGGGTGCAACAGGTTGGAATTTTGTAATAGTTACACTATTTTCATAGATGTTTTCATTCTGATACCATATTTACAGATTGATTGCGTAAAAGGATTCATTATAGAAGTGTTCAAATTATGCAAAGCATGACATACGTACTGATGAGGGATACTGTGATCAATAATATTGATCAAAAAATGATGTCCAAAAATTGCTATCTATCAAACCATCTAAAAGCCTTCGAGAACAAGCATAGAGAAATATTATAAATGTTAGACTTGCCATGGGAAAATTCCCAACCAAGTTCTGACAATCTTTAAATTTGCCTCAACAAAGAAAGCTCCATCTTCAATATGAGCAACAAAATACCAGAAATAGTTCACCATTCTTACATTTCAAAACCAAAGTATAATGAGATAATGTCTGGGTTTCCAGAGGACTATGAGCAAACCAGAACGCTAGGAGATCTACTAAATATATGCTACAAATATGTCCCTGTTCAAGAGCAGATGCGAAGCAACTTAATTATCAAACTCAAAAAGGGGGAACACCCATTCCCCGGTATCATAGGATACGATGATGATGTGGTTCCTGCTATCAATAGAGCAATCCTCTCGGGTCATGATATGCTGCTAGTTGGTCAGATAGGGCAAGCTAAAACCAAGATTGCTGAGTCAATAGCACAGAACCTACTCTCTCCAATCCCAATAGTAAGAGGTACAATAACAAGCGATATCCCTACATCAATTCCGGAGGATGAATTGACTGCGCTTTTGACTGACACTGAAATCTCAAGAATGAAACCCGAATTCACGGTGTCGCCGGAATGCGAGGATATAATTCGAGCAAACAAGCTTGAGACGAAGATCGACTGGGTGAGCGGTGCTGACAGGTACAAGTATATACTGTCAACACCAGACATTTCCGTCAAGGATCTGGTTGGACAGATAGATGCAATTAAGATAGCCAAAAAAGGAGTCGAGCTATACGATATTGAATCGTATTCTGCAGGGCATCTATTGCAGGCAAGGCATGGCATATTGTGTATCGATGAATTGCCTGTACTTGATCCGCGAAAGCAGGTCTCTCTGCTCAGTGTTCTTCAGGAGGGCAAATTTACTACAGGGGCGTACCCTATCGTCTTCAAACCTGACGTTAGAATAATTGCAACTGCAAACCCGATCGACTATACACACTCAGGCAAGATAATCGAGCCCTTATTTGACAGGTTAAGAAGCCACATAGATACGCATTATCCTAGGACCATAGAAGATGAAATGCTAATCATTATTCAGGAAGCAAAGATTGCAGATTCTAAGAACGTAATGCTGCCTTCATTTATGATAAAAACTATAGCTAAGATAACACAGATGACCCGTGCTCATCATGATGTGAACCATGATAAGGGAGTCAGTGTCAGGATGTCCGTACACTCCATGGAGATGGTGATAGGAGAGGCCGAACGTACTCGCTCCATCATTTATGGCATTAAAACTATCCCGCGCTTTTGCGATATTCATTGTATCCATCAGTCATCCAAATTTGAACTTGCAGAAATGGAAGACACTAGGCAGAACCGAAAGAACGTACTTGATTCTATCATTGAAAGCGCGCTAAAGGAACTGTCACTTCAATATATCAAAGAACTAGAGCCAGAACAGTTGACAAAAATCAAGAGCGATTTTGCAAAGAACAAAACATTCCATGTGTCGCAAACAATAGTTGGTAGTAATGGCGACAAGAGAGTCGACTCCGACTATGCGTCTCAACTCTCAATTTTTCCCGCTCTTAAACATGTGGTAAATGAAACAATCGCTAGAGTAAAAGAAGAGCAAAAACAACTGGTAGAGCAAGCTTTACAACTTGGAATAAAAATAGACAATATTTCCCTAAGCGAGAACATGAATGGAGAGTTAGCTGCATCTGTGACTGAAGTGATGCTTGAAGGCTTGAGGCATACACAGCCTCCACTCTTGGACAAAAAGGATAACAACATCTATGACCTTGCATAATTCTGCCCCCGGGAGCAAGAAATTCATATATTTTACAATCGATAAAGAAGGTCACGATCAAGGTCAAGGCAGCCAAGATGAGCGTGAACTCTCTCACAATATTCTTGATAGACTGCTCAATGCAATAGGAAGAGAGGCGCTAAAGGAAAGGACGCCTAGTTTGCAGGAGCTTGAGCAGACCCTTCAAGGTGTGATGTCATCACTCTCAAAGCAGCAGGAAAACAACCGACTACAACAGAATACGGGATCGCTGGCCAATTCTAGTGAAGAAAGCGTAGATGATTCCGGAATTCCATTGGTTGCATATCTGATACAAAAGGGGTATTTAAAAGACTCTCCAAAATGGCTTAGCGCTAAGGGCTTTACTGCAATAGGTAACAAAGTACTTAGTGACGTTATGAAAGCGCTTAAGGCTGGCGAATACGGCATGCATGAGTCACAGAACCTCGGTTCCGGGTCACTTGTGTTGGACACCACTAAAAAATACGAGCCAGGTGATGATATTAGATTACTTAATGTTCCAAAGTCTCTACTGAACACTATCCAGCGTACTGTAAACGTAGGTAGTAGTAATCTAAAGTTACCGCTACAAATTGATGTTGATGACTTCGAAGAATATGAAACAATCCAGGACGTTCGTGTCGCAGTAGCATACTGCATCGACCTTAGCTCTACTATGCGGTATTCGTCCATGTATGGAGACATGAGCCGAATTGAGGCGGCAAAGCGTGCACTTTGGAGCCTCTATTTGCTGAACCGCAATTATTTTCCCTCTGACTCCGTCTATATAATAGGCTTTGGTGCTCTTGCATCCAAGGTGGCACCGTATGACATACCTTATCTAAAAACTTTTGAGCCTGGCTCTGATTTTTTACATTACACTAACTATCAGGCCGCATTTAGGCTTGCAAATAAGCTCTTGCAAAAGGACGGAGCAATTAACAAACGCTTAGTACTTGTTACAGATGGTCATCCAAGCGCATGTTTTATTGATGACAAAAGCGAGCAAGAGAAAATCATGTCACAAAGACCATATTCTCATTTTTACTCTCCAGACCGAGAGACTCTCGATACTGTTAAGCACAATCATAGCATGAGTCTTGACATTGCGTCAGGAGAACTCGTATACCTTTGCTATCGTTACAGGCAGGTAGATCAGTATATTGGCGAACGTACCATTGCGGAGGCAAAAAAAGTCCATTCAAAGAATATTGAAATTGATACTATAATGATCAGCGAAGAAGACTCTTTGCTTGGCTATATTAATGAAATGGAGAAACACGTCAAGGGGCGATCATACTACATCAACCCTGGCGACATTGACAAAGTACTATTGACAGACTACCTTAACAACAAGAGCCAAAAGACGTTAAGAGCACATTAACAGTCACAAAAAATTATGTGGAGAAGCTTAATATACTGACGGGAATTTGTTTTGCATAAGCAATACTATGCTCATTATCTTTGATGTTGAGGGAGTTCTACTTAACGCTGAGTATCTTCCAGTTTTAGCTCAGGTAATGGGTCCTCGAAAAGAGAAAGAGATCTGGGACATCACTAATGCAGGTATCCGGGGCGAAATTGACTGGGAAGAAGGGCTCAAGCGCCGAGTGAGAGCATTAAGGGGGATTAGCTATGACGATGCCAAAAAGATAGGAGAAAGTCTGCCTCTAATGCCAGGCGCTAAAGAGCTCTGCTCTGCGCTCAAGAAAGCAGAATGGAAAATGGTTGCAGTATCTGGCGGTTTCACAATAATCACAGACAGACTGAAAGATGAGCTTGGACTGGATAAAATATTTTCTAACGAGTTGGTATTCAAGGATGGCAAACTGGAGGATGTAATAATGAATGTTACGTCAGACAAGGCAGCTGCAATTAGGCCAACTTTAAGACAATGGAATGTCGGGAGGGAGGATATTGTAGTAGTGGTAGATGGCGCAAATGATCTGAAGTTGTTTGCTTTGGCTGGCTATACTGTAGGATTCTGTCCTGTGGACCTAGTGAGAGAAAAGGCCGACGTTTCCATTGACAAGCGCGACCTTAGCCTTCTCCTCAATTTGTTAAAGAAAAATTTTGGTGAGGCGGTATTGGTAAATGCGGCAAGCAGGCTGCATTAGGAACCAACTCATTTTTTAACTATTATCATTCAATCATTGTAGTTGATACAGATCATCCCACTCCCAATTTCAGATGCGATTACATTATACAGTGATCTCAGTTTCGTTATCCTTGATTCAATAAATCGGAACCAAATAGAAATCCAAGATAGTGATATAGTCGTTGTCACGCACAAGATAGTATCAAAAGCAGAAGGTCGTGTGGTACATCTTGACAGTATTAAGCCTTCTGCAAAGGCAATTACCATGGCAAAGATGCATGATAAAGATCCACGCATAATGGAACTGATACTCAAGGAATCAACTCAAATTTTACGTGCAAAAAATGGCATTATCATATCAGAGACAAAGCACGGCTTTGTGTGCGCAAATGCTGGCGTGGACCAAAGCAATTCAGAAGGTGACACGGCAGTATTGTTGCCTGTTGCCCCTGACGACTCAGCATACAGACTCCAATACGCAATAAAGAAAAAGGTCGGTAAGGAAATAGCAGTAATCATAACCGATACCTTTGGACGGACATTTAGAAACGGCCAAACAAACGTTGCCATAGGTATAGCTGGAATAAACCCAATAAAGAGCTACATTGGAAAATATGACATGTATGGCAGGAAATTGAGAGTAACTGAAATTGCAGTAGCTGATGAGATAGCTTCTGCAGCGGAGCTTGTAATGGGTAAGGCTGAGGGTATTCCTGTAGTCATAGTTCAAGGCTATAACTTTGAAAAGGTATCAAAAACGTCCTTCAAGTCGCTACTAAGAGCAAAGGAAAGGGAACTTTTCCTATAGAAGCTGTAACGTTTAATATCATGTTATTATAATTTTTAAGTGATTCATCATGATGGATAATTCACCTACTAAGTCAATTGACGTAAGGGGACTTTATTGTCCTGAGCCAGTCTTCCGTACAAAAATGGAGGTAGAGCGTCTCAAGATAGGTGATACGCTCAAGATCGTTGCGGATGACCCCGAATCTGAAGAGGACATTTCAAGGTGGGTTAACCGTAACGGGCACCAGCTCGTATCGTTAAATAAAACTGAGAAAGATCTTGAATTCGTTATAAAGAAGGCGAAATAGAAGGATGACAGCAATTGCAGGCTCTGATATCGTTCAACGGATGGACAGACACCTGTGATTGAGCTTCGGTCGTTTTCTACCTAAAATGTTAAGTTTATGCTAAATTAGAGTGGCACAATCCCTTGGGATCAGTAAAGGGTAGGATGCATACTGAATGATAAAGCATGCAGTAGGAAAGGGAATCTTGAAGAAGGACAAGAGCATCATCATCGAACCTTCATCTGGCAATACTGGTATTGTGTTGGCAGGTATATCGGCTGCACTTGGTTATAAAGTAGAAATTGTTATACCTGAAAAGGTGAGTGAGGAGACAAAGAATATCTACGTAATTTGGGAGCCACCATCCATGAAACCTCTGACGACCTCTGTCCCAGAGTTGGCGCTGGGATAAACCAAAACATTGCTCTTGCAAAAGCTATTTCAAAACCAAGGCCTGACATTTAGTATATGCCAAACCAGTATGATAACGATGCTAATTTCTTGTCTCACTATGAGAGTACTGGCCCTGAGGTGTGGTAGCCACAAATGGAACCATCACTCATTTTATTACAGGCTATAGAACAGTTGGCACAATAACTGGCACTGGAATCTTTCTAAAAGAAAAGAACAATAAGATCCGCGTTACTGCGGTACAGGCCCAAAAGAACCATCTCCTACAGGGATTGTGAAACTTTGAAGAATCAGCAATTCCAGAGCTTTTCAAAAGGCGTCTTAGTGTAGTAGACGAGTGGATGACTGCGACTAATGAGGACTCATTTAAAGCCGTAAGGCAGCTTGTTGAAAAGGAGAATATGCTTGTTGGTCCATCATCTGGAGGTTGTAACTTTTATGTTGAAAGTAGCTCATAACCTTGATTTTGGTATTATTGTTGGCATTTTTGCAGACGATGGTAGAAAATTTAGGCGCCTCTATAATCAGGAAAATATCCTAACCGAGCAGGAATATGACAGGGCTCTTAATAGCGCAAAATACATGCTCAAACCGGATTATTTTTGATTTGAGGCTTCATCTGGCAACCTCCACATAATGGTACATGGAATGTTGCTCAACACACTTGAAGAGTGAAGTAATATTTAGGGTAGCCTATCTAGACATGATGATTTGATAAGCTATATAGCACAGTTTTTTCCGCTTTATGGAAATGTCCGTAGTGTTCTCATTGCAATTGTTATTTCAGCTATGCTTTCTTTCAGAAAGCCATTTCTCGACATCAATTGCTGCCATGCAGCCAAAGCCTGCAGCGGTTACAGCCTGTCTGTATCTATGATCATGAACATCACCCGCAGCAAAAACACCTTCAACGCTTGTCCTTGTATGTTGTTTGAGGACAACATAGCCTTTATCATCAAGCTCAAGTTGTCCGTTGAAAATTGCCGTATTTGGCTCGTGGCCGATTGCTACAAATAGACCGCCTGTTTCGATAATCTTTTCCTTGCCCGTATTGATATCCTTAACTAGGACATTTGAAATCTTATTGTTGCCTCTGATGTCTGCTACAACATTATTCCAAATGAACTCAATCTTGGGGTTTTCAAGTGCCTTTTGCTGAAGGATCTTGCTTGCGCGCAGCGAATCACGTCTGTGAACTACTCTGACTGACTTGCCAAACTTTGTCAGAAATGTTGCTTCTTCCATTGCAGTATCCCCGCCACCTATGACTACAATGTTTTCGCCTTTAAAGAAGGGGCCATCACAAGTTGCGCAATACGAGACTCCTCTTCCACTAAATTGCTGTTCGGCAGGAATACCAAGCTTTCGAGGAGATGCTCCAGTACATACTAAGGTTGCTTCGGAGGTATAGGTCTCAGCGTGTGTTGTAATTGTAAATGGCCGTTTTTTGAAGTCGACCTTGATAACCTCGTCATCGACAATTACTGCGCCAAATCTTTCTGCCTGTTGGCGCATATTCATCATCAATTCGGGACCAAATATGCCATTTGGAAAACCAGGATAATTTTCTACCTCACTCGTAGTCATAAGCTGACCGCCAGGCAGTGTTCCTGATATAATTAGCGTATTCAAATTAGCACGGGAAGTATAAATACCAGCTGTATACCCCGCAGGTCCCGAGCCAATTATAACTACGTCGTAATGCTTCTGGTCTCCAAAACTGCCTGATTGGCTGTCGGACAAGTACAAAATGACAGTTTCGAGACCTATTAATAATTCGTTCGGAAACTGCTCAAGATATAGCAATGCCTTTACATGAATGGAGACTGTCAAAATCTGGAACTAAAAATCTGAGGGATGGGATATATCCAAGTCATATCGTCATTAGCAAACTATTGAAACTTATTTACCAGATTCGTGTGATAGATACATAATGTTCTCTTTTCAATTATGTGTATCAGCTCCTCCTGCCAGTGTGCGTTGTACAATCTACAATCTTTGTCATTGCAAAAAGGCTCACCGTCGGTGATAAAGAAGAATATTGTCTGCAGGGCATAGTTTATGGATGCCGCAGTAATCTTCTCCTTGTCATTGTAGTCAATGAACCTTCCTGCAAATTTTTTCTTCAAATTGGTGTTATCTGTTCTCACACTTCCAATCTGAGCAAGGTAGAATTCTCGTGGTTTTGCTAGTGCTTCCACTATGCCCGTTGTGGAAACAATTGAAGGTGTGCCACATATGACAGCCCGACCATGGTAACGCCAATCATCTTCGTTAAAGGTGCACGGCAAAAGATTGGTGAATATAATATTGATGTCCACCAAGTCAGTTTCTTCAGAAGGTATGATTTCTCCAAACATCCTCTGCATAACGAAACCATCGTACAGCGAAATTGTCATCATGCTATTGTCCTGTTCTAGATTTTGTTGCTTTTCAAAGGGCTGCTTGATGTCTGCTATCTTTGCTTGGTCTAGCGCCATCTCACACACAAAGGGTAGTGGTCTGGTGCCTACCTTGCATCTTGGAAAGATCGTTTTAATCTCTTCTGCTACTGCCTTAATATCAAGCGCGGCTGCAATTGAATCCGTCTGATTGATCAGTATAGAGCGAATAAAATCCAATTGTTAGGTAGAAAGGAAAACAAAGAATATAAAAAAGCTATAAGCGAACAATATCTTATCTATTCTGAAATGGAACCGTTAAACCTTGTTAACTCGACTACAAGATATCTATCAAGCTAATGCATTTAGCCTTGGTATTCGTGCTTGGAAATGATATATGACATATCTGAAGAATACTAAGAAGAATAAGGATAACAACAACAACAACAGCAATCGACTCACAGCGACAACAACTATCTCTGTGCTAACACTAGCGATAATAATAATGATGGTTGCACCAACAAGCATAGATACTCCAGTAGCAGCTCAGCAAGTAACGACCACTAGAGCAGCTGGAGGAAACACTACTACCGCATCCTCATCCACATCACCATCTGGAATAGATCTATCATCATCACAACCAGTGTACCAAGAACGTTCTCCACCTGGAGGCCTAATTCCCATAAATGAAACACATGGTATCTTGACGTTCAGTGGAAATGGCACAATAACGCTTCCCAACAGTACACAGGCCATCAACACAACTAGCAATGGGACAGGCATTATCTCATTTGCAACTACGTCTGGTTATGCAAAAGAGACTATCCGAGCAGAAAATGGTGAGACTGTAACTGCTACAACATATGAAATAGTACAGTTCAACAACCCTGCTGCAGCGCCTCAAGGCGGAGGAAAAGGTATTGTAACAGCAGTTTTTCAGACCAATTCAACTGGTACTCTTGCACCATTAAATGGTATGATACTAGCAGGAATTGACAACTTGAGCTCAAGTGGTGAGAGCCATGTAACATTATGGAGATGGGAGAGCGGTATCACGAATACTACTAGCGCCAGCGTCACCAGAAGCAGCAACAATTCTACAGGAATGTCTGCTGTGACTCCTTCTGCTATAACATAAAGAGCGCCCTCGATAAATAATAATAATAATTCTACAATAACAGCAAATGAAGTTTCCCTCACATCATCTCACTAACGGGTCCATATCCTTTTTTATAAATTCAAGAAACTTGTATAATATTTCTATATTGCTATTTTAGAATACAATTTTATATCTTTTCTTTATAGCTGTTTTATACCTTGTCTGATAGGAAAAATTCCATGTCATCAGACAACAGAGGTTTGGCATCCGCAGACGAAGAAACAAAGGAAAGAGTAGCAAGAGCCGGCGGAAAAGCACCTCATGAAGAAAGAGGACTTCAGGCAGCCGACGAGGAAACAAAGGAAAGAGTAGCAAGAGAGGGCGGAAAGAGTTAACACTGCGAAGGAGGGAACAATTAATCTTTTAATTGGCCCTCAGTCATAATTTTTTTGATATCGTAATTTTCTGTTCTCTTCGTTAATTTGCGAATATTATGTTTAGGCTCTGCAAAGTTATCTCGACATTCCCTGTTCTGATGTAGGTGTAAAACTCTCTGGCTATGACACTTGATTAGTTCTCGAAGATTTTGAGTTATATACTAGAAGATAGGATATGGTTAAGGAAAAGTGAAGAGCCCCATGAAATCATGGAAAATATCACATACGAAGAATTAGATGCGTGTTATTCAAATACTTCACTTGTAAAATTCAATAATAATTTTGGGTTTTACGCTTGGAAAATAATTATGATTGATTGTATGTATGCTTATTCAACATCCTTGATCGCTTGGACTCTATTATTCTGCTATCTCTTCTTCTTTTTTTGTTCAAACCGAATTGCGATTGTGTGGTTAGGCCAGTATTGAGAGAAGGGCATTATTCGCATTTCGATGCCTTTTTGTTTACAACCTTCAGTTAATTTCCCCAACTCCTCCATAGTCAAATCATACTTGTGGCACTCAAAAATGTCCTCTTCTTCGCCTCTGACCTTTCTCAAATGGTCAAGTGTGACACCGTTTAGTTTAGGCTCAGAAGATTTATTATCTGAACCTAAAAGCCATCTTGGTTTCTTTCGAATATCTGATACCTGTATGTCCCTATCATCTAATACTCCTCTCTCATCAGATTCACGGTAAGCTTTGTCTGCTTCTGACTTCTTTATTGTTGTAGTACCCATTTTTAATTGATCGCCACCACCACTATCATCATGCAACCACTCAAAATCCCTGAAAATAATATTAGCCACAACTCAATTTTAATTTTCTAGCTGAAGAGTGCTGGGTGCACAAAAAAGGCTGCCAAACATCTTTTTGTTATGGCTATTATTATGATGGTTGTTCCGGCTTATCTGTGCACAAACTATCGCATTATCATCATCAGAGCTCGCCTAAGTGTAATTATTTTGTGGCAGTCAAAAATATTGGTTCCCTGTATTGCCTTCTTTTGAAAAAGAGTTAATACCATGCCACGACTATTGCCTAAGTGCGGAGAATATGACCTAGTCAACAGCCCGCAATGCCTACATCATCATTGTCATCGAAATGATGGTGTGAGGAAGAGGAGCAAGGACATGAAGCGAGTTGCTTAAACCCTTGCTTCCCTTGTGTTGTGTTTTTTCTGCTACTTCTTCCTATACTAACACTCGCCTTCTCTCATCTAAATCTGTGTATCTATTACGATGGGATTTTCTTTAAAGTCCTCATGTCTATATATAAAGTCGTCTCAATATAAGCAGAAGAAGAAAGGGAGTCGAGGCGGTAGAGAGCTGTATTCTTCCTGGGGGGAGCTGGAATACAAGTCGGTCAGTTATGTCATCAGACAGACAGACAGAGGTTTTCTTCTCTATCGCTACTACCGCCCCGCTAATAGAAAGTGGTATCGTGCTTTTATGTTTTTAAGCCAATTGTCGTGTTATGTCCAAAAACGTCAACCGCTCAACCAACTAACCAAATTGCAACAACCGTTTAGGACAACCAAAGATTCAACACTACCATACTTTTGGTATCCTTTGAAATGGCTTAAAAGACCACCAACCTCATCTGAACAACCCAATCGGAACACCCGTAAAAGGAACACAACCAAATTATCAGAGAAAAAGAAAAAGAAAATAACTCTTAAGTTGTTGACTGTTCTTCTCCATCGCTATCCTCACTGCTACTAGATTCTTCCTCGCTAGAATCTGACTCTGATTCACTATCTCCGCCTTCATTACTATCTTCTGTTGTATCGCTTTCTGATTCGTCATCACCTTCATTTGGTTCTTCATCTGCTGGCGGTGTAGTTGTTGTCGTGTCAGCATCTGTCGTTGTTGTTGTGTCATCTGGTGGCGGTGTTGTCGGTGGTGTAACTACCGCGGGCACATCTGGAGGTGTAACTATTGCTGCTGCCGAAGAATCTTCCCCGTTATCTGTTGCAGAAGAAGATGTTGAATTACTACTGGAGTCGTCACCTACAGCTGGTGGTGTTGTAGTAGTAGTAGTATTTGTTCCTTGACCTTGCTGCTGATTATTGGTTCCTGTCTGGGTAGTATTCTGGTTAAGTTGATTATTGTTTCCTACAACCACACCTTGATTCTGTGCTGTTTGGTTGATAATCTGGTCAATTTGCTCGGGTGTAGTTGCGTTACTATTAACAATCTGGCTAGCGCTCTGGTTGATAATCTGAGTTACAGTGTTATTGTTTCCTGTGACGTTTACAATATTGATTGCATTCTGTATTATCTGTTGGTAGATTTGAGTAATATATGAGATGTTGATTGAACCTTGTTGCTTTATGATTTTGTTAACCGTGTTTTGTATCGTTTTCTGTATATCATCATCTAGGTCATTATTTGTTGTACTAGTAGTAGCAGCGCCTATATCATCCGCACAAATAACTCCTCCTGAAGCATCTAACGGACTATCACCCCAATTATATACAATGGTCATCCAAGTCATGAAATTATTTGGAAGTGCCAACGCAAATGAGTGTATCTCGTCTAGGTTTCTGGTTTCAAACATATGCTGTCCTGATACTGCATATTCTCCCGGTTCACAATCTGCAAATAGGGCAGTAAGCGTGTTAGGATCTGCGGTAATAACAGGAGACCACCTGCTTGTAAATTTGGTGTAACCTGCGTTTGTTTCATCACTTGTTACATCTTGAAGTGCTGCATTTTGAGTTGCTTGCATGCTCTGTGGTACGCTAGTTTGAGCTAATGCTGAAGTTGTGGTTGTTGTTAATGATGAACTTGTTACTAAAAATAATCCAGCCATAACAAAGATTGTACCTATTGACAGTAATGATCTTCGTGTTTTTCGTTGTTGGTTATTATTTCCAATTTTGAACATTGGTAGCGGTTCGATAATGACCAGTGATATTTATCTATACTGCGGTATAACTTTATACTAGCAGAAAATGAACCGAATAAGAATAAAAAAGAGAAAGTTATAGAAAAATCAAGTAAACGACTTTTCAGAGAGCATCTCAAGAAGCGCATCTGCTCTTGCAGCTACCACTTCTCATTCATCATTACGAACTTGTGCCATGTCCATGCTTTGGCTTCTTGTGCTTGTGTTATGAGGATCGCTTTTCTCAGGTCTTCTGCTTGTCTGTCTCCAGCCTATTCTCTTGTTAGAGCTCTCTTTGTCTTCTCGTCTAATGAAGTTGATGACATGATAGCAGCTGCATGTTTTCCGTGCCACATGTTTCTGATTTGAGCGACCCACCAAGCAGGTGTGCATTGTCTGTATTTTTCGTCGATAATCGGTTTGTAAAACTCAACTTCTCCCTTGAATGCAAGAGCCATCTTCTGGTTCAGTTCTGCAGGTGGACGCCATCGGAATAGTTTTTCAGCAAGCTTTTGATAAGTCTGTACAACTTCTAGACAGGAATAATAAGCCTCAGAAGGTCCACTATCGAGAGACTGAGCAGAGATATGAGCTGTATTATCAGTTTCATATTCAGGTGATAATGGGATAGTATGTTGCTCACAGTATTCGCGGGCTTCTCTTGCTCTTCTTCTACTTTCTAGGAGTGATTCTATACTTTTGGTAAAAGACAAGAATTGGCAAAAAAGCTCTATTACGACGAAAGTATAAGGAATCTTACGTTTTTAGTCTATCGGCCATTTTTGTATTGCTTCTGTTGATATCTCTTCAAGCACAATTAGTAATGAATAAAGCTATAAACAACTAGTAGTAGCTTATCTAGACCAAAATGGGCAGAATAAAAAAAGTTACTTTGCCCTAAGCTTTGGTGGACTTGGCATCTCTTTGAGCTTGCCCAATGCAACTTCGGCTGCTTTTTTGCCTGACAGAAGCATCGAACCAAAGGTCGGTCCCATCCTTGGAAGGCCATGTGTTTCAGTAACAGACATGCCTGTTGCAATCAACCCTGGAAATACTTCATCTGTGAAGTTAACTACGGCGTCCTCACTTCCTTCCACCCACATTGGGTCCATGCCCTTCCATTCGACATACCCGCGGTCCATTAGACGCCTGACAGCAACTGAGTCATGCCCTGAAGCATCAATTACAATCTTGCTTTCAAGTGCAACTGGATCGACGCAAGTGATGTTTCTAGGTAAAGCAGAAACTGGCATCCAGTTAACTACTACCCCACCTACACGCTTGTTCTTGAGTACGAGATCATCAAATTTAGTGAGCTGCAAAAAGCGCACTCCTGCATCGCATGTAGCAGCTATTAATTTACTGCATGCATGTGGACCCCATGTTGCGTAGAGTCCTTCATTTATCTTTCTATACGGGACGCCAAGCTCATCCCATACCTTTTGGGCTGGTGCTCTCACGGTGACCGGATTCATCATATAGCCTCCCACCCAATATCCTCCGCCGAGGTAATTGTTCTGCTCTACGATGAGGGTCTTAACTCCGGCCTTTGCAAGGTCTCTGCCAGCGGTAAGGCCGGCGGGACCAGCACCAATAATTATAACATCAGAATCTGTATATTCTTTCATTGTCTCGTTAAACATTTCAGCAATCGTTCTTGTGATTTCTTTCTCGTTGACGTCGGCAAATATCTTTGCCATATGAGAGATCATCCTCAATGATGGTTATTAATAGATTAGGAGTTGCTATGCCTTGATAGGCTATATTGGAGTATGGAGAACCTAAATTGCAATCTATTCCAAGAAAAGAGTCGCTTACTGTCTTATTCCTGCGATTTTTGGCCCTAATATTTTACTTAAACATCTACTATGTGACGTCAGATTGTTGACAGTGGAACAATTAACATTTTTCTTCCAACATTGATAGGTTATTATTAACATTATTATTTTTTAATCTAAATCGAAACATTCTATTATCCTTGACCTCACTTTCTCAGGTATCCTCTGGAGTACATCCCAGCGCTCAACCATCTTGCCGCTATCGTGTAGACAGAAATTGTCAATACCTGTCCAATTACTACTCTGTCGCGTGGCCAATCCCGATAGCAATGAAGACCACCTAGTTTCCTTCTGCTATTGCACGCTTAAGGTGAACATGCTTGTCAAGGTACTCTTTTGCATCCTATCAAAGTATTCCATGAAAGTCTCATTGCCATCAGCCATTGCTGGGTTGTGCTGAATGTATACATCTCCTGCACATACCTCTTTATAGCTTCTGAAGGATTATTCAGATTAACTGCCAAGTCATAGAAGGCCATTACGTTCTTTTTATTCTGCCCGAGTTGCTGTTGCTTTTGGTCAGTTATGATTCTCTCTGTCTCTCTTCCTCTTATTGTTGCTGGATAGTTGGTGAGTAGTTAACAATTTAGGGGTTCGACATCCATCTCAGTGTTTAATTGATGAATAGTCCTCTAACCAATTTCTGACAAGGTTAGCACCTTGATGCACCAGAGACTTTTACCTAACTGTCTGGTTTTAACCCTTGAAGCCCAAAATATGTATTATGATATATGTTGAGTCCTTAGCCACACTGCATGGTCTCTTGTTACTTCTGAGATATTATTGATGTGCTTATCATACTTGGATATCATTAGGGCGAGTTTCTGAATGGTTGCTGCCCATTTGATGATACTTCACTAATTAATCTTTGGAAGGCACAATGGCAATTTTTCAGATCACAACATGAATTCCACTATGAAGCAGGAAAGTACATGATAGATGAAGTACCAGAAGATTAATCTTTTGCATGTTGCTTGCTGGTCACATCACTCCCCAGCGTATGGTCTATCTTTGTTATCAGATCAATAAGATCGGGCTTGTGGGCATTAAGGTATTCCTGTCCTCTGTCCTGGAGCCTTATCTTGTAAAGCCTAAGGTCCCTGTGTTCGTCAAAGAACTGCTCCATCATGGCATTTCCATGCTTCATGGGGCTCACGAGCTCATCAAAGTGTTCCAGAGTGCTAGCCAAATCGCCTCTCTCGATTGAATCTTTGGCTTTGGTCAGTACTTCCTTTATGTCCTTTAGCTGTTGAACAGAGGCTGAAACTTGCTTGGTGCCAAAAAGGCCGCTTTTCTTTGTCGCCCCGACCTTATCTGCAATCTCGCTGGGTAGTTCATAATACACCTCCTTGCCTGTAAATGTTCTCCTTTCGTGCTTAATGACAAGACCTTTCATGGCTAAACGCATAAGTGCGTCCTCAACTTCCGCCTTATCTATAGCAGTGACCCATACTATTTTGCCCACGTAGTCATAACCTTGTCTTATTGACTCGAGCACGACTACTTCGACGATCCTCCTGAAGCCCTCTTCTGCACGTGCACTTTCAAAGTCCCTATCGCGTACCGCCTTCCTTGCATTCTGGATATCTATCTCTATGGATCTCTTTAGCGCGTCAAGGCCATCATCGATCCTACCACTTAGCGTAAGATAACAAGCCATGTTGTACCATGACATACCCTCGTTGGGATTAATGTCTACTGACTTTTCGCAGCATTCAATGGCTTTGTCGTAATTTTTCATCTTATAGTAAGCAAGGCCCTTGAGGTTCCACGCTTCAGCATTGTTGACGTCTACCTCAAGTGCTTTGTCATATGAGGCAATAGCAACAGTATATTCATCTAGGTGAAAATGGGCATATCCTCTTTTAATCCAAGCATCAACATATTGAGGGTCAATTCTTAACGCAAGGTCAAAGCTTCTTATTGCATCAAGAAACTTTTCATTGGACATATTGTTGACACCTGTATCGTAGAGGTCTCGCTTTTGAAAGTCGCTCTCATCATACTCAGATTCCAGTCTCTCTTCTTCAGAAGGGATGCTGTCCTTTCTTTTGCTACCCCTTCCAAACAATCTGCCCATTAAAATAAACTTCCAAATTCACAGATAAATAGATTATGATGTGAAAATGCTGCAATTCATGAGGCGTTTATGATCTCTGGCATAAAATTTTTCCATCCAATCTATAACTCCTCAGAATCTGCCCAATCAAGAAATATGTCGAGGAATACTGGGCTCGTTCTCTGTTATTAAGGATCTTATAAAGTCCAATGCTTAGGAGCACGACTGTGCTGTAAATATCAAGTTAGTACTAGTTGTATTGCCATGACCAAGTTGTCTGCTGAACCGGACCGCTTCTGGTTATTGTATGCTAGAATATGTATTTCAACAGCTACTGACCGTCCCGAGCAAGATGCTGATTACAGTTAGCCTAAAGTGAAAACCTCAATATGTGACAGCATAAGAGACTGAGCTAGGCTGCAGCAGCAATGGGGAGTCTCACGATGCCTATCAAATCTAGCCACATCTTCTTATAGAGTCAGAATGGTCTCTCTTTTTATCTAATACTTACGCAGTTTGGCTAATGACGTCAAAGCCCGTAATTGCTATTCTAGCAGTGGTCTTAATTATTAGTTCTTCTGGAACCGTCGGATCATTTTATTTTGTAAGTTCTCAAGGACAAACAACAGCAGAGCCTCCGGAAATTATTCTCAGTGGCGATGAAGATGCGTCTCCTGGTTCTGTAGTTGGATTGGAAGGAACCAATTTTGGCGCTGATTCTCCTGTCTCCATTTATTTTATGTCCGCTGAACCCGTCGATCTTGATGACGGTACTGCATTTATTCTACAAGGGGTTGATTTAAACCAGAACACGACAGCTGGACTGAAAGGTAATAACAACACATTTTTTGATACTGCTGGTGATACCGTAAATACATTAGGGCGCCTGCTTGAGTCGAGCACTGACCAAGGCGACAACGATACTACTGGTACTGCTATAACCACTAATATGTCAAGCATTTCTGACCGCAATCTGCTTATTGTGCTTCAAGACGTCCCACCTGTGAACGGCACTATGAGCCTTGAATGTGGAGATGTAAACATTACTCAAGGCCGCATAAATGGCACCATCGGCGCTTTTAGAGCAAGTCCTGGAACATACAATGAATGCTTAATTTCTATATCCGATGGCGATATCACGAATACAGGAGAAATTGATGAGCTAACGATTGCTTCTGATTCTGTGGAAGACCTTGAAAATAGTCTCGTTACCTCTGAAGCTACTAACGAGGAAGGGACATTTGAATCATCAGTAACAGTGCCTGATGTTGAAGAAGGCGGTTATGCAATCCTTGCAGTAGCAGACGACGGAAGAATGGCCATCTCTGAACTATCTGTGGTTGTTCCAGAATCTGTCACTGAACCTTCTGTCAATGCTTCTTCTTCTAATGCAACAGAACGTATCGTGAATGAAACTACCCCTTCGGCTCCTGAAGAAGAAGAAGAGGGAGTGGAGGGTGAGAATGCAACAACAACTACAACAACTCCAGTACAGAACCAGACGCAAGACAATCAGACTGATACAAGCGAAGAAGGACAGCAGCAGCCAACAGTTCAGTTAGATGAAACAAGCGCAGAGCCTGGGTCACCACTTGCAATCCGGGGTGAGGGCTTCCAACCAGGCAAACCAATTCAGATATTGATAAACAATGTCCCAATAACAAACGTATTAGCAAACGTAGAAGGGTCGTTTAAGACGGTAGTCGTGGTACCGACTACAGCGGTTGCTGGCAGCGCTCAAGTGGTAGTTAGAAGCGAAACGACTAACATCATCGAACCCGTTAGCATAATACAATCGGAAGGGGGGACTAGAGGGCCTTCAACTCTTAGCTTAAGTGCAGTATCTACAACAGACAACGGAGACGCCTTACGCAATGCCCCTGTCACAATATTTGATGCACGTAGCGGCGAGGTAATAGAACGCAGTAGGACTCCTGTAGATGTAGAACTTCAAGAAGGCACATACTCTATATTTTACTCTGACTTTGGCCGCTTTGAATTTGAGTCGGCAGAACCCGGGACGTGGATAGACACACCTGACGGCGGCTCAGGCTTGATCACAATCAGAGAAGGAAGAAATTCCACAGTGACTGCACTATATAGCGAGCGACCGACACCTCCTTTGCCTCCTCCTCGGGTGACAGACAATTCGATTACACTACGTGCGCAAGACACACAAGGAAATCTTATACCGAGTATGTTTGTAACAGTCTATGACATACAAGCTGCAGAAAAAATAGATCAGGGCTTCACTGAACTAAGGGTTGATGATCTGCCGCCCGGTACGTACCCTGTATATTTTGCAAACTTTGAAGATCTTGAGTTCCTGAGCGCCTCTACTGGTACATGGACTCAAACGCCATTTGGTGGCGTAGGTCTTGTGACCATACCAAACGACGGAGAAGACCACGATGTTGCAGTCACTGCAGAGTACAATAGAAGTACAATAGTTCAAGAGCAATTCAACATACAGGCGCCACTTAATCTTGAGGGAGACATATTTACTATAACTTCGAATCAGACACGCCCTGAAGGCCCATATGTGATCTCTGGTTCGTTTGCACTGAGAGTAAATGATGAAGAGCCTGTCAGCGCAACTCTTTCTGCTTACTTTATGTCAACAAGAGAGGACTCAAATGAAAACGTAGATCTTCAGTTACAGAGGAGTAGAGATCACGACACCTTGCAGATATTGGATCTCAAACCAAGAATCGCAAGGCCTATTGGGCCCAACAGCTATGTTGTATCTGGAACTGCCGACCTATTGCTCAATGGCGATATGTATTCCAACGATGAAAGAGTAAACGTAATAGTGGGAGGAGGCGATGAACTGACTCCAACTAATATCGAAATCGACTTTCGCGGCGACCAGCGCTCTTCAGCTGCCAACCGGCTTGATACGTTGTATGGTGCAGTGAGCTCTGGATTCCAATAGGTCTCAAAATGGTGATTCTCTAGCTATCTTCTAATTTTTTATTTTTGTTTATGCCCTAAGAGATTATAGAAAGCCTCTGATACAGATGTATAGTTTTATGATAGTTAAATTTGATGATACTACTTTCTGCTCATATAATGGCATTCAAAGTCAGTGTAGTCTAAGTCTATACCAATTTACCGTCTCTGACTTCAAAGTGAAGTGCCTTTAGATATAATAGTAGTTGTTGTTCGTATAACACAAGCAATTACCTGAAGTAGCAACTTACAGTGCTAATTGATTTGTCAACTATATTATATTCTTACAGAAAGCCGGGTGCTATCGCAATATAGCGAAACTAACTCTTGAATGTGCAGATCTCACATTCTGTGTCACTTGTTATTATGAATTGGCTAATCCATATCATGGGAGACGATAAATGTCCTTCAACTATGATACTTCAAACTAGGTCACATCGCTTCCTGTTGCTACTCCATAACCCATCTTTTTCCTTGCAGTTTCCATTTTCTCAACAAAGGACTGGCCCCAATGGCGTTGATACTTTGGTTTAATATTCAGTGTAAACTCGAAGTTGTCTGCTTCAAGTTGCAATTCAAAAGCTTTGCCTGTCTTTGCCACCTGAATTCCCCCATCGGACAATTGCTGGATTATATTTAGCGACTCACTTTCATCATACTCCGCCGAGTAGTTAGCAACGAGACTATTTGGAATCTCTGGGTTGAAGTCTGCGATGGCCTTGATAATACGGTTCTGCCCTTGGTCGCTGCATTTAAGCTCAAAGTTAAGAAAGACTTTCTTCCTGTTGTCGGCCATGTTGTCATGTATTAGACCAACCTAAAATATTTTTCTATCTATATTAATAATAAAAAGTTTTGAGGAATTATGTAAAATTCATTTACAAAATGTTACAAACATTCTATATGGTAAAGGAAGAATAACTGGAATTGTGCTAATGAGAATAAAATAATCTTCATCTCCAAGGTAAAAGCTGGGCCTAAATGATAGTGTCTAAAGTCATAGAAGCCTGTTGTTCTTCAGTGCCAAAAGTAAAATAAATCGTATTCTGCTAAAGGGTTTACACATATGTAACAACAGAATATGGAGAATAATTTTATAAAGGATGTAGAGAACATTCTCTAATATGGGCCTTGTATTTGATGGGTTAGTCTTATGTACTATACTGCACATAACCGGAGTACTATGTGTGACTGGAACTACGAGGAAATGAAGGAAAAAGAGACAGTCAGCGCAAAAGCCAAGGCTAAGAATATCGAGACTTTCGAAAAGAAAGAAGAGAGACCCCTGGCTACCATTAGTTAAGACAAAAATTTACATACAATAGGCGCTAAACTATTTTTTCTTTATCTTAATTAAGATATCAGGGACATATATCTGATATAATGACATGAACTGATTAGTGTAATCTTCTCAGCTTGACATTATATGCAAGGCTGAATCTGTGTGCTTCGTCTCGAGCATGTTGCAACATTTTGAGGCCAGAGTTATGCTTTGGTAGCACAACCGGATCCTTGGAATCCTGCACATAGATCTCTTCATTTTCTTTCGCAAGACTGATACAGGGAACATCCGAAACGCCCAAGCTTCGAAGGGATGAGATGGCGGCCCCAAGTTGGCCTCGTCCACCATCTATCAGTACAAGATCAGGGATCTTTTCCCCTGTAGAGGAATATCGCCGGCGAACAAGCTCGCCTACCATCGCAAAGTCATTCTGTCCTACGACTGTTCTAATGTTGAATCTCCTGTAGTAAGTTTTACTCGGCCTGCTGTTGATAAACCGAACACATGATCCAACAGCAATAGTAGTTCCAAAATTTGACACGTCAAAGCAATCAATGACCTCGGGCATAGAAGCAAGCTTTAATGCATTTTTAAGTTCCACAACTGCTGGATCATAACCTTTTTCAATATAAATAGAAAGATTCCGCATGATTAGGTCCATAAGTTGCCGCTTATCTTTTGTCAGTGTCTTTTTGACATTGAAGATGGTCACCTTATGCCCTGATATTTTTTCAAGTGACATTTCTAAAACCTGTTTGTCCTCAAGGTCTTCATTGATATAGATAAACCGCGGGATCATTGGGATTGAAGAGTAATATTGTAGGAGAAATGAGGAGAGTGAGTTATCGCCTACTAAATCAAATTCGAACTTTTTCCGATCGCTTATGACGCCATGGGTTCTACGAAGTGCCATTACATGAGCTACACCCTTTTTGATATCTTTTAAAATACTTACGTATTCTTCATCATGGTTGTGATTGACGGCCTTTTCCATTTTTTGTTTAATACGCAGGTTGTTCAGTCTATGGAGAGTATCGCGAATGTCTTTCGCTCTTTCATAATTGCCAAGTTCTGATGCATTCTTCATCTCTCTATGCATTTTCTCAGCAAATTTATCGATATTGCTCTTACCTTCAAGTATATCTTGCAATGCTGAAATACTCGTCATATATTGTTCCCGCATGACGTTGGCTATACATGGGGCGTCACAATTCTTGATAAAGTACTGAAGACATGGTATCTTGGGTAGCCTATTGCAAACTCTGACCTTGAATAATTTTCTCAAGAGACCAACAGTCAGGTATTTGGAACTACCTTGCACAAATGGGCCATAAATTTTGCCTTTTGGCCCTGTGAATTCTCCAGCTCTGTTGCGTCTGGCGACTAGAAGACGGGGAAATGGTTCATCAGTAATTTTTAGATATGTATAGCGTTGCTGATCCTTCAATTCAATATTGAAGACCGGTCTGTAACGCTTAATGAGATTGGATTCAAGAAGGAATGCCTCTATCTCATTATCCGTGACGACAAAATCTATATCTGAGATCTTGCTAACCAGCCTGCTAGTCTTCCATCCTAACTTGGGGTCTTGCCTGCCGAAATAAGTGCTGACTCGTTTTCGCAAATTTTTGGCCTTGCCTATATAGATTATCATATCTTCGCTATCTTTCATTATGTAAACGCCAGGCTGCTCTGGGATGCGCTTCTCTTTCAGAATTGTAGTGGTCAGAGTCATTGATTTGTCCTCTGCAGTACCAAGCTATCAACTGACAACTTTGGTTTCAAATATCTGCCAGTATAGCTGCTCGTGTTTTCACTTATTTCCTCTGGGGTACCTGCAACAACTACTCGTCCACCTGCCGCACCGCCTTCTGGGCCCAGGTCTATTATCCAATCAGCTGACGATATGACATCAAGATTGTGCTCGATGATTATGATTGTGTTGCCAATGTCAACCAGCCTTTTTAGCACATTTAACAGCTTGCTTACATCTGCAAAGTGAAGCCCTGTAGTTGGTTCGTCTAAAATGTAGACTGTCTTGCCAGTGTCACGCTTTGACAATTCTGCAGCAAGCTTGATTCTCTGAGCTTCACCCCCTGAGAGCGTCGTTGCAGGCTGTCCAAGTTTCAAGTAGCCAAGACCCACATCGCTTAGAGTTTGTAGCTTCTTAGTAATACCCGGTATCGCATAAAAGAATTTTAGTCCTTCTTCTATGGTCATTTCAAGCACATCTGAAATATTTTTGCCCTTGTACTTGATTGCAAGTGTTTCAGAATTGTAGCGTCTACCTTTGCATTCATCACAAGTGACATAGATATCTGGCAAGAATTGCATCTCTATCTTTTTTGATCCGCCACCTTCACAGGATTCACACCTCCCTTCTGAGACATTGAATGAGAACCTGCCAGCTTTGTACCCCATCTCTTTTGCTTGATGTGTCTTGGCAAATAGCTCCCGTATGGGCGTAAATGCATTGACGTATGTGGCGGCATTTGATCTTGGAGTTCTGCCAATTGGAGACTGATCGATGCCTATTACCTTATCTATATGTTCGAGGCCGGATATCCTATCGTGTTTTCCTGCTCTTTCTTTTGAACCATAAAAGTGTGTGGAGAGTGCTCTGAATAATATATCATTTACAAGTGTAGATTTACCTGAACCTGAAACTCCAGTGACTGCTGTCATGCAGCCTAGGGGAAACCTGACATCAATAGACTTTAGATTATTCTCACATGCCTTGTGAACCATCAGCCACTTGCTTGACTTTCTTCGTTCATGTCTATGGACAACCCGTTGATCGCCTCTCAGAAAAGCGCCTGTAATAGAACTAGGATTATTTACAATCTCTTCAAGAGGGCCATTTGCAACAATAGCTCCTCCGTGGCTACCAGCACCTTGGCCTATATCTATTATCCAGTCTGAGCTTCGTATAACTTCCTCATCATGTTCTACGACAATGAGAGTATTGTCTAGATCTCGAAGTTTCTTGAGCGTCTCTATTAGCCGCATGTTATCGCGCTGATGCAGGCCGATCGTTGGCTCGTCCAATACGTAGAGTACACCTGTCAGGTTTGAGCCGATCTGGGTCGCAAGTCTGATTCTTTGCGATTCGCCGCCTGAAAGCGTGGCAGTCATTCTATTCAGAGTTAGATAATTGAGTCCGACATTTAGTAGAAACTCGAGTCTTGACATAATCTCCTTCAGTATGGTCCTTGCAATGTAACGCTCAGTTTCTGTGAGTTCTAGCATTTGGAAGAAGCGATAGCACTCATCTATTGACATATCACATACATCCATTATCGACCTGCTACCTATTCTGACTGCCAAAGCTTCGTCACGCAGGCGTCTACCACTGCACAACTCACAAGGGCGTTCCCGCATGAATTGCATTAGGTCTTCGCGCTTTGACTCTGATTCCGTTTCGCGGTAAATGCGCTCAAGGTTTGGTATGACACCTTCAAATGAGCCACGATACTCCCATCGGCTATCAGAATAACGTGACTGGTACTTGTAATGGATGCTCTCATCGCTGCCATAGAGTATTACCTTAAGTTGTTCTGGCCTCATCTTGGATAAAGGAGTCGCCAGGTCGAAACCAAACCTTCTGCCTACATCACGCAACATCGCAGATCTAAATGTTGCAAAGTGTCCCGACCATGGCTTTATTGCCCCCTCTATTATGCTCTTTGATTTGTCTGGTATTATCAAATCTGGATCAAATTCAATTTTGATGCCGAGTCCGTTGCACTCTTTACATGCTCCAAACGGTGAGTTGAATGAAAAGGTTCGCGGTTCGAGATCTCCGAGTGAAATACCGCAATGAGGACAGGCATTTCTCTGCGAATACATTGTGTCTTTGTCGTCTACAGAAACCACAACAACTCCCCCACCTACCTTGAGTGCAGACTGTATCGAGTCAAAGAGCCTGCTCTTTTCCTCTGCTGAGGGCTTCAGTCTGTCTACAATGACTTCAATGGTGTGCTTTTTTTGTCTGTCAAGCCTTGGATAATTGGATTTTTCTTCCTCATCCTCTTCGTCGTCGAGCCGCGTCACCTCACCATCAAGCCTGATGCGAGAGAAGCCATCCTGTTTGATCTGATCGAATAATTTTTCATATGTTCCTTTCTTGCCCTGTATGACCGGGCCCAAGATCATAACATTTTTACCTTCTGCTGTTTTCATTATGGTTTCTGTGATCGAGTCAGCTGACTGGCTGGCTATTTTTCTACCACATTTGGGACAGTGGGGTACTCCTATCCTTGCAAATAGAAGACGCAGATAGTCATAAATCTCTGTCACAGTTCCAACGGTCGAGCGTGGGTTCTTACTTGTCGTCTTTTGTTGTATGGATATTGCTGGAGACAAACCATCTATTGAATCAACATCAGGCTTGTCCATTAATTCTAAAAACTGTCTTGCATAAGCCGATAGCGATTCCACATAACGTCTCTGACCTTCTGCATATATTGTATCAAATGCCAGCGTCGATTTGCCAGAGCCAGATAGACCTGTAATGACTACCAACTTGTTCTTTGGTATTTCAACATTGATATTCTTGAGATTGTGCTGCCTTGCACCTCTGATTATTATCTTGTTATGCATTATGACACCTTTGAGAACAGCGGTTCACCCAGCGCCTTTCTTACCTTATCCAGTTTTTCACGAAACATTATTGCCTTTTCAAACTCTAACTCTTCCGCAAATCTCTTCATGGTTGCCTCTGTCTCTACAGCTAGTTTGAATAAGTCTTCCTTTGCCATCGACTTTGTCTCGACTTCCACATCTCCAACTTCTTTAATGCTTTCTGCTATCGGCTTAACTATTGTCTTTGGAGTTATATTGTACATCTTGTTATACTCTAGCTGTTTTTTGCGTCTCCGTTCGGTTTCTTCAACTGCTTGCTTCATTGACTGTGTAATATGGTCTGAATACATTATCACAGTACCATCAAGGTTTCTTGCTGCCCTGCCAAACGTCTGAATGAGGCTGGTAGTATTTCGCAAAAATCCCTCCTTGTCTGCATCAAGGATAGCAACTAGAGAAACTTCAGGGATATCAAGTCCTTCTCTTAGTAAGTTGATACCTACTAGCGAATCAAACTCACCAAGACGTAACTGTCTGATTAGTTCTGTACGCTCAAGACCTTCAATCTCGGAATGGAGATAGCGAACACGCACATTGTTTTTAGCAAGAAATTCAGCTAGGTCTTCTGCCATTCTCTTTGTCATTGTGGTGACAAGCGTCCGCTGGTTCTTCTTTGCCCTGTTCTTTATCTCTTTTATCAAGTCCTCCATCTGGTTCTTGGTGGGACGGACTTCGACCCTGGGATCTACAAGCCCTGTAGGGCGTACTAGTTGCTCGATGACCTGTAAGCTACTCTTTAATTCGTAGGCACTAGGAGTAGCAGATACAAAAATTACATTCTTGAGGTATTTCTCAAACTCTTCAAACTTGAGTGGACGGTTATCAAATGCACTTGGCAGACGAAATCCGTAGTCAATTAGCATCTTTTTGCGTGAATAGTCTCCATTGTACATACCATGCAACTGTGGTAATGTAACGTGAGACTCGTCAATTACTAACAAAAAGTCATTACCGAAAAAGTCGAGCAAGCAGTATGGTGGTTGTCCTGGTACCCTCCCATCTAGGTGACGTGAGTAATTCTCAATTCCTGAACAATAGCCAAACTCCTCTATCATCTCCAAATCATATTTCGTTCGCTGCGCAAGTCTTTGCCTTTCAAGTTCTGATGGCAAGTTTGGAAGCCAATTTGCCAATTCGCGCTTGATTGAGGCAATAGCTCTGTTACGAGAGTCATCATCAGTTATGTAGTGCTTGGCTGGAAATATCTTAACTGCATTTACGTCCCGCAATTTTTTCATAGTGACGTGGTCATGTATACTTATGCGCTCAACCTCATCACCAAACATCGAGATTCTAATAATGTCATCGGAATATCCTGGGATGATATCAATGGTGTCACCCTTGACGCGAAGATTGCCCGGCACAAGTGATATATCATTTCGCTCATAACGCGCTTCAATAAAATTATGAATTAGCAATTTTCGGTCAATTGTCATTCCTCTTGACACTGAAATTGCGCTTTTCTCCCACTCTTTTGGTGAGCCGAGGGAATATATGCATGATACAGTAGATACGATTATTGTAGGCTCACCTGACATCAGCATCGCAGTTGCTTCTAACCTCATCTTTTCTATCTTGTCGTTGACCTCAGTGTCTTTTTCAATATAGGTATCTGTCTGAGGGATATAGCTTTCCGGTTGATAATAGTCATAAAAGCTCACAAAATAGCCTACATTATTGTTTGGAAAGACCTCTTTGAATTCTGCATATAGCTGCGCTGCAAGGGTCTTGTTATGCGAAATCACAAGCGTATTCTTGTTTGCACTTGCAATGACATTTGCAATTGTAAATGTCTTACCACTTCCAGTTACACCAAGGAGGGTCTGACGTCCACCCTTGCGTACGCCCATTAGAAGCTGTTCTATTGCTTCAGGTTGGTCTCCGCTGGGAGGAAAGGCATCTTTTGCCAGAGTGAAACCTGTCGAACTGCTAAGCAAACTGTTGGCAGACCTATTTTTCCATACGGGCTTATATGGCTAATGCCTCACCTTGTTATGCTTGTACTTATACTCTCCGTTCAGTGTTAGTAAACCTATCCTGCCACCATTTTTCTGACAGTTCCATCTTGCAGAATACAGTTTGACGTTGTCTTTAAAGATAAGATCAAGGGCTCTTTTTGGCAATAGATCAAAGATATACTATAATCTGTCTATGTCATGCTAGTCTCTATGAGACTTGCTATATGATACTAGCTTGTGCAAATCTCCCGAAGGATATGTTCTTTAAATCATACTGTACTCTGCAATTACTGCGGTGTGTACGCCACTTTGTTAGCATGCCATGCAAGAATGACCGAACCTTCTTAGATACTCGCTCGACTGTTCGTATCGCGACCCCTAAGATAGTGCCCTTGTGCCAAAACTCTCGCCCTTAATTCCCATCAGCGGCTGGAATGTTAAAGTTCTGTAGTAATCATCAACTTCTCTAATATTACAGACACTCCCGATAGAGACTATCTGTAACCTGCATGCTAAAATTTCAATAGCATCGATGCCACCTTTGGAGGATCCATTTCGCCTGTATCATAATTTTTCACCACACTTTGGACCCAATGAAGAAATTTGTTATTTCCTAAGGCATATACCAAGCCTATGGGAGAGTAAGCATTTGGAAGTGCCTTTTCACTTTGAACGAGAGGAGATGGTATAACCCAGCAAGCAACTCCTATAATTTTACCCTCAGTGTCCATTATTGGAGAACCATTAGAGCCACTTGTACCAATTATATCAATGATGAAACCATCTGGTATACTTGCTTCGTCTATTGGCATCAGACCGGAGATTCTTCCCTGCTGTAGTAACGGGTTAAATCGACTTCCCAAACCATGACTCGGCTGTATCGAGAACGTATGTTCTCCGCCAGGATACCCACACATGAGAATATCGTCAAGAGTTTTGAATTGTATAAAGTTCTTTATTTCGAGAAATGGAAAACCAGTTAGCGATTCAATGGGTTTGCCACACGCCACATCTAGCTCTAGATTTTTGGAGCCAGCAGATGCCTCAGGATCCCATTCAAAGTAACTAAATTTCTCGATGTCTGTAATTTCATAGCCTGATGGATGTCTCCTGTACATAGCAAATCTGACTTTTTGATTCCCATTACCCGCCTGCTTTTTCATTTCAGCATGACATGCCTTGACAACATGTGCAGCAGTAAGCAAATATCCTTTTGTGTTAATCACGCAGCCACTGCCAATGATCATTATTGGGTTGTCTTCATCATAATTTCGTATGCCTAATGCTACAGTTGCTGCTTTTATTTTTTGAATTATTGACTGGTCCATTATCTACTGCCTTTCCCGTATCAATAAAGGCCTATGAATTTATATAAAGAATTTTTCTTACGATTCTACCGAATAACTTTTGTTATACTATTGTGCTATGTAGATCTATGGGCAGCAGTCTGGACATCCCTCAAGTAGACAGACATGAGTTCTTGGATTTTCTACAAGATGAGGGCAAAGTGCGACTGGACGACTATATTGAGGGTGCAGTTGAGGTAGCTGAAGAGGTTCACGCTGGCTTAATGAGGGAAGATGGCACTTCACCGTTCCTTGAAACACATACTTGGCCGGTCGCGATGGATGTCGTACGGCATTATCGCTCAGTTAATCGCAATATCACAAGTGTAGAAATTGCGACTGCAATCCTGCATGATATCATGGAAGATGATGAAAGAATCTTGAATGTGCATGAATCCAAGTCATACGGATCTGAAGCCTATCTTACTTACAGGTTTGGCAGTAGGATCCGCGATATTGCAAGCGAACTTAAGATAAGGCCCCTTGAAAACTATGCAGGAGCAACCGATAGAGAGCGTCAACTGGAGCGATTTCTGGAATACTGTGATATTCTCCGCGACGCAGAATACGATGTTAAGGTAATCAAGCTGGCAGACAGGCTCAACAATATGTCATTCATCCGGCACATTCCTGGGCATGATAAGGTAAGGCGTTACATGAGAGAAGCAGAGGACTTTTACATTGCATACACTATGCTCCCACCCAAGATGCCTTGTTTCTATGAACGCATGAGAGATGCCTATGACGAGCTAAGGTCACTATCACCTCAAAAACTGGTCGCTGCATAGCTCTCTTTCTTTGCAAACAATTTAATGATAGCAAATCATGGGGATTAGGCATCTGATAGGTATTGACGACTACTACTACAACAACAAAAGACCTCAATGTTGCAGTCATTGTAAAATTAGAACCTGATTTCTCCGAAGGAAATGTCAGCTACAATGCAGATGGCACGCTAAATCGTGCGGAAACAAAGAGCATCCTTGGACCTCACAGTGCTATTGCATCGAGTGCAGCATTTTATGCTAAGGTCAAATACGGTGCCCGAGTTGCAGTTGGGACTATGGGTCCTCCTATTGCAGAGAGCGCTCTGCAACAAGCCCAGCTGCTCTGCGATGCTGACGAACTTCATCTATATAGCGACAGAATTTTTGCAGGTGCAGATACCCTTGCCACGGCTGAAGTGCTTGGTGCTGGTATTTCTAAGGTGGAAGGGGGGAAGGTGGATATTGTGTTTTCTGGGCACCGGGCATCTGATGGAGAGACTGGTCAAACAGGGCCTCAGACTGCTTGGAAGCTGGGGTATACCTTCCTTGGTAATGTAGTAGATTATAGTGTTGACCTTCAAAATCGACTTTTGAGAGCAAGGCGCTTGATCTCCCTTCAAGGGTTTTATGACATCATTGAAGAAGTCGAAGCGCCTCTTCCGGTTTTCATATCTATCGACCCATCATACAAGGCATTTTTCAATACAGTGTCACAAAGGCTTGCTTTGGAAAAATATCAAAAAGAAGCAAAATTGCGCGCAGAAAATTACAAGCAATTCTTGAAGGTTTTAAATACTCAGCAGCTAGGCATAGATCCAAAACTAGTTGGTTTGCCTGGGTCTCCAACCATCGTTTACAAAGTCGAACGCATACCAAAAGCAAAGGCTAGTAGAAAAGCCGAAGTTGTAGATGGGACTAACCGTGACCAGATTGCTAAGGTTGTATCCAATATGTACGAGGTACTTGGGGGCATGGTGATCAAATAATGACCTCAAAGTACCAACACCTCTATGTTGTCATAGAACATGATGACGGCGTGCCAGTACCCGTCAGCCTAGAGATGCTAGGTGAAGCTAGACGGCTCATGGATGGCTTCAATAAGAAATATTCCTCTGATGAGAAAGTGGTCGCAGTTGTCCTTGGGCATAATGTGCACAAGTTGTGTGAAGAACTCATCTATTATGGGGCTGACTATGTAATCTATGCGGACAGCCCTGAACTTCGGTCCAGGAGGAACATTATCGACACGAAGGTGATAAGCCAAATAGCTAGAAACAGGGAGCTGGCAGCAAAGTTTTCTAATGCCTCTGAATTTGTAAAGCCGCGGTACATGTTTTTTGGAGCAGACAGCATAGGGAGGCATCTATCGTCTACAGTTCTAGCAGAGCTCGAGTCCGGACTTGCTTCTGATATCAACAAACTTGTCGTCGAGGATTTGGAATTAAAACATGAACATAAGACAAAAGGACAAGCTATCAAATATGAAAAGACGCTAGAAATGTATCGACCCGATTTTTCGGGCTTCCTCTGGACTACTATTCTTTGCCTTGACAATCGTAACCCCGCCAACGAGCGTGAATACCACCCCCAAGCATGTAGCATAATTCCTGGCGTGTTTGCTCCAATTGAACGAGATGCATCAAGGCGAGGCGAAATAGTTGACTATATTCCAAAATTTGATGAGCATGATCTCCGAGTAAGAGTACTTGATAGAAAAATAGTGAAAAGTGCAGTCGACTTTGATAGTCACAAGGCTATCGTAAGTTTTGGCAAGGGAGTAAAGGATTCTCCTGAGCAGAACATAAAGCTGGTAGCCGAGCTTGCAAAAGAAATTGAAGCTGAAGTTGGCATTTCGCTTCCAATATCAAAAAAGCCGTTTTCTGTAAGTGAAGGCACAAACTCCACTTACATGATACCTGATAGGGTTATAGGAACAAGTGGTCGAAAGGTAGCACCATTGCTCTATATTGCAGCAGGGATAAGTGGAGCCATGCAGCATATTGCGGGCATGAAAGAGTCTGGCTTTATAGTAGCAATTAATCCTGATGAGAACTCCCCGATTAAAGATGAATGTGATATATTTATCAAGGGAAGAATGGAGGATGTGATACCAATCTTGGTTGAGGAATTGAGAAAACAGAGGCCGGCAATTGAGGTGAAGAAAAAATAATATGGAGCACTATGATGTCGCAATAATTGGCGGCGGATCAGCCGGCCTTGCAGCCTTAAAGCAGCTGTCAGATATGAATAAACAAGCAATTTTAATTGAGGCAGGTAGGAAGACTGGCAGCAAGAATATCTCTGGTGGTATCCTGTATTCCAAGAAACCAAAGCATGGCAAGTCATATAATGTTGAAGATGTTTATCCAGAATTTCTGCAAGATCTGCCTGTAGAACGCAAGATAACTCAGTATATGCTGCACGCCACTTATCTTGACAAGGTTTTTACGATGAATCTGACTGCGGCACACGAGTATCAAGCAAACTTTGGCTATTCTGTTCTTCTCAATAGACTGAATGGGTGGTTTGCAAAGCAGGCCAGTGAAAGTGCCGAGCGGCAAGGCGGCGGAATAGTATCAGGTGTACATGTTCGTTCGCTAAGCTGGCAGGATGAAAAGACAGTAGTTGAAACTGACGAGATAGAGCCCTTTGAAGCAAAAGCAGTAATTGCAGCAGATGGCGTCAACTCGGAAATTGCAGAAATGACGGGTGCGCGGGAAAAATTTACACCAGAGCAACTATATCAAGGTGTAAAGGTCATAGTCAAGTTACCTGAAGAGATAATTGAAGAGCGGTTCGGAATTAGACCAGATGAGGGTGCTGCTCACTTATTTGCAGGAGACGTTACACTTCACCATATCGGGGGTGGATTTTTGTATACAAACCTCGATACTCTTTCTGTAGGTGCAGTCTATCATTATGACTCGCTTATGAATCGGCCATCAGAACCCTATACTCTGGTAAATGCTCTGCTAAAGAATCCTCTAGTTGCAGAATTTATCAAAGATCAAGTAGCAATCAAAGAGGAAATAGATAAAAATCTTCCAAAGGAGGAACAGCTTAGGACTCGTTTTGCAGTTAGCAAATTAATAAAGACATGGAATGATCTTCGTGATAGCTACCACTCACGCGCTGCAAAGAAGAGACTGATCGAAAGTGGCAAGTACAAATCGGAAGAGGAAATCAAAGCAAGGCTTGATTCTGTCCAAAATGATCTTGCCACAAAATACGATACGAAATTTGTCACTGATTACGTTGAGCTTGAATATGGAGCCAAATTGGTGCCGGATGGCAAGCGCTGTGCAATGAAAAAGCCTTATTATAAAAATATCCTCTTTATAGGCGATGCAGCTGGAAGAGGAGTTTTTGTCGGCCCAAGAATAGAGGGTCTCAATGTCGGCATTGACGATGCAGTAAGGGCAGCAAACGCGGTTGCAAGAGCTATCGATAAACAGAATTTCTCCACTCAGTATATGGGTGAATTCTACAGCCAGTCAATAGAGGAGAGCCCGTACACAAGGGATATGAAAGAGATAGATAAGGATTATCTGAAGATATTTCTCGACGCGGCAAGGGACGTGCCAAAGGATATCATCGGACAGCGCTATGGCATGGTATTCAAATTAATGTCAAGTGGCACGCTACGAGGGCTGGCCGTCGGCTTTGCAAACATCCTTGGCTATGACAAACTATTACCGCTGGTCGAATCGGAAGAGACCTATGTTCAGGTCCCAATAGAACTTGCAGAAAAGAAGGGAAGACAGGTTCAGGCAACGTATGAACCTACAATACCAACGATAGCTCAACGCATAGCACGGCTAAAGTATGACGATGATAGAATTTCTCACATCAAAGTGCTCAACCCAAAATCTGAATTCATGAGAAAGATGGTGACGCTTTGCCCCACGCTCTGCTACAGTATGGAAGGAGGTGGTGATGTGACGCTCCAGCATGAAGCATGCATTGAGTGCGGAACCTGTTCTCAGGAAACAGATTGGCATCACCCAAGAGGAGAAAAAGGGGTAATCTATCAGTACGGCTAACTATCTAGCTGTCCTTCCATTTTATTGAGCAGCCAATAGAAGGATCAAAGTCCTTCTCTATCTTTTCCTCTCTTAGCAGCTTGCGAATATTGTTCTCCATAACCGGGACTGTAGGTCTAGCATCAGGTTCAAGGGCATCATTTATCTTGCCATGGAATACAAGTCTGTGGTCTGCGTCCAATAGAAACGGGTCTGGAGTGCAGACTGCTCCATATGCTCTGGCAACACCTTGAGTTTCATCTATTAGGTATGGAAAGTTGAGGTTGTACTTATCTGCAAATATCCGCATATTGTCAAAACCCTCATCTTTGTAATTTGGATCATTGCTATTTATCCCAATAACCTGAAGCTCAGATACATTGAATTTACTTTGCAAAGCTACGATGTCCCCAATCCTTGCCATGACGTAAGGGCAGTGATTGCAGATGAAGACAACAAGTGTTGCCTTGCTGTTGTAATCTCGTAACGAATGCATCATGTTATCCACACCTTTTAGCGTAAAATCTGGTGCCTTGATACCTGTCTTGAGAACTTGAGGTGACGAAGCAGTCTTGACCATGCTAAATCATGCAATTTGTAGATATTATATATTTATCACAAAACAATCCATTATATCCAGGTGTCATCTTAAATAATAACACTACTGTGACTATTCGAGCTGCTGCAAGCAGAAATAGCAACATGAGTTACTTCCCTTAAAAATTCTTTTTCTAGTATGTACCGTATCAATTGCACCTGTTTCTGTATTCGCTTCAATAATCAAAATGCTCATTAGATCAGAAGAGGCCGAGCAAATAATTATTATTTTACTGCTTATCTACCCTGATACAGAGATGTCTGATTCAATTGATTACCTCTTACAGCTTCCGCAACGCAAGATCATTGTAGCTGAGAACGATGTTTTCTTGAACGAGAAAAGAAGAAATGATATTTTCATTTTAATAGTGGAAGAATCGATTGGTTCTGCAGGTGGAAGAGCAGCCGGATTTGGACACAGAAGAGTTGAGAGGATCTATGGCTTTTCATGCTATGAAAGCGGCGAATGTACAAAGTTCTTTGATGCCTCTGAACAAAGCGTGATTGATCGATTCGACATACCATATAGTGCAGTTGCAATGGATATTAGGCTCTCAGACGGTACGCCATACACATTACAGGGGATAGTTGATCCGGATTCTGTTGCGACCTACCGTTCAGTGATAGCCAATCTAAAATAGGCTTGCCGACCAAGAACAATCAATAATGTCAGAAGATCACCAGCGCCTAGAGCAGACAGCCGCCGCAATAGAGGACTTAATTTACATGGGTGCAATCAGGCTTGCAGACAAGGGAGACCGTGCACTATTGTCACCTCAGTTATCGCTTGTAGTTTCAAACATGATGTCGAGTATGAAAATTAATGAGGGTGCTGATAGCACGGAAATAATGAAGCTCATGTATTACTCGCTACTGATTTACATGGGCGAGTACCTAAAGGTGCCCAAGCCTTTTATGATGGCACTTGGAAATGATCTAGAGAAAAATCGGGACAGCATGGAATCGGGAGCACTGGTCAATACCTATGTTACTGTGTTAACGGAGATTTGGCTTCATAATCGCCAGTAGCAGCAAAACGGAAAAACGTCAGGGTGGTTATTGCAATTATAATAATCATGCAAGATTTGCATCTCTGAGATGGGGTTTTCTTATCCCTTTATTTTATTATCATTGCCACTCTTGCGATGCATTTGAGGCTGTATTCCAAAGAATAGATGCCTGAATCGTCGAAAATAGCTCACTATATCTTTAACATGTTTGCTGTCAAGCTCTCGTATAGTTAGAGTATAAAATTCAATTAAGTCCTGGGACATAACTATTTAATGACTTCTTCTATGTCATCTCCTTCAATTCCTTACACCTATGTAAAGCAGATTTGCAACCAAGTCTTGGAGCTTGATAAATCAATTAGATTTGCAGCCACTGCCAATAACATGAGAACGCTGATTGCCTATAAATTACGAGAAGGGCTTGTCCCTCTGCTAAACGAAGAAGAGCTTGAGAACAATATAATGAAAAACTGTCCTTCACATGAAAAACAGGGAAGACTATGAATCAAAATTGGGAGATGTGATTTACACTTTTGCATTATACAACAGGCTAAAGGGGACCAGCATTCCGCTAGATGATGCCATCATCCAGATCTGGCAGTTCTAGCGGTGTCATTTGATATTGCAGCAGACCCGGATAGCATAATTATGGATAAGATTCTGCCAGTCTTAAAACAAAGAAAATTGACTGAAGAATCTGTGAAGGTTGATTGGATAGAGAAAGAACACATGAAAAGCGACTTGCTGTTGCGGACCCCGAAAAGGAACTTCGCTATTTCTTTGATATGATGCGCGGCCTCTTCTTCACAAGATTCTGGCTCTTTTGTTGCAACTTCCACCATCACTGCGTCGTCAGCAAACGAAGTTTTAAGAAATTGGAAGCATTAATTCACATCCTCGACCCCAAGTTTAGATATGCCATTGAAGTAATAGACGCACACATCATGGTTTGACAGTAAGGCATTTTACAAACTTTTAGGTGACAATAACATTTGCCTAGCTTGCAGTCAGTTGGACACAATTCAAACATTTCATTTAGTTGTGGTTTGTAACATAGGATATAGGAGCATCAGTAGAAGAAATAGTTAGATGAAGATCTAATATTATGTCATTATATCAATTTCTATCACTCTATCATCTACCTCTGACCTAGATCATCATCTACCGACTATTTGCTCCTGAAGTTGAAAGTTGATGTTGGGGTATCTGCTTCATACTCTTACTCCCCTTCTTCGCTTGTTGTTTTTCCTCTTCTTCTGTTGTTGTCACTGGAGTAGTATCTTCACCTGTTGTTGATCTTGTGTGGGTACTGTTGCTGCAGTTATTGTTGCTCCTCCTCACCCTGCTGCATTGGTTGTTGCTCCTCCTCACCCGGCATCATTTGTTCTTCCTCACCCGGCATCATTTGTTGCTGTTCTTCTTCTGCTGCTCCACCTCCACCTCCCGATGGTGGTGCTGCTCCACCTCCACCTCCCGATGGTGGTGCTGCTGCTGCTCCACCTCCCGATGGTGGTGCTGCTGCTGCTCCGCCTGGTGGTGCACCTAATCCTGGGGGTATGTTACCAATGGTTTGGTTACTTGCAGGTGAGAACGAAATCCTCCAAACTTTACTGTATGGCGATGCCAGAGTAGTACCGTTTCCGAATTCAAGTACCATTGTAGAATTGTCATATACGTGTAAGGCAGTGACGTTATTACTAGGAATCGTAGTTGTTGGTGTAGTTATTGTTCCTGCTCCTCCTCCTACTGGTGGTGGTGGTGGTGGTAGTGTTGCTACTGATGGTGGTGGTGTTGCTACTGATGGTGGTGGTGTTGCTACTGATGGTGGTAGTGTTGCTACTGATGGTGGTAGTGATGATGGTAGTATTGCTAGTGGTGGTGGTGGTGGTGGTGTCATAGCTCCT